>JAHITJ010000211.1 GCA_018817795.1 Myxococcota bacterium | reverse complement strand
CGGCCTTGAGGCCCTTGGCGGAGATGAGATCGCTGGCCACGCCGGTGGCGCCCCCGGCGCAGGTGAGCTCGAAGGAGCCGCCCTCGATCAGCAGGTCGGACTCGGCCTGGAGGCCGTCGTTTCCGGCATCGATGGTGAAGTTGCCGTCGAGGACATGGACGAAGCCGAGCTGGGTGTTGACGGAGTTCTCCGCCCGGACGCCGTCGCCGCCGACGGCGTCGATGGAGAACGTGCCGGCGTGGATCACGACGCAGTCCTCGGCCACGAGGCCGTCGTCCTGGCCGTCGACGGTCAGGGTTCCGCCGTGAACGGTGAGCCCCTTCATGCTGCGGATGCCGTCGTTGTAGTTGCCATGGACGATCAGCGCGCCGGCGCCGTCGAAGGCGAGATCGCCGGACGCGTGGAGCGTGGCGTTGGCCGAGGTGGTCCCCGGGCGGGTCGCCGCGTCGGTCAGCGTGCTGGTCGTGCCCGCGGGCAGGTGGATGATGGTCTTGCCCGCGGCGAGCACCTCGATGGGCGCGTCGGTGGCGGAGGTGAGACTGACGTCGTCCAGGATCAGCACGACCCGGGACGAGACGCCCGCGTTCACGACGAGGCGGCCGTCGGCGAGGGTCCCCGTGATCCGGTACACCCCGCCGGCGGTGATCGTCGCCGTCGTGCCCGAGACCGTCACGCCCGCGCCGGCGGTGATGGCCGAACCGTCCAGGGTGATGGGGCGCTCGGCGGACTCGGACCAGGTGTACTCCGCGGCATCATCCACGCCGGCGCAGAGGTCCGAGCCGGTCTGATTGTTCGTGTTGTTGTTGGTGGTGTTGTTGGCGTCGTTGGTGTTGTTGGTGTTGTTGGCGTCCTCGGCGTTGTTGATGTTGCTGGAGTTGTTGCCCGTCCTGGATGAGGAATCGTCGCAGGCGACCGGAATCACGAGAAAACAAGCCAATAGCACGGTTAAGGAAATTTTTGTTGTCATTGGAAAACCTCCGGGCAGGCCCATGGGTCGGACCTATTGGGCACAAGACAGTTGGAGGGGCCTTTTGTTAGAGGATCGTGTCGCGAGGGGCGGTTTTCCTTCATGGACATCCTCCTGGAGGCAGGGCAGTCGAGTTCTAATTTCGGAGATTAGCTCGCCAGGGGTCCACGGTGACGGTGACGGTGACGGTTGCCGGTGGTTTTGGCCTTGGCCGAAACGAGGTGGCCCTCCGGGCCGATGAACGAACCGAATCCGCGAAGCGCAGTGAAACGGAGCTTCCACCGTCACCTGCGGAATCGTTGACGATTCCGCTTAGCGAACGTCTTCGTTCGCCGGGCAGCGTCACGGTCACGGTTTCTGCTGGGACGGTCCTGTCCGGGCCGCGGTCTGGCGATTGACCCACGCCGTCGTGTGCTGATTGGGCGCAGACGTGCCATGGACAAACATATCCTCAAACTCTGACAATGGATGAAACTTTGATCTCCTTGTCCAGAAAATTTAGAACTCGATCGCCCTGCTCCTGGAGGCAGGGTTGGTTGTTTTTTCCGTTGGTCTATAACATTCTGCATGCGCCGTCTGTCTTCTGTCGTGCGGACCGGAGTGACGAGGGTGTGCTGACCGGAGAGGAAGTGGAAAAACTGGTGAAACACGCCCGTTCGGGGGACGAGGGAGCTTTTTCCAGGCTGGTCCGTGCGCACTGGAGGGCGGCCTACTGCTGTGCCCTCTCGATCGTGCGCGCGCCCGAGGAGGCCAGGGACATCGTGCAGGATTCGCTTCTTTCAGCTTTCTCCGGCATCGAGGGCTGCCGGGATCCGGGTCGTTTCTCCGGCTGGCTGCTGCGGATCGTGCGCAACCGGGCGCTCAACCAACTGAAACGCAACCAGCTGGCTCGCCAAACCATGCGGCTCGCCACGTCGGATCAAATGGGACGTGGGGACGCTGATTTCATGCTTCGCGACCTGTTGCTGACCGCGGTGAAGTGTCTGAGTGAACAGCAGACCCAGGTCTTGCTGCTGCACGACCTGGAAGGCTGGACCCACGCGGAGATCTCCGCCTTGCTCGAGGTCTCCGAGGTCATGTCCCGACAGTCGCTGTTCGAGGCCCGAAAAAAGCTGCGGGCCCGGCTGACCGCCGTGACCGGGGAGGATTCCCATGAATGAGGACAAGCTGGATCTGCATCTTCTGGATCCCTTTCCGGATCCGCTGGAGTTCGAACGGGTGACCGCCGCGCTGACCGCGGAGATCCTCGCCGACCGGGCGCTGACCCTGTCGGTGTGGCAGTCCCTGTACCGGCGGGTCCGCAGCGCGGCGTTGTGTGCGGCCGCGGCCGCGGGCGTGGTGCTGGTGCTCCACAACTTCTTTCCGCAGGAGGCGGCCGCTCCGACGAGGTACGGACCGGAATACACGCTCCTGACCTGGGCGGCCACGGAGCACTCTCCCACCACCGCCGAGCTTCTGGACCTGATCGGAGGAGGACCATGAGACCGCTGTCCGCACGAAGACTTCAGTGGATCTCCGGGCTGCTGCTCGTGCTGCTGTACGCCCTGGGCCTCGGGACCGGTGTCGGCCTGACCCGCTGGCTGACGGGCGCGGGTCCCGGCAGGCATGAACCGGGCGGGCCCCACGGACCCCATGGCCCCCCCCCAAACGGGCAACTCATCGACCAACTCAACCTGACGCCCGAGCAGGATCGGCAGGTCCGGGCCATCTACGAGCGCTACAACCCCGAGCTCGAGAAGATCCTGGAGGAGAACTTTCCCCGCATCCGTGCGGTGCAGGAGAAGGTGGAGAAGGAGATCCGCGCCCTGCTGACCGAAGCGCAGCAGCAGCGCCTCGACGCGGCCAAGTCGCACCGCCGTCCGGGACCGTCGATGCGGCAGGGCCCCCTGGACATCCCCCCCCCTCCCCCGCCAAGATGATCCCTCCGGACGGCTCGCACAGGGCAGTCGAGTTCTAACTCAATTCATTCGCTGAAGGGTCCACTCCCCCCGAAATCGAAATCGATTTCGATTTCGATTTCGATTTCGATTTCGACTTGGCACTTTGCCCCCCGAAGTTTCCAGGCGGATACGACGTGGATCCTCTTGTCCAGAAAAATGAGAACTCGATCGCCCTGACGGCTCGCACCTCAGGGGTTGACGGCGGCGGCAGGTCGGGTATTCTCGGGGCTGCACGCTGCGTGTACAACCGTTCAACAAAGGAGCACCGACATGTTCAGCTCAATCCGCAAGACCCTCGTTCTCTCCCTGGCCGCCACCCTTTCCCTGGGACTGGCCGTCTCCTGCGGCAAGAAAAAGGCCGACGACGGCGCCAAGGCCGACGGCAAGGCCGACGACAAGACCGCCAAGGCCGGTGGCTCCCCCTGCACGGAGAAGAACCAGCTCGAGTTCACCCCCGCCGAGGGCGACGGCCTCAAGCTCGAGACCCCGTTTTCGACGAAGATGGGCACCGGCTACATCTCCGGGATGCGCTACAACAACAAGGCCCTGGCCAAGCTCGGCTACGTCGCCATCGGCAACTACGACGTGGCGCTGGGCCCCTATGGCATCGACATGCCCAAGGACCCCAAGGAGATCGCGGTGCTGATCTCGTTCAAGACCAAGAGCGAGGACGTGGAATTCGAGAAGCAGGAAGCACTGTACAAGACCCTCAAGGTGCCCACCGGTGAGTACGCCAAGCCCGGCTGGATGGACCCCGAGCAGATCTTCCAGGTGAACTATTTCGTCGGCGGCAAGAACGGCGGCCCGGCGCTCACGGGCACCAACGCCAAGGGCAAGGCGACCCTGACCGTGGCCACCCCCGAGTGGCTCTGCGGCAGCATCGACCTGACCAGCGAGAAGGGCAGCACGGTCAAGGGCACCTTCGCCGTGAAGGTCGCCAAGGACTTCTGGGCGAAATAGACCGCCCCCCCACAGATTCACTGCAGCGGCTTGGCGCAGGCCCCGCGCCAGGCGTGTTCAAAGATCCGCGCCAGGGGTCCGGCGACGGCCCGGCCTTCGAGGAAGAGCGCCACATTGCGGCTGGCGGTGAAGTAGCGGCTCTCCCAGTTGCTCGTGCCCACCCAGGCGCTTTTTCCGTCGGCCACCAGGTACTTGGCGTGGGCCACCCGGGCAAAGGGAATCTCGCCCTTGGCGCTTGTCGGAATCACGAGCACCCGGACCGAGACGCCGGGGACTTTTCCCAGCGCGGTGAGCGCGTCGGCCCCGTCGCTGCGCTTGCCGGCGGCGTCACGCAGGGCCCACTCCGACACCAGCAGGCGCACGTGCACCCCACGTCCGGCCGCGCGGCGCAGGGCCTCGTCGAGGAGCGTCCAGGGCTGCCCGGCCGGGGTCTTGATCGTGTAGGTCAGGACCTCGACGTCGAGGGTGCTCCTGGCAGCGTCCAGCCGGGCCAGCAGCAGCGGCAGCTCCCACGGGAGCCCCGGCGGAAGCAGGTCCTGCGGACTGGCCGCGGGCGCGAGCCGGACCTCGTCGGCGCCGACGCGCACGGTGACCGGAGGCACAGGCGCCGGCTGCGGTGTTGAAGGTGGCTTTTGCCCCCCGGCGGCGGCCCAGTCGTACTCGAAGAGCCCGGTGAAAACCTCGGCGATCTCAGGGCTGCGGACGCGGACGCCGATCTCGTGGATGTGCTCCAGGGAGCGGTAATCGAAGTTCTGGCTGCCCAGGTAGGTGTCCCGCCCATCGACGATGAAATATTTGGCGTGCATGACGCCGCCACGGGCGCTCAAATCGAGCCTTCGGACCTGGATTTTCCCGCCGCGGGCGAACCGTTCGACGGACACGGGGTACTTCGCGTAGAACTTCTCGTCCACGAGCAGGCGCACAGCGACGCCGCGCGCTGCCGCCCGCTCGACGGCCGAAAGCACCGGCTCCATCCGCCCTCCGGGGGCGTCACTGATGTAGAAATGCGCGATCTCGAGCGTGCGCGTGGCGCCGTCGATCATGGCGGGCCAGACCTCGTGGGCGTCGGGGATGTCGGACAGGCCCAGGTCGGTCTCCACGGGCCAGCTCTCGACGATTTCGACCGCCGGGATCGCGGGATCGGTCGGCGAGGCTTCCCGGTCTACGGCGGACTTTCGACCGCATCCGAGGAGTGCCAGAACGCTCAGCATCATGAAGACGACTCTCATTTCCGGGGATTTCCTCACCGCTGCATGGCCTGGTGGACGATCCAGAAACTGACGCTGGAGCCCACGCGGAAGTCGAAGTCCCCGCCGGCGACGGGCATGATGCCCCGACGGTAGCGCATGGCCGAAGACAGCGGACAGTCGACGCCGGCGCACATCTCCCAGCGATAGGTCTCCGGGAAGCCCTCGATGAGGGCCTGCGGGATGGTCAAACTGCCGTCGTCGGCGGTGTCGCACTCGATGATGGCCAGGTAAGGGGATCCGTGGCCCCCCGAGGAGTTGGCGTTGAGCGTGACGCGCACCCGCGTGCCGGACCCGGTGCCGGGCACCCATTCGAAGACCGTGTCGCCGCCGTTTTCGAGGGTGATCTCATCGTTCTGCACCGTGGTCAGGACCAGGGGCGCCACGCCCGATGCATCCACGGAAAACGCGGCCGCCGCTCCACCGGAGAAGCTCGCCGTGAGCACGTCGCCGTCGTCAAAGAGATCGGCGGCATCGCCATACCAGGAGTAGCCGTTGGCGCCGAAGAACCCGAAGTCGCCCGGATCGGCGGCGATGGCGGTCTTGGCGCCGGTGATCGTGAGCGTCCCACCGTCCACGAAGGTCGGCCAGGGCTCGCACACGTTCTCGGCCACGCAGACCCCCTCGCAGTAGGCCTCGCAGTAGTGGGCGACGTACTTGAGCAGCCTGCAGTCGCCCTCGACCAGGGTCTCCTCCTGCCAAACCGGAAAACCACCGGCGCCGATGACGCCGGTCATCCGGCTGTAATGGCTGCCGATCATCTCGTATTCCTCCAGGACCAGCTCACCGCCCAGGGGGCCTGGCAGGTTGTTGGTGTTGTTGACGTTGTTGATGTTGTTCACGTTGTTGACATTGTTGATATTATTGGTGTTGTTGGTGTTGTTGGGGTCGTCGTCGCAGGCCGCCGGGGCCAGACCGAGGGCAAGCGCAAAGGCAAATCGAAGGAAGGTTCTCATGATTATTCTCCCCGTCCCGGATACGGCCGGGCCTGTGTGATTTCAATGTGGGTGCCGTCGCCGTCCTCATCGGAGACCACCTTCCACTCCACTTCCATCGGGAGGGCTCCATAGCCCGCCGGCGGAGCGAAAATCGAACGGAAGTGGCTCCGGATCGCGTCCAGGGCGCGTCCGAGCTGGAACATTTCAAAGCGCGTCAACACGGTCCCGCCCTCAGGCACCAGGCTCGAGTGCGCGTAGTAGGTCGCCGGCTGCCCGTTGTGGAAATAGTAGTAGACGAGCGAGTCGGCGAGATCTCCGGGCCCGGGCTGCGCCACGCTGCCCCCCGCCTGCTGGGCATTGATGATGAAGGCGTCCTCGCCGCCGGGCGCGGGATCATAGAGGTTGGCGGTGACGGCCACGCCGGCGGCCGGCTCCCCGGCGGCCACGGGCTGCACGAGGATGGCCATGCCCACGTCCAGTTGCGGGATCGAGGCCCGCGCGCGCTCCTCGACGGCGGGCAGGCTCCAAAGGCTGGCCCACACCGCGCGGATCGCCCGCTCCACGGTCGCCTGCGGGTCCGCGGGATCAAAGACCGCGGTTTCATGGAGCCCGGAGGAGGCGACCCCGGCGAGATCCTCGGCGTTGGTGGACGGTATGAAGCGCACCTTCGCGCCGGGGAATTCCTGTGCGATGCGGGCCTCGACGCGCGCGACCAGGTCGGCCTGCACGGGGAAGGACGCCATCGACTGCTGCAATCCGTCCACGATGGTCATTCGGGATGACGGGTCGTCCCAGGACGGATCCGTGGTCGCCTGGGTCAGGGTGTCCTCGAAGCCGGTGTCCACGGAGAAGATTTTGTATTCAACCATCGGGATCACGAAGCCACCAGGCACGATCACGTCCCCGCCCAGGTCGCGCAGCTCCCCTACGTTGGCCGCGGTGCCCCCCGCGAAGGCGACGTCGCCGTGGCCCAGG
>JAHITJ010000210.1 GCA_018817795.1 Myxococcota bacterium | reverse complement strand
GGTTGTTCCTGATCGCCCAAAGACCGCGCCGATGGTTGCTCTTTGCCGCCTACGGCGTGTTCTGCGCCTTGTGGCTGTTGATTTTATGGAAATGGATGAACCACTTCGCCGAGAGTGACGGACTATGGGGTCTGGCGCGCTGGCGGGCCGGCGGCGGCTCGGCGAAGGTGGCCACGGGGGCATGGCTGACCCGGTTCGGCGCACGGCTGCTCGATTACGTGGGGGCCCCCGTGCTGGCGGCCTCCGCTGCGGGTGTGGTCGCCTACGTTCTGCGTTTCAGGCGCCTGCCGCTGGTGCTGGGCGTCTTTGGCGGTGGTGGGTTGCTGTATCTGTACATATTCAAGTACGGATCCTGGGTGCACGTGTTCTTTCTTCACTACCTGATGCCCGCCTTTGCCGTCACCGCAGCGGCCGGACTGGTCCTCGTCTGGCAGGCCGGCGCGCGCTGGGAGCCGGTCCTCCTCGGGCGGATTTCAGCTTGGGCCGGCGCGCACGTTCATTATTTCAAGGCTGACGCCTCTCGGCTGCAGCGTCTTCGCTTCCAATGTCTGACCGGGGTTCCCGTTCTGACGTTTTTCCTGTTCGCCGGCTGGGCCGCCTGGGCCGTCCCGAACGAATGGCGTCTGCTGGACAAGGCAAAACTGGTCAGCCACGGGGTGCGGACGGATCTGGGACGTCCCCGCGCAGGACTTCCCTACGACGGACGGCTCGACGTCGTGCTGCTGGCCCGGACGGCCAGGAACATGAGCCGCTTCGGCGACACCATCGCCGTGCACCGCCGCACCCACTCGAGCCCGCAGTTCCGCTACTACCTCGCCCGAAACAGCAGGGTCGTGCACGCAACCTCCCAGCTGCGCAACGAGCGCCTCTACATCGTCCCCGAACACGTCCTGACCGAGGCGGAGAAACGAAACTTTGTGCGTGAGTGCTTTGTGGTTTCGACCCTGCGATACTGGATCATCGACCGGAAGGCACGCAAGCCGGGCCTCAAACACCTCGAGTTCGTCCAGTACCCGGCCTCCTGGAAGTGGTCCTTCTTCACGTCCATGTTTTATCCGCCCCACGCGCTGGTCGAGCGCCGTGCCAAGAGCGAGGCGATTCTCCGGGAGCTTGAATCACCTCCAGCAGATCTCCAGCCTGTGGAACCTCCCGAATTCCGGGTGGACTGAAAATTTTCAACTGCACGGGAATAAATGCGACAGGAGATCCCGTTACAAAGACCGGAGTGCCCTTTTTCCGGTCCTGTAAGACATCGTACTTCCTTTCGTACTCCAACTCGACCTGACGACTTTCCCAATTCTCCAGTTCTCTCCTTTCCGGAAAAAGGGCACGCTTTTTTTAAACTGAAAACAAGGGATGATATTTAATTGTTTATTAACGTTCAGGGACGCGTGCGTGGAGGCAGAAGATCGGGAAAGTGCGGACGGTGCCGTCGGTGATCGTCTTGGGCATGTTCCAGGCGTTCACGAAACTGACGTCGGAGAAGCCGGCATCCGAGAGGGCCGCCGACAGGGCGGTCTGATCGAAGCCGAAGTGTGCCACGCCGGTGTTGTCCTCGTGGAAGGTGCCGTCCTCGCGGTCGAGATCGGCCAGCAGCAGGTGACCGCCCGGACGCAGGACGCGCCCGAAAGAGGCGAGGGCAGCAGCGGTGTCGGTGACGTGATGCAGAGCCATGGATGAGACGACCGCGTCGAAGGGGACCGCAGGAAGGCCCAGCGCCTCGAGGGGTTTTAGCATGGTGGTGATGGGTAGACCGGCGGCCTTGGCTGCCAGCACTTCGAGCATCTTGGGACTCGTGTCCACGGCCGTGACGTGGGCCACCCGCGAGGCCACCGCCAGGGTGAGCAGACCCGTTCCTGCGCCTGCGTCGAGGACCCGCCACGAACGATCCCAGGCGACCAGCCGGGTCATGGTCTCGAAGACGTGCCGAGCCAACTCGCGTCGACGGGGGTTGGCATCCCAGGATTCGGCCCTTTGATCGAACACACTCATCTTTCACCTCCAGTTGATCTTGGATCCTCATACCATTGCCGAAAGCAAACGTCACCCACTTTTTACCATCGGCGAAGGGCCGTGCACTGAGTGTGTGCAAATCCGGCGAGGCTCTACGGGAGGACTTCCACGGGGAGGAGGCGCATCGTCGTGGTGCCGTCGCCGAGCTGGCCATAATTGTTGAGGCCCCAGCAGCGGATGATGCCCGTGCTGAGAAGCACGCAGGTGTGGGAATCCCCGGCGGTGATGGCCACTGCGTTGCTGACGCCGTTGACCAGGTTCGGTCGGGAGCGATCCGAGGTGCTGCCCGAGCCGCACTGTCCTGAAGAGTTCTCGCCCCAGCAGTAGACGGCACCATTGACGGTGATTGCGCAGGTGTGCTGATAACCGGTGGCGATCGCCACGGCGGTCTGGCTCCAGTCCGGCTGCACGGGAATCAGGCGATTGCCGAAGGGCGCGCCGTCGCCGGTCTGGCCGTTTCCGGCCTGTCCCCAGCACCAGGTGCCGCCGCCGGTGTCGATCGCGCAGGTGTGGTTGCCGCCGGCCGCGACATCGAAGACGTTGGTGAGACCGGAAACCTGCACCGGAGAGGATCGATCGACGGTGGTATCGTCACCGAGCTGGCCGT
>JAHITJ010000209.1 GCA_018817795.1 Myxococcota bacterium | reverse complement strand
CGATGAAGCGGGCAGGTCCCCTGCGCCCGACCGCGCCGCGAGGTCAGAAGACGCCTGCGAGCTTGAGGAAGACCGCCGGAAAGGGTGTGTCCGAGGAGTGCCATTGGGAGTCGGCGGGGAAGTCGAAGAGATGCACGCCGAGCCCGACGATCACATGGAAGTGGGAGGTGGCCAGCGGCCTCCCCAGCGGGGAGAAGCGCACCGAGAGTTGCGCGGTGTACCAGACGGGCTCCCGGAACGGATCGTACTCGATCCGGTGCATGCCCGCCTCGGCCGAAACCAGGGCGTGCGAAAACACGCGGTCGTACCGGGCGCGCAGCTGGCGACCCCAGTCACCGAGGACTTCCACGCGGTGGCCCGGCGCGAAGGCCCATCCGAGGGCCAATCCCCAGTGGTCGGTGCGCTCGTTCTCGACATGGTCGTCGTAGATCCAGGATTTGAGGAGGTCGTCATTTCCGTTGTTGACGCTGCCGTCTCCGGCGCCCCACCATTGCTCTGTGATTCGCGTGAAACGCACGGCCAGGCTCAAAACGCCGTGGTGCCCGCCGAGCCAGCCGGTGACGCCCCGGTTCTGGTAAAGGGCGTGGGAATCCGACGGATTTGGCAGGATCGGCGTGAAGTAGGACCCCGCGAAGGCTTCCGCTCCCAGGAAGACGGGCCCCCACCGCAACTGTCCCTGGAGATCGGATTGGACGCCCGTCTTGTCACCTTGGTTGGGTCCCATGCCGAGGATCAGTTCCGCCCGGCAGTCGGGCTGCAGCTCGCCGGCGTGGGCTTGTGCGATGAAGACCGCCGAGAACAACACGAGGAAACTGGATCTGCGCATGTTTGGGACTCTCTGTCGCCGGGGTTGCGGGCGGACTGTAAGAATATACCACGCCTTACGGAAAATGCACGCGGCAATTTTTGCGTTTGGAACGCGAGGGGGAGTCACGGACGAAGAGGTGGCCCGTCGGACAGTCTGACCAGTCTGACCAGGCCGCCTGGGAGGAAGCAGCATGGACTAAGAAGACGGTCGCAAGGCTCACCGGATGTTGACGATGCGCACGTCGAAGAGGTTGTCGAAGTACATGGGGTTGTTGTCGCGGACGGACAGGTGTTTGCGATAGTCCCCCTTGAGTTTCAGCGTGAGCCGGTAGGCGCAGCCTTCCTTGAGGACGACGGTGGACGACAGGTCGGTGACCATCCAGAACCAGCCCGCGGGCGGGGTGTCGGCCCGGTCCGAGAACAGGATCATGTTGATGCAGGGCTGGCACGGATGCTGCCACGGTCGCAGCGCGGAGGCAACCAGGTTGTGGGTGCGGACGCTTCGGGGCGGCGGGAACACTACCGGCGGTCCGGCTCACGCTCCCGGGGCCGGGCGCCGGCGAGCTGGCGCGGCAGGAAGATACTCTTGCGGTCCGGATCCAGGGGGCCCGGGCGGCACACCAGGACCAGCTCCTCGAGGGCCGAGAGGAGGCCCAGCGCCAGGGCTGGGACGATGACCTCCGTGCGCAGGCCCAGGGCCAGCAGCGGGGGAAGCAGGAACACGGCCAGGCCGGCGGCCTTGTTGGCCAGCGTGTGGATGAAGAGGGGGCCGCCGGTGCGCACCGTGGTGACGATCAGCGCGGTGGTGCGGAACAGGACGATCCACAGCACCACCGGGAGCCAGCCCATCAGATCGCCGCCGAAGGCCCGGATCAGGACGATGAGCACCACCATGAAGAAGACGAAGTCGGCCGCGGAGTCCAGGCGGGCGCCCGACGGGCCGGCCACGCCCAGTCGCCGGGCCAGCCAGCCGTCGAGGACGTCGGAGACGCCGCAGAAGAGGTAGATCGCGAAGAAGGTGGCCGAACGCGGAGGCAGAAAGACCAGCGGCACGGCCAGGAGCAGGCGCATCAGGGAGAGGACGTTGGGCAGGGCGCGGAGCAGGGCGGATGGTCGCATCGGCGTGGCGTCCTGCGGCTACCGGCCGCGGGTCTTCTCCTTGAGGAAGGGGATCAGGTTTTCGCCGAGCTCGAGCACCGAGGCGGGGCGCTTGGAGGGGTCCTTCTCGAGGGTCCACAGGATGATGTTCTCCAGGGCGGGATCCATCGCCACGCGCGTGGACGGGCGCGGGGGCGGCTCGTTGAGGTGTGCCACGAGCATGTCGATGTAGGAGTCCTTCTGGAAGGGCAGGGTCCCGGTGAACATCTCGTACATGATCATGCCCAGCATGTAGATGTCGCTGGCCTCGGTGACCGTGATGCCCTTGCACTGCTCGGGGCTCATGTAGCGCGGCGTGCCGATGGGGACGCCGATGTTGGTGACCGAGGTCTTGAAGCCTTCGACGTTGAACTTGGCGATGCCGAAGTCGAGGATCTTCACATAGTTGTCGAAGAAGGGCCGCTTCTCGAGGTAGATGTTGTCGGGCTTGAGGTCGCGATGGATGATGCCCTTGCCGTGGGCCGCGGAGACGGCGCTGAAGACCTGCACCAGGATCTCGTGGCCGACCTCGAGGGAGACCTTCCCGTGCAGCTGGATGTAGCTGCCCAGGGTGATGCCGTTGAGCTTCTCCATGACGAAGTAGTGGTACTTGTCCTCGAAGATGCCGAAGGAGAAGATGTCGATGATGTTGGGGTTCCGGATGGAGTTGACGGCCCGGGCCTCGGCGAGGAAGCGCTGCGCCATGTGCTGGTTGCCGGCGTAGTGCGGGTTGAGGACCTTGATGGCCACCTCCTTGCCGATCTTGGGCTGCAGGCCGTCGTAGACCGTGCCCATGCCGCCCCAGCCGAGGATGCCGGTGATGACGTACTCGCCGAACTCGTGGCCGATGAGCAGCTCGCGCTCGTCCTTGGCGTTGACCAGGGCGCCGGAGCCCGAGTCGTCGCCGGGTTTCTCCGGCGCAGGCGCAGGGGCAGGCGCAGGGGCAGGCGCAGGGGCAGGCGCAGGGGCAGGCGCAGGGGCACCTGCGCAGGGCGCAGGCTCGGCGGGTTCGGGGGCCTTTGCCTGGGCCGAAGCCTCGAACAGCCTGGCGCTGCAGGCGGCCAACTGGGCGTCGACCTCGTCCTCGAGGGAAGGCTCAGCGACAGGGTTGGCGACTGCGACGACCGGCTCCGCGACCGGTTCTGCGACCGGCCCGATCTGAATCTCGCCGAACTCGATGATCGAGGTGCGGCCCTTGCGGGTGAACAACTCGGGGGCGGCGATGTCGGCGGGCACCTCGCCATCGTCGTCGTCGGGCTCGATGGTGAGCGAGAGCTCCTGCGGCGGCGCGCCGTCGAGGGCGGGCACCTCGGAGGACTCGAAGGACGCCAGCTCCTGGGTCGAGAACCGGGCGGGCCTGGCCGCCCCGGGCTTGATCAGGATGATGTTGGGCTCGTGGGGGGCCGGCACCAGGATCGTGTCCTCGTCCTCGAAGAAGGCGTCGGCCGCGGGCCGCAGATCGACGGCCCGGCGCCGGTACTCGTCGAAGGTGTACGTCATGGTCCGGCGGACCGGGGGCTCCCCGGGGTTGGTGAGGAAACCGGCGCGATCTGTCTTGGGCGCGGTGCTTTTCGACACGGCGGGGGGCACCGGCTCGGGCTGCCGCGGAACGGTCGTGTCGCCCAGTTCGTCGATCATCGCCGGCGCGATGCTGCGCACCAGCGGCCGATACGGGCGATCGACGCTGCTCTCGAGCTTCTGGAAGAACGCGACATCGGCGCGGATGTCCTCGCCGAAGAGGTTGCCCATCAGTTTGCGGACCTTGCCGGAGGTGAAGCGTCCGTGGTGCCTGCGGAGGTACTTCTCCAGCTCCAGGGCCATCTCGCCGGCCGAGACGAAGCGATCGTTGGGGTAGGCCGACAGCGCCTTGAGCAGGAACTGGTCCAGCTCGCGGGAGAGTGAGGTGTTGACGTTCCTGGGCTCCTGGTACGAGCAACGGGCGATGCGGTTGAGCACCTTGGCCGCGGTCTTCTCCAGGAAGGGCGGCGTCCCGGTGAGCATCTCGTAAAAGAGGCTGCCCACCGTGAACAGGTCCGTCCGGTGGCTCAGCGTGCCGTGATTGACCTGCTCGGGGGCGAGGTACGACAGGTTGCGGAACTCCAGTTGGTTGATGTCCTCGCCGGCCAGGCTTGGGGTCCGGTGTCCGAAGCCCACCAGATTCACCTCTCCGGAATAGGAGATGATGATGTTGCGCGGGCTGAGGTTGTGGTGAAGGATGCCGTTGGGGAAGCTCACGCCGCGGACCGCGTGCACCGCGTTGAGCGTCCTGAGGATCTCGCAGGCGATGTGCACGGCGTAGTCCTCGGAGAGGCGCTTGTTGTGGGCCTTGAGCGCGCGCAGGATGTGCAGCAGGCTGCGTCCCCAGATGTAGCGGTAGACCAGGTACGAGTGGCCGTCCACGTCCCCGAAGTCGCAGAACCCGGGCACCGCGGGCAGCTGGATCGTCTCGAGGGTCTCGGCTTCCTTCTCCAGATCCCAGGAGTGTTTCTTCGCGTCGGAGAACTGGGGGTTCACGTTCTTGAACGTGCGGAAGAAGGTGAACGGGTCATCCCGTAGGTCGATGGCGCGGTGGATGATGTACGGCGGCGTCGTGCTCAGAAGTTCGACGAATAAATAATCACCGAGCATGAAAGGCTGTACGTAGCTCATCCGGGTTGACTCTCCTGGGCACCGGGACAAAGTATATTGGCATCGCTTTATTTGTCAATGCATCATTGGAGCGGGAACAGGGCGGTCGCAAGAAGTTCTGATTGACATCGGAATACACAAACTGTGAAAAGGATCCCCACAACCGGATCCCGATTTCGATTTCGATTTCGATACTGGAAGTGCTGCAATCCAAGATTTTCCTTGATGAGATATCAAGGCAGAGGATGG
>JAHITJ010000208.1 GCA_018817795.1 Myxococcota bacterium | reverse complement strand
TGCCGCCCCAGCCGGAGCCGCCGCCGCCGCCGATGCCCAGACCGCCGCCGGCACCGCCGCCGCCGGAGCCGCCGCGGCCGCCGAAGCCGCCGTCGACCGCTTCGCCGTCGGGATCGCCGTCACCGAGCAGGTCCGAAAGATCTTCGGTCTCCTGGCCGAACACGGTGTTGGAGGCCGTCAGGGAGGCCGTCATTGCGGAGATCTGAGAGGCAAGGACGTTGGCCACACCGATGCCCTGGGGACCGCTCACACGGCTGACGCCGGCGCCGGCGCCGCCCTGTCCGGGGGACTGGGCCGTGCTGCGGGCGTCACGGGGAGCCGAAGCCTGATCCTTGACCTGATTCTCGGGCTTGTAGATCTGCTTGTCCTTTTCCTTGTCCTTCTGTTTCTGTTCTTCGAGCTGCTTCTTCTTTTCGGCGACCTGGTCGGGCGGCTTGACGATGGCTTTCACCGTCGTTTCCTGGGCTTCCGTGTCGTCGGAGAAGATGGGATCGTTCTGCAGGTGAACGAAGTACCAGGCCAGAAGCGTCGACATGCCGACGGAAACAAGAACCAGGAACATGAAGAGGCCCTTCTGGAATTTGAAGGGGAGCACCAGTTTGGACTGGTTGACGGACCGGATCAGCCACTCGTAGTTGTTGTACTTGATACGGGCGCTGTGGTTGTCGGGAATCTGGAAGTCATAGGTCCCGGGCATGTCCGCGTTGGTGGCGCGACCCTGCTGCACCAGTTCGGTGAGCATGTATTTGTTGCCGGCCGGATCGATGATGGAGCCTTCCATGGTCTCCGTGAACATCAGGTGGTAACCGGCGCTTCGATCGGTCCGAACCAAGGGGAACTTGGGAGACGGCAACTGTTTGGAGGTGCAGGTGAACACGGAAGACGGATCTTCGCCCACCGTGAAGTTCGCCAGGATGCGACGGCGCAGGTACACGCGGCCGAGGCCGGCGTACAGGATGCTCGCGCCGAAGAGTGAAAGGAGGATGAATGCGAGTTCGTAGCCGAAATCACCCTTGACTTTGGGGACGAACTTGTCGGAAAGACCGCGATCCTTGGCGATGTCGCGGATGACATCGTTGACCCGCTGCTCCTCCTGCACGATCGCCAGGGACTTGTAACCCATGAACATGCCGCCAATCACCAGCAGGGCGCCAAAGACGATGGCGACCAAAGGCAAAACGCCCGGCTTCTCGCCTTCCTTGATGTCGGTCAGGACGTTGGTCTGGACGGGCAGGTTTTCAAAGTAGGAGGTGACGAACACGGCCTGCTTTTTGGTGGTGTCCTCCAGCGCGGTTACGTCCATGGTGGAGATGCCCTGCAGCGACGCGGTGGACGCGAACGAGGGGAGCTCCGCACCGCCGGCGGGACCGGCAGCGACAGGTTCGGCGGCGGCCTGGACCTCGGCGAAGTTGATGGTCAGCAGTGTATCGCCGAGCAGGATCTCATCGCCCGAGTTGAGCTTGCACTTGTTGACCTTCTGTCCGTTGACGATGGTGCCTCGCTGGGACACGACGTCGGACACGAAGATATCGCCTTCGGGAGTGGTCTGAATGAAGGCATGCATCAGACCGACGGTCTCGTCATCGAGGCGCAGATCGGCCGCAGGGCCCTTACCTACCTTGATGACATCCTGCTCATAGCTGGCTTCCCGAAGGAAAATGGGTTTTCCGGACGGATCCTTGCGATAAATCTTGAAACTGATTGGAATCGATCCAAGTTCTCCCATGGGTACAACCCTCCATTTCGCAGGTCCTGCTCCTGCGAGGAAAAGGATGAAAAATTACCGAAAATGTAAAAACACGCTTTTTACAGATCTTCAGCGGACATGATCATCTCAATGATGAAGTTGTCCCGGAACTGAATCAGCGAGTTCAAAATGGAAATCTTACGGCCGGACATGAAGTCTCCGTCAGGCCCCATCAGTTCACCATCCAGACTCTCACTGCCGAGGTCATAGGATTCGGTGACCTTCTCCTTGGCCTGGCCCTGGACAACTGCCGGACCGGCGAACGCGATGGCCAGAAAAACCGAGAAAAACAATGCTTTGATCTTCATGGGAGCTGCTCCTTTGAAGGCGTGAACCGCGCCATGTTACGCTTTTACCCTCGAAACCTTTCCGATACAATAGAAATTTTCTCGGAAAAAGGTGAAAAATGCTGCCACTGCAGGGTGCATTGAGATTACTCGTCGAGGGGGACGATCTCAGTGACGGTGGCACCGGCCTTGATCGTGACGGAGATGGTTTTCCGCAGACCCTGCTCATTGTTGATCAGGGTGATCTTGTGGGTGCCGGCGGGAAGTTCCAGTTTCTTGGGCGTATAGCCCTTGTTTTGCCCGTTGACCATGATCATGGCCGTCGGCTTGGAAGTCAGGCGCAACGTACCGGTGTTGCCGCCACCCATTTCGGGCTGCATCTCGGGCTGCATTTCGGGCTGCATCTCGGGCTGCATTTCCATGACCATGTCCGGAGGCATGGGGACCACCACCACGATGGGAGGACGCATATTATCGCCCGGGGGATTGTCCGGGGTGGGAGTATCGGCCTTTTCCAGGGCCACGACCGCAGGCGGAGACCACAGGGTCACGCCCTCGAGATTCATGGGCAGCACCGCCGGCTTGTGGTCCTTCTTGGAGATGCGGATATAGTACTTCACCTTGGGCTGCGGCTCGAAACTGTAAGGGGAGTTGGGCGTGACCTGGCACTGGTTGGGCAGCGGATCCTCGCTGGGGCTTTGGACGATGCACACGGTGGTGCCGGGGGTCATCACAGGTATGGTCAGCGTCGCCTTCTTTGGAAGCAGCGCATACTGGATGCGGATCTCTTCGCCGGCCTGCTTGTTCTCAGTGGCCGAGAACGGGTGGAAGTCCGGGTGCGAGACGACGATCTGGTGGGATCCCGGTGCGAACTCCATGCCGCTCCAGGGGGTCTTTTCGCTGTACTGCTTGTCGTCAATCTGCACGGAAGCACCCTTGGGCACGCCGTCGATGTGAATCTTCACGATGGCAGGGATCAACTGGACCTGCAGCACGAAGTTGGCCTTCAGGTCGACGGTCGTGGAATATGGCAGGTAGCCTGTGCTCTGGATGTCGATCTTGTACTGGCCGTGGGGCTTCGTGATCTGCGTGGAACAGGCTGTCAGAGGCTTGCCCTGCGAGTCCTGCAACACCTGGTCGTTGATCTTGATGACACACTCTCCGTTGAGCGCCGAGCGGATCTCCAGCATGCTCTCGGACACACCGGGCTTGTTGAGCACGAACCACCAGACCAGGAATCCGGCCAGGCCCAGGCAGGCCAGCAGGGTCACAATGACCAGCGCGGTCTTGCCGCCACCGGAGGATTTCCGCTCTTCCTGGATGGGGACGTATCCGGCCGGCGCAGGAGCGGCCGGTGCATACGGCTGGGAGTAAACCGCCTGCGCAGGCTCGGCGCGTTGGGGGCTTGAGGGGGCTGGGCGGCGATCGGCATAGGCGATGCCGGCGGGGGTCGGATCGCTCTCATTGAACAGGTCAGAAAGGTCGGGCTGCTGCTCGACGCCAGCCATGCCCGGAAGTTGGGGGGCCTGTATGCCCATGAGCGTCTTCCTCAAAGGAGCGGCGGCGCCCTTGCGCTTCGGAATACGCTCGTCGGGGCCCTTTTTCTCATGAATGGCGGTCTCGATCTCGTCGTCGTCCCAGAACTCGCCGCCACCCTGGTTCAGTGCCGGCGGGGCGGCCGCAACCCGGGGCGTGCTCATGGACGGCCTGACCTCGGGACGGGCCTGTGAGGGGGCGGCTGCGTGGGGGCTCAGTTCCATCAGGGCGTCGTAGGTGTACTGTGCGTACTCCTCCATTTTTTTCTTGTCTTCGTCGATGTCTTTTTTGAACTCGCGCTTCATCCAGTCGGCGAGATCCTTGCGGCTGTAGAACCAGCCGTTGGCGAACATGAACGCCTGCAACTCCTCGTGGAAGTCCAGGGCCGTGAAGTAGCGCTCTTCCATTTCCTTGGCCAGCGCCCTGAGCATGATCGTCTCAAGTTGCTCGGGAATGGAGCGGTTGTAGGCCGTGGGAGGCAGGATCTCTGCGTTGCGGACCTTTTCGAGCGTGGAGAAGTCGCTCTCACCCTGGAACAGGCGTTCGTTGGTGAGCAACTCATAGAGGATGATGCCCAAAGAAAAGATGTCGGAGCGGTTGTCCAGTTGGAGTCCGCGTACCTGCTCCGGGGACATGTAGCCGAATTTTCCCTTGAGAATCCCGGCCTGCGTCTGGGAGGCCTTGCCGGCCGCCTTGGCGATGCCGAAGTCGATGATCTTCACGTCGCCTTCAAAGGAGACGATGATGTTCTGCGGGCTGATGTCGCGGTGGATGATCCCGATCTTTACGCCGTTGTTGTCTTTTTTCTGATGTGCGTAGTCGAGACCCTCGCAGACCTTCATGATCACGAAGCAGGCCTGGGAGATGTCCATCGGCGTGTGGCTGTTGTGCAGGCGGTCGAAGATGGTGCGCAGGTCCTTGCCCTGGATATATTCCATGGCGATGTAGTACTGATCGTCGACCTTGTCGAGATCGGTCACCTGCGCAATGTTCGGATGCGTCAACTGGACGGAAATCTTGGCCTCATCGACGAACATGTCGATGAATTCTTTGTCTTCGGCAATATTGGGAAGAATGCGCTTGATGGCGACGATGCGCTCAAAGCCATTGGAGCCAAAAGATTTGGCTTTCCATACCTCGGCCATTCCGCCGACGTTTATTCGATCCAGTAGCCAGTAATTTCCGAATTGACGAGGCTTTCTCATGATTTCCTCACGCGCGCCAAAGTCTGCGCAACTCTAAAGACATGCAGTGACAAAGTCAATCCGATATTACAAGGATTTTTCAACTTTTTCCCGCGCCGGTTCCCGTGTCGGGACCACGACTTTCGGACAGGGCATAAAACTTTGTATCCAGCCACTCAAGTCCTTGTTTGAAATTATCTTCCGAAAAGGTCCGGATTCCGTCCGCGTCCAGCCGGCGTGCCAGGGGCCCCTGGGCGTCAATGCGTTCCCCGCGGCACGGGATTCTTTGTGTGCCGCAACTGGGGCTGTTTTCCTTGAGGAAGGCGGCCTGGACGTTGAACCGCCCACACCAGTCCGAGATGCGTCCGACGGCGCGAAGGAGCGTGGCCGTGACGTCTTCCCCATGTTCATTGCGGATCACCGGGGCGTCGGAGAGAGTGCCGGGATCCTCGTTTTCGAACTGGATACGGGGGCGGGGAACCCCGAAGCCCGCGAGCACTTCTGGGCAAATAGCTAATATATCAACATTCTCTCGTGCGCCAAGCGCTTCGAGCAGGCCGGGTTCCTTCCGGTTTTCCCCGTCCCAGCGGCAGGGAAAGCCGCAAAGGCACGCCGAGACCGCCACCGTCGAACGGGCACTGTCGGTCCGGTTGGCCGGATCCATGCCGGCCCAGTGCGATGCGGCAAATGCCTCAAAAGTCGACCGCAGCGATGCGGGAGGGGAGAAGACCCGGATCCTGCCATCTGCGAAAGAGAATTCATGCCGGCAGAAGCGAGCCAGTGTCTCGGGGTACAGTCGATGCTCATGTTCGAGGATGCGCAGCGACAGGTCGTCTGACGACAGGCCCTCAGGGATGCGGAAGGCGATCTGGTCCAGGATCGGTCCCGTGTCCATGCCTGCATCCACGAGGTGCACGGTGCAGCCGGCATACAGGACACCGGCTGTGTGTGCCTGCTCCTGGGCATGCAGTCCAGGGAAGGCCGGCAGCAGGCTCGGGTGGATGTTCAGCACGCGACCGGGGAAGGCTTCGAGCAGGGTCTGTCCGAGGATGCGCATGTAGCCGGCCAGCGCCACGACCTCGACATCATGGTCTCGCAGACGCTCGACAAGATCCCTCTCGAAATCGCGTTTCTTCCTTCCGGGGGTCTTTTCATGGCAGAAGGCGGGGATCTCCGCCTTCCTGGCGAGGTCAAGTGCTGGCGCACCCGGCTGATCGGAGATGACGCAGGCGATGTGGAAGGGACAGGCGTCGCGCTGCGTCCGGGCGATCAGGGCCGCGAGGTTGGAACCGCGTCCCGAGACCAGCACGCCGATGGGGGTCATGTCCAATCCAGGCGGGTGGAGCGGTCGTCACCCGGGCGGGTTGAGATGGTGCCGACGCGATGGAAGGTCTCTCCCATTGCGTTCAGTCGGGCACAGACGGCGCTCTCATCCCCGGGGTGGACGACCATCAGGAAGCCCAGGCCACAGTTGAAGGTGCGGGCCATTTCGAGCGGTGTCACGCCGGCGTCCTGGATCCGGCCGAAGATCTCCGGGACGGGCCATGCCGACGGCTCGAGATCCATGCCCAGTCCAGGGGGGACCGAGCGTGGCGGGTTCTCGATCAGGCCGCCACCGGTGACATGCACCATGCTCTGGATCAGGCCGTCCTCGATCAGGGGAACCACCTGGTTGACATAGATGCGCGTCGGGGTCAGCAATTCCTGTCCGACCGTTCTTCCGGAGGCATCCCAGGGGGCGTCGATGGACAGGCCCAGCACGTCCAGGATCATCTTGCGGGCCAGCGAATAGCCGTTGGAGTGGAGCCCTGAGGAGGGCAGGGCTATGACAACGTCCTTGGCGCATACGCGGGCCGTGTCGGGAAGGTTGCAGCGATCCACCACACCCACGGCAAACCCTGCCAGGTCGTATTCTTCAGGCTGATAGAAGCCGGGCAGCTCCGCGGTCTCCCCGCCCAGCAGGACGACATTGCAGGAGGAGCAGGCATCGTAGATGCCTTGGACGACCTTGGCCGCAGTGGCGACCTCAAGTTTGCCGGTGGCAAAATAGTCAAGGAAAAACAGTGGTTTCGCGCCGCATACCAGGATGTCGTTGACGCTCATCGCCACGAGGTCCCACCCGATGGTGTCGTGGATGCCGGTGGAGAAGGCGATCTTGAGTTTCGTTCCGACGCCGTCGGTCGAGGCCACCAGGATCGGCTCCCGGTAACCCGGCGGCAGCGCGAACAGGCCGCCGAAGCCGCCGATTCCTCCCATGAGGTACGGGCTTTTCTGGGCGCGGGTGATTTTCTTGATTTCGCTGACCAGGGCGTCACCTGCGTCGATGCTCACGCCGGCGCTGGCATAATCATGTGTGTTGGGCATGGCGTTTCCTGTTCGGCCGGAGGAATGGTTGTTATTCGGTCGGGGTGGATTGCACCGCAGGGCAGCGGTAGGCTTCGCCACCACCCGCGCTCGAGTCCAGGCAGCAGTGGATCGGCGTGTCCTGGCTCTTGTTGCAGGTGTGTCCGAGGTACACCGTGTCCGGGAACGTGGCGGTGGCGCAGGATCCGATGTCGAGGGCCAGGCAGCCGTTGCAGATCGTGATCGGCAGGTTGATGCTGTTGGTCTTGATGTCCGACCCGCCGCGTTCGCCTACGAGCTGGATCTTCGCGACCGCCTCGATGAACTGTCCCGGTGCGATGCTGAGACGGCCCGCCAGGTTCGGCGGGATCACGTTGACCTGCAGGGACCGCGTCTCGCCCGGCGAGATGGTCACGAACGTGTAGTCGACATAACTGGTGAAGTCCTCCAGCCCTGCTCCGGCCGCTCCCAGCCGCAGGTCGATCTGGGCGGACTTCATCTCCACGGCGTTGAGTTCGATGCCGTTGCTTTCAATGGTGGACTTGAGGTTGTTGGACACAACCAGCCACGCGTAGTACTGGGTCGTCAAACCAAAGTTGGCCGCGCCGATGTCGAGGGTGCCATGGCTCACGAAGTTGTCGGAGACGGAGTTCGAGGCCTGGCAGCCGTCCTCAGGCGCCTGGTTCTGCAGGATCACCAGTGATGAACTGTTTTCCGCACAGGCGGTCATTGCCATGATGAGCAACCAGAAGACGAGAGTGTTTTTCATGATGCACCTCACCCGGTATCCCAGGGGTTAGTCCTTCGTTATTATACCCGACCGGTTCAAAACGCGAGGGGTGATGAAAATTAAAAGTTCACTCCGGGTATCTTTTTTGTACTGGTTTTTGAAAAGCCAGCCCACAATCGGGATGTCGGCGAACCATGGAACCTTGCGGTAGAGCAGGGTGCTCTGGCGTTTGTAGATGCCGCCGATGACGGCCGTGTCACCGCTTTTGACGAGCAACTCGGTCTTGGCGCTCTTCTTGGAGATGCCCAGCGAGCCGTCGGCGCCGCGGTTGGTCAGGTCCGGTTCGTCCTTGGTGACCTCGATCTTCATCTGCACCATGTTGTCGTTGGTGACGTGCGGGGTCACAGACAGGCTCAGGACAGCCTGCTTCATGATGACGGTGTTGCCCTGGGCGGAGCTCTGAGGATACGGAATTTCAACGCCCTGGCTGATCTTGGCCTCCACATTGTCGAGGGTGGTGATCTTGGGGGCCGCGATGGACCGCACGTGACCGATCTCCTCCATGGCCGAAAGGCGCAGGTTGATGTTGACCGCGCCGGAGAGGCTGCCCAGCGTCATGCCCAGCGCGCCGCCGGCGCCGGTGCCGGTGTTGGCCGGGAGGTTCACTGCGAAGTCGGGATTGGCCGCGCCCGCCGAGGAAATGCCGTTGGTCTTGGTGATCGTGTCCATGTTGCCGCCGGCGAGGCCGATGTTCGACGGGAAGATCAGGCCCGTGGGGTTGCCCGACGCCGAGTTGGCCAGCAGCGATCCGCCCCACTGTACGCCGATTTCACGCAGGAAGGTGGTCTCGGCCTCGACGATGCGGGCCTCGATCTGCACCTGCGGGGTCGGCAGGTCAAGCGAGCGGATGAGCTCCTGGGCCACCTTGAGCTTGGCCGGCACGTCGACGAAGATGATCACGTTGGTGCGCTTGTCGAAGGTCACCTTGCCGCGCGAGCTCATGACATTGGACTCGATGGTCTTGGCGATGTCCTCGACGCTTGCATAGTTGATCGGAATCAGGCGCGTCTCCGTCGGGATCATCTTCACTGCGGTCTTGGTGCGTGCCAGTTGGTCGTCGCGTTCCTTGGCGAGTTGTTCCAGCGTCGCGATGCGGATGATGTTGCCGCCCTCGTTGACCCAGTCGAGGTTCTTGGACTTCAGGATGACGTCGAAGGCGCGGTCGACGCGGACGTTGGTCAACTTGATCGTAATTGATCCCTTCACGTCGTCGGGGATGACCACGTTCTTGCCCCACACTTCGGCGACGAGGCGGATGACGTTGTGCAGCTCGGCGTCCTTGAAATCCAGGTCGACGAAGCGACCGGAGTAGCCGCTCCTGCTACCGGTGCTGGAGTTGCC
Organism: Myxococcota bacterium; assembly: GCA_018817795.1. GTDB lineage: Bacteria > Myxococcota_A > Polyangia > HGW-17 > HGW-17 > HGW-17. Next base: position 112,615 of record JAHITJ010000208.1, on the reverse strand, counting down.
GGCGGGCCGGATGCCCTTGCGCGGGGTGGACGGCGCGGTGGGCAGGTTTTTGACCGCGGTCTGCGTGTCGACATAGCCGCCGACCTCGGAGGGGGCGACGGAGGACTTCTGGAACTTGCGCACTTCCGCGACGGTCTTGGGCACCAGGATCAGGATTTGGGCGCCGCTGCGCCGGACCTGCATGCTGCGGGTTCCCGTGGTGTGGATCTCCACGACCGCGCTGCGGGTCTTCCCGGTGGTGCGGTTGAAGGTCAGCACGCGGGAGACCGGTCCCTGGTACGAGGTGGTGTCCATGTTGCGGCGCAGATCCTGGCGGAACTGTCCCTGCGGGAAGGTCACGGTCCACAGGTCACCCTTCTGGGACAGGGTCTCCGGTCCCGGCATGGAGGTGAAGCGGAGCACGATGTGATGTGACCACGGGGAATCGACGAACTCCACGTGTTCGATCTCGACAGTGGAGGTGCTGGATGGAACCACCGTGGTGGCCACAGGGGTCTTCGGCGCCGGCGCGTTCTTCTCCAGGGTGGTCACCTTGCGCTCGGCGAGCTGGGCCAGCTCCTTTTCAAGTTGGAGCTTGCGGGTCTCCAGCGCACGGATCTCGGCTTCACGGTCCGCCTTTTCCTTCGCGGATCGGGTCTTGGTCGATTTCTGCCGGTTCATCTCATCGAGCTGGCGGGCCAGCTTCACACGCTTTCGGTCCAGGTCGGACAATTCGGTCTGGGCCTTGATTTTGTCCAGCTCCAGTTGGCGCAGGGTTTCCCGCGTGGTCTCAAGCTGGGCCAGATCCTTCTCCAGTTTCTGCTTGCGGGTCTCCAGTTCGTTGATCTGGGCGGTGCGCTTCTTCAGTTCCTCGGGATCAACCCGTCCGGCCTTCGGGGCATTCACGCGGGTCTCCAGTTCGGTCTTGCGGGACTTGAGGGTCTCGAGTTCGGACTGGATCTGGGACTTGCGTGAGTCCAGTTGGCGGAGGGTCTCCTGATCCTGCTTGACCTTCTCGGCCAGGGCACGCGCGGAGATCGTCAGTTGGTGGAATTCCTTCTCCTTTGAGGCCTGCTTGCGCTCGAGGGTCTCCAGCGAGGACCGGTTCGACTCCAGCTTGCGCTCGGTCTCCTTCAGTTGCTTCTCGCGTTGCGTCAACTGGCCGGTCAACTGGCTGAGGCGCCGCTTCTCCGCGGCGGTCTGACGGGAGATGCCCTCGAGGCGTGCCGTCAGTTCGCGCAACTGGCCGCGGGTCTCGTCCCGCGCCTGCGAAATCTGGATCAGTTCCTGCGAGGCCGCGTCGTACTGGGTGCGGGCTTCCTCGAGTTCGGACTTGGCCCGGGCCACGCGGGTGCCCAGCGTCTTGATCTCGGCTTCACCGTCTCTGGCGGCCTTTTCCCAACGGGCGGCCTGCTTCTCGAGCCGGGCGATCTCCTGCTCGCGCTGCTGCTGGCGTTCCTTGAGGCGGGTGAGTTCGCGACGCTGTCCATCGCGCTCCAGCTGGGTCTTGCGAGTCTCCTCCTGGGCTAGAAGCTTCTGGTGCTCCGAGCGGGCGGACTTCAGTTGGACGAGGCTCTCCTGCTCCCGGGTCTTGTTGACCTTGATCATGGAGAGTTCCTCTTTTTCGCGGGTCAGCAGCGTCTCGATGCTGCGGCGGCGCTTTTCGATCACGCTGGCCTTTTCCTGTTCTTCAGCGGCCAGGCGGGCGGCCTTCTTCTGGAGTTCCTCGGACTTCTTCCGGGCGGCTTCCAGGGAGGCCTGCAACTGTCTTTCGCGCTCGACGGCCTCATGCAGTTGATTGCGGCGGGCTGTCAGATCCCCGGTCTCCTTCTGAAGTTGGGTTTTCTGGGACTGCAGGTCACGGGCCTGGTTCCGCAGGTCCGTGATCTCAGCGGTCAGCCGGCGGTTTTCGAGCTCGGCGTTGGTGCGCAGCGTCTTGAGTTTCTGCTCCTCCTCGGTCAGTTGGCGAAGGATATCGGCCCGGCGGGCCTCCATCGTCTGCACCTGGGCCTGGGTGCTCTTCAGGCGCTGTTCCGAGGTGGTCAGGTTCTTCTCGAGCTGGGCGAGACGCTCGCCGGCCTCGCGGGTCAGTTTCCGGCCGTTCTGGGTCTCCGTGCGTGAGAGCTTCCGCAGTTGGTCGATCTCGGCCTTTGCTGCCTCGATCTCCCGTTCAAACTGCTTGCGGCGTGCCAGCTCGTCTTTGAGTTCAAGATTTGTCTTCTCCAGCTCGACGCGGCTTTTCTCGCGCTGGGCTTCCATGGTGCGCGTCATCGTCTGAATCTCGGTCAGGCGGGCGCGGGCCTTCTCCTCGTTCTCACGGGCGGCGACGAGCTGGCCCTGGAGGGTCTTCATCTCGGCGGCGATCGCGTCGCGGGACTCGGTCAGTTGCTTCAACTGGCGCCGCGCTTCCTGCTGTTCCTTGGAAAGCGAATCCCTGGTTCGGCCGGAGTCGTTCAGATCCGACCGGCGCTTCCGGCTTTCCTGCTGAAGCTTTTCGCTCTCCAGCCGAAGCTTCTCGGCGGCGGCCTGTGCATCCTGAATCCTCTTCTCCATCTCGGCGGCCTGCTTCTTCAACAGGGCCAGGCGGTTGGAGGCCTCCTCGGTGGAGGGCGGCGGAGCCTGTTCGGGCGTCAGGACCAGCTCGACCGTGAGGCCGCGGTTGGCAACCTTGTAGGTCGCCTTGCGCGCCAGGAACACGGTGACGCGTCCCTTGGTCTGACCGGTCTTCCCGTGATTGGAGACTGCCACAGAGGACACGGTCCAGTCGTCGACCTCGATCGGAGTGGCCGTGTCTTCAAACCAGGTGGATGCCAGCTCCACCACGATCTGCGGTGGAGAGTTCACCGCGAACGCCGTGAAGTTCACGGAGACGGTGCCCGGGATGGACAGGACGGTCTTGCCGTTGGCCTTCTCGACGCGGATCTGCCGGACCTTGTTGACGTTCTGCCCCCAGGCTCCGCCGGGAATGCACCAGGCTCCCAGGACGGCTGCAATGATAAAAATACGATGGATGGGATGGCGGCTGTTCATGGTCCGACCTCCTTCGGCTTGTTCTTTCCGTACATGCGTACGCGGATCCCGCGCTGATCGGCGCGGAGCTTGTCATACTGCACCTGGTAGGGGCCCGACGAACGGGTCAGAGAGAACTCCATGATTTTGGGAGCTTCTCCCTGCGTCTGTCCGGGGACCTCAACGAGGACCTTGTCATGCGTGATTTCCTTGACCAGCGCATTGGAGCGGCTGATGCGGTCTTCCTTCATCACGATGGTCGGCTGGCCGGAAGGATCCGTGAAAAGCGCCTTCTCACGTCCTGCCGACCAGACGATTCCCGAGAGCGTCAACTGGTTCAGTTGGAAGTTCTCCAGCAGGATCACCAAGGTGCTCTCGGGATTGGCTGGGTCCGTCGTTGGGGCTTCGGCTTCCTTGACGGCCAAAAGGCCGTACATGTCCATGAAGGGATCCCGCTGTTCTTTGCCGTGCTCGACGAAGACCTCCGGAGGGAGGGTCCGCGCGTTCTCGTTGAACGGCGGAATCGTCAGGTTTTCGTCGGCGAAGTTGTGCAGGGGCACGGCGTTCTTGCCCTTCTGGCCCTGGGCGGTCCGCGGGCCCTTGGGAGGCGGGGGTGGTGTCGCCCCTCCGGGGGTGCCGGTGGCCGGCGGCTGGCCGGCAGGAGGCTTGCTGCCCGAACTTTCGCCACCGCCACAACTGATGGATGCGGCCGCGTATAAAATCACTGACCATAAAAAGAGCGTTTTCATGGTGTTCCCTTTCATGGACCGGCCGGACGTTCGGGGCCCATGGTCATGCGGTCGGCCCCGGCCTTGAGAAGGTCGGGTTTCATGTTGGCCGTCACCGGCGTCGCCGGAATGAATGACGGTGAATAATAGATCCGTGCGGTGAACTCGGCTTCGAGCAGGTTCTTGTCGGGGGAACCCTGGGGGTTGGCCCGCAACTTCATCACCACGTCGCCGACATCCATCAGCCGGTTCATCTGGAACATCTTGTACAGGAACCTGCAGATGGAGTGGAAGCGGCCCTGCACGATCAACTTGATCGGGCGCACCACCACCGAGTCGAAGGAGTCGGTGTCGTCCTCCTGCGGGATGATCGAGGAGATCCGGATGTCGTCGGCCATCTGGTCAAGCTCGCCGACGAGCTCCGAGAGGTCCACGGAGACAGGGATGCGCTTGGTCAGTTCGCTGCTCTTCTGCTCCATGTCGTCCATCTCGGCCTTGGCCTTCTTTGCGTTGGCCAGGTTTCGGTGGGCCTCCTGGATTGCATATTCTCCGTACTCGGCTTTTTTCCTGGACTTCTCGATTTCGTCCTTCGCTGTGGCATACGTGTTCATGTAGTAGTACGCCATGGCAGCTCCCGACACGAAGATCGTCAGGAAAAATTTATGTGTGAATGGTGCCTTGGCCATCCAATTGTAGATGCGTTCCATGAGATCACCTTCGTCGTTTCGTGTCCTAGTACACCATCACGGCCTTGATCTTGAATGTGACCATGGTCGATTCGGGTGTGTCCTTCTTCTGTGCGTTCTGGCCGACGGCCATCACCTTGGCTTCGAGAATCTCGGGATTGCGGAAGTAGGCCGAGACCCGCATGCGCCGCGCCAGTTCGGACACATCATAATGGCTTCGTGCGACGCCCTCGAGCGTCAGGAACCTGTCCTTCTCGTTGAGCGATGTGAAGAACATCGGAGATGGATCCCAGTTGGTGTCCAGTTCGGTTTTGTTCTCTGGTCCGGTGACCGTCGGAAGCTGGCCGACGCTCACGATGCGGGCCAGTTCCAGCAGCACGAACACCGGGTTGGAGCGCACTTTTTCGATGCGTCCGACGGTGCTCACCCGCTTCTGGTATTCGGCCTGGAGCTTCTGCTTTTCGGCTTCGGGGAGCACCTTGTACTGGCTCAACTGCGCTTGGACCTCGGCGATTTTCCGGTTGTTTTCCTTGATGATGCCGCGGTTCTTCTCGATGCTGGAGGTGTCCAGCACGAACTTGTAATGATAGAAGAGCCCGCCGCCGGTCGCCAGCCAGACCAGCAGGATCAGGAACAGGACCTGCTGTCCCCGGGCTTCCTTCGGGGAAATCTTCTGTGGAATCAAGTTGATGCGCAACATGGACCATTCTCCTTGAGGAACTCAGAGATCCTCAATGGGCCTTCTCAGGCCCTCTTGTCACCCGGTTTCCGCAGGGCCAGCCCCAGCGCAACCGAGGCGGTGGCCGCCTGGGACTGCAGCAGGGGCATGTCAAACATGGCCGGATCCACCACCACGCCTCCGGTGAAGCCGTCGAACACCGTCACGGAGTTCTTGGAGCGGCGCTCGACTGCCTGGATCAGCGGCTTCATGATCGATCCGCCGCCGGTGGCGACGACGCGGGTCGAGTTGGTCGCCGGCGCCGAGCTCAGGAAGAAGTCGATCGACCGCTGGAGTTCGCCTGCCATCACGTCACAGACGCGCGTGACGATGGACATGATGTTGGGATCCACAGACATGCCCGTGGCGGCTTCCCTCTTGCGGTTCTCCGCCTCGTCGAAGGCGATCTGCAGGGTGCGCTGGATCTCACCGGTGATCGTCTGTCCCCCGATGCCGATGTCGCGGGTGAAGGTCGTAACGCCGCCGATCACGATGTTCAGCGAGGTCGAGACGGCCCCTATGTTCAGCATGACCACGGTCTCGTTGGGCGAGAAGCCCACAAGCTTTTCGTAGAGGTTCTGCACGGCGAAGGCGGACACGTCGAGGACCACGGGGTTGAGCCGGGCCTCCCTGACGATGTCGAGGTAGTCCTGCACGACCTCCTTCTTGGCGGCCACGAGCAGGATCTCCATCTGTCCCTCGGTGTTTTTGGGCACCACGATGTCGTAGTCCACTTCCACTTCATCGCGGGCGAACGGGATGTGGTGCGACATCTCCAGGTTCAGTTCTTCGGCCAGTTCGGCGTGCGACATCACGGGCATGGCGATCTTCTTCACGATCACGGAGCGGCCGGAGATGGCGAGGGCCACCTCCTTCCTCTTGATGCCGAGCCTGGAGAATAGCGCTTCAATCGCTTCGAGCACCGCCACCTGGTTCATGATCGCGCCGTCGACGATGGTCTCCGGCGGCAGTGGATTGATGCCGAAGTTGGCCAGAACCAGACCTTTGCGGGTCTCTTCGAGTTGCACTACCTTGACCGATGAGGAGCCGATGTCGAGGCCAATACAGTTTTTCGCCATGATCTTTTCATCCTTCGGTCCATGTGACAAATGGACCTACTTAGTACCCTTTATGCCACACATGGATACATGTAGTCAATTTTCCATACAAAAAAAGTCATCGGGAAGTTCCTTTCTCCGATTCCTTTATTTGGTATACTTTCATTTTATATTGCAACGCCCTCTCACTAATTTCCAGAAGTTGAGATGCAGCAAACTTTTTTCCACCAGTCATATTTAAAGCTTTAGTTATTAATATACGTTCTATGTCTTTAGTGGCCTGTTTGATCGACAGGGTTTCCGCGCTGACTTTTTCTTGCAGGGACGGGGTATTTCCGGCCGGCGCGCCAGGCAGATCTTCCGGCTGGACTTCGCGATGTTCGCACAGGATCGTCACCCGCTCCATCCAGTTCTCGAGTTCGCGGACGTTGCCGGGCCAGGGATGGTTCGTCAGGCGGGCCGCGGCGGCCGGGGACAGGACCTTTTCCTCGACGCCGTGGCGTCTGGCCGAGCGTGTCAGAAAATGCCTTGCAAGCAGCAGGAGATCCTCCGGACGTTCACGCAGGGGGGGAAGGTGGATCGGGACGACGTTGAGGCGGTAGTACAGATCCTCCCGGAACGTGCCGGCCGAGACGGCCGACGGCAGGTCTCGCGCAGTGGCTGCCATCCAGCGGACCACGACCCGCGTCTCCTGTCCGGAACCGAGCGGACGGAACACACCTTCCTGGATCACGCGCAGGAGCTTGACCTGAAGGGCCAGGGGGAGCTCGCCGACCTCGTCGAGGAAGAGGGTGCCCTGGTGTGCCTGGGCCAGAAGCCCAATCCGATTCTCGGTGGCCCCTGTGTACGCACCCCGCACCACGCCGAATAACTCGCTCTCGAGCAGGTTCTCCGGGATCGCACCGCAATTGACCGCAACGAAGGGCCCGGGATCAGTCCTCAGGCCGTGGATCAGGCGGGCCACGACTTCCTTGCCCGTGCCGCTCTCACCCGTGATCAGGACCGTCGACTGGAACGAGGCGATCTTCTGCACCTTCTGCAGCACCTGCTGAATCGACGGTGACACGCCGATGAGCATGCCGTCCGGATCGCGCCCGGTCAGGCGAGACTTGAGGTTCCGGTTCTCCTCGATCAGCGCGAAGCGTTCCTCGGCCTTGCGGACCGTGTGAAGCAGGACATCCTTGCCGAAGGGCTTGGAGAGGAAGTGGTAGGCGCCGGCCTGGAGTGCGGTCACCGCCATCTCAATGGACCCGTAGGCGGACATCACGATCACGGTGCGTTCGGGCGCGGCCTGCATCAGTTCGGTGAGCAGCTGCATGCCGTCTTTTTTCGGCAGCCGCACATCGGTGAGGATCAGTTGGAGCTGGGGATCAGCCAGGGCCAGGGTCAGGGCCTGATCCCCATCAGTCGCACTGACGACGCGATAGCCCGCCCCGGTGAGAACACTTTCGATGACCAGACGCAGCCCGGGTTCGTCCTCGACGACGAGGATGCCCCGGAACAGGGGGGATCTGGATATCGACTCTGTGGATGGATGCAACCGAACGTCTCCTTCAGCTTACACAGTGTAAGTAAGGAACGCGATTGGCGCAAAAATTCGTGATGAATTCAGGAAAAAAACGGAAAGGTGGGGGAGCGATCAGCCGCCGCCGACGAACGGATACTGGAAGGACTTGGAGGAGGGCTTCTTGAACTTCGGGAATTTGGCGCCGCGGACGGCCTTCTGGATGCAGCCGCCCAGAGGGGAGGAGGCATGCTCGCCGGAGGCCGAGGCGCTCTGGACGGAGCCCATGCAGCCCACGGAGACGCGGACCGTGACCTTGCCGGAGATGCCGAACTTGGAGAAGCAGGCGTTGACCGACGAACGGACGTTGGCCATGCCTTCCTTGACGTCACTGGGGGTGAGGGACTCGTTGGCGTTGTTGGCGCAGGGATCGTCGCTGCCGCCGCCCATCTCGGAACTGCCACCACGGAACGGGGCACAGCAGTCGGGGGCGTTGTTCTTGAGCATGCACCACACCTTGGTGCAGCCGCTGTCACCCGGAGGCATGTCGTTGTTCGGGGGCATGTCGGGGGGGGTCATCTCGGTCATGCCGGGATCCATCGTCGGGTTCATGCTGACCACGACCGGGTCCCTTCCGCCCATGTCGGGGGTCTTCGGCGGATCCATCGAGTCGGGGGTCATGGCATCGGGGGTCATGGCATCGGGGGGCATGTCGCCGTCGGGAGGCATGTCCGGAGGCATGTCGCCGTCGGGGGTCATGGCATCGGGGGGCATGTCGCCATCAGGAGGCATGTCGGGTGGCATGTCGCCGGGGCCCATGCCATTGTTGGCCGTCACGTTGTTGGCCGTCATGTTGTTGTTCTGTACGGCGACATTGTTGGCCGGCGGGGTCATGTTGTTGTTCTGGGCGACCGGTGGCGGGGTGCTGCCTTCCTTATTGCCGGTCATCCGCCAGACCGCGAAGCCGCCGACGAGAACGACGGCCACGACCACGCCGATGATTGCAGGGACCATCCACTTGGGTTTTTCGGAGTCCATCTGCGTGGGGATCAGCACCGGGGCGATGCTGATCGGTGTGGCCACGACGGGGGCCGCCGGCAGATCGAAGGGCATCGCGTCCTGGCGGGCCGGTTTGTTGGTGTTCATCGAGGCGGCCATCTCCTGGATGTCCACGAGCCCCGAGCCCTGGCTGGAGGGGTTGATGTACCCCGGGCGTGGGCTGGGCTTCTTGGAGGAGGAGGCGGCGAGGTTCTGGAGGTTGTCCAGCGAGAACAGCACGGAGTTTTCGTGACGCTGGCCTTTGAGTGACTGGGAGGCGGAGGAATCCTCTTCTTCGGCGCCGAAGAAGCCACCACCCTTGGCGGCGGGTTCCGGTGCGGGTTCATTGCGCACGACCGGGGCCGGTTCGGCGCGTCTGGCGGCGGGCTCGGACGCGGGAGCCGACGGAGCGGGCTCCTGCCTGGCCGGGGCGGACTCATGCCTGGCCGGGGCGGACTCCTGCCTGGCAGGGGCGGGCTCGGACGCAGAGGCCTCGCCAGGGAAGTTGGCGGAAAACTCGGAGAAGGTGCTGATCTTTTCCCAGTTCGGAAGACCTTCATTCCAGGCCAGCGCATCCGGCGGTATGCTGCCGGCACTGATCTGGCTGACGATTTCGGCCACGGTGAAGGGACCGTCGGTCTTGTCGCCGATGGCCACGTGCCAGATCTTGGAATCCGCGTCGCTGGCGGCCGCCTGGCCCCCGGACATCGCGTTGTAATCCACCACACGGGTGGACTCCTCGTCGGCATTGCCCTCGTCAACAGGCTTCACCATGATGACGTGACCACACTTCTTGCACTTGATCTTAAAGGTCTTTCCCTTGGTCAGTTTGTCATCCGAGAGCGAATATTTGGCATGGCAACTGTCGCAGATAACTTTCATGGGGAGCCAACTCCTGGGGTAGAACCGATCAGCTCACAGCTGATTCAGGTACACTGTTCTATAGATTCCATCTTCAAATGTCAATCCGGAGGATCCAGAAAAGGACCCTCTTCTTCTGGATCAGGCTCCCGGCAGTTGCAGGATACGGGGTTCGTGTTCCAGTTTCACCGGAGTCTACCGGTGAAATTTCCGCTCGGGAAATAACAGGTGAGGAGATGAAGCCTTGATTAGTGGCGGACGCTTTCGGTTCCGCCCTTGACGATGCGGCCGACGGTGCGGGGGTACCACTTCACTTCGCCGCGGGAGTTCGGAACATTCTGGTTCTCCAACTCCTGGGCAATGCGATAGGCGGACAGGCCGTCACGGTGCATTTTGAGGATCAGTTCCTTGACGTCCTTGACGATGCGGAAACGGCCGGTGTCCTTGCCCATCTGGTTCAGGGCGGCGCGGATCGTGCTCTGGGACCATTGACCACCACGGGCGGCCGGGATGCCTTCGTCGTTGAAGGTGCGGGCGATTTCTTTCAGGCTGGCGCCGAGCTCATGCATCTGGGCGATGCGCATGCGCAGTTCGGTGCTGATTTCATAACTACCACGGGCGCGGCCACGAGATTTCGGTTTCTGGGGGACGATCTGTTCGGTCATTTCAATACTCCTTCAAAAAACGGTTAAAAAACAAGCGCCAATAAAGGCAACAAAAAACATCCACAGCATCAACTCGGATGTTTCTCACAAACTTTTAGAAAAAAAGACAACATTGGCCATTTACGACTGATTTTACAGTTGCTTTGGCCAATCAGTCCTCCGAGATGTTTCAAATGTATCCAGCATGGACGAAAATGCAAGGCCTATTTGCCACTATTTGCAATATTGGTTATTTCTCACAGCGGAAAGAAGTAAAAATTTCCATATGAATCAAAGCAATTTTGAGATCATGCCTGTGCAGATAATGCGTGAAATTTACGGATCGTTCCATTTCAAACTGTGTGTTGACTGTCTGCAAGCCGATGGTGGAAGGTCCTGACCTTTTGTGCTACAAAAAGAGAATCTCCGATTTCTGGTTCCATCGGCATGTTCGGAGCCGAAGGGGTCTACTATGAAGAATTATTGGTTTGCATGGATGGTCTTTCAATTTGCATGGTCAGCCTGTGACCACTCCCAGACGCGGGTGAAATGTACGACAGTCAACGACTGCGCCCGCGGCCAGGTCTGCGATCCGGATACGCTCACCTGCGTGCCGGGGCGGATCCATGACGTGGATGTCCCCGATCTCGACGGGAGCATGCCGCTGCCGGACGGGACGATCCAGGACGCTGACCCGGTGGAAGATGTACCTGACCCCGACGCCGGTCCGGTGGAACTCGACGATCCGGTCCGGATCTGTCGGTATGTACCTCCGCCGGGGGATTTCCTTCCGGCGATGAAATGCCGGTGGAACTCCTCCCTGGTATACCCCGATTCGGATGACGTGGTCATGACCCCCCTGGTGGCCAACCTGACCGACGACAACGGCGACGGCGCGATCGATACGCACGACATTCCTGACATCATTTTTGTCACGTACCGTCTGCGCGAGGATGGCTGTTGCAACGTGCCGGGGGTTTTACGCGTGGTCTCGGGCCGCTGCGGCGACGACGGTCACCTCGTCGAGCACTTCTCGGTGGCCACCCCGGCGCTGGACAGCTCCGCGGGCCTGGCCGTGGGCGACATCGATGGCGATCTCGTGCCCGACATCGTGGCGATGACGCGCACCTCAGGCACGGTCGCCTACTCGAACACCGGCGTGGTGAAGTGGACCAGCCCGCACCCGCAGGGCAACGACATCCTCACGTCGGTGCAGCCGTCGATCACCGATCTCGACGGAGACGGGATCGCCGAGGTTCTTGTCGGCCGTGTCGTCCTCGACGGTCTGACGGGGTTGATCCGGTGGCGTGGCGTCGGGGGGCTTGGCATCAATGCCTTCCTGGGTCCGATGAGCTTCGCCGCGGATCTCGATCTTGACGGCCGGCCGGAGGTGATCGCAGGCAACACGGTGTACCGGGCCGACGGGCTGATGCTCTGGCAGTTCGCCTATCCTTCGGCGCAGTCGACGTGCGCATCCGGCACCAAGCCCTGCGACGGCTATGCCGCGGCCGGCAACCTCGACAGTGATCCCGAGGGGGAGGTCGTCATCGTCCGCTCCGGGGATGTGTGGATCCTGCAGCACGACGGGGCGGTGATGGCCCACCTGCTGATCCCGTGGGACAACTGCAGCTATAATGAAGGGGGTCCGCCGACGATCGCGGACTTCGACGGCGACGGACGCGTGGAGATCGGGGTCGCCGGTGCGGACTTCTATGCAGTGTTCGATCTGGACTGCTGCGACTCACTGCCCGACTGCCCGGCCGTGCCCACAGGGGCTACGGGCTGCTCGGCCCCCGGCATCCGCTGGTCGGTCCCCAACAACGACTGCTCCTCGCGCGTGACCGGGTCCTCCGTCTTCGACTTTGACGGTGACGGCCAGGCGGAGGTGGTCTACAACGACGAGACGAACTTCCGCATCTTCAGCGGGTCCGACGGGACGATCCTGTTCGAGGAACCGAACCGCTCGCACACGCGCCTGGAGTATCCGATCATCGCCGATGTCGACAACGACGGGAACGCGGAGATCGTGTTCATCGAGAACACGAACGTGGTGGGCGACGAGAACCACGGGATCGAGGTCTGGGGAGACAGCCTGGATCGCTGGGTGCCCACGCGACGAATCTGGAACCAGCACATGTATACGATCACCAACATCACCGAGGATGGACTGCTGCCGGTGTACGGCGCGGCGCCGAACTGGCTGGTCTACAACAATTTCCGGCAGAACCTGCCCGACTATGACGTCTTCGCCGCGCCGGATCTGCAGGTGGAGTTCACCGGCGTGGACCGGTCCGACTGCAACCAGCGCCTCGCCCTGCGGGTGCGTGTCTGCAATTTTGGCTCCCTGCGCGTCGGACCCGGTGTGCCAGTGAGCTTCTTCGACACCGTCGCCATGACCGCGGTGGCCTGCGACTCGCCGGTGGTCACGACCGGGACCCTGGAGCCGGAGGACTGCGAGGAGCTCACCTGCTGGTGGAGTACGCCGCCGCTGCAGCCGGCCCGGGCGGAGGTCTCGGTCTGCGTCGACAACGACGGTCCCGCCTGTGCCACGGGCGGCTTCAACAACGAATGTCGCGAGGACAACAACGCAGCAGTGCTCTCCGATGATGGATGCGACGGTCCCGTGGGGAAAGGGGGCCGCCGATGATCGCCTCCATGCTCTTCTCCCTCCTGTTCGGGGCGCAGAACATCCTGTACTTCGATTTCACCGAGCGTCCGTTCCAGGCGGGCGACTACGTCGTGACCGGAAACGTCGTCGTCGAGGGCACGTCCGCGCGCCTGGCCGACGTCACGGACTGGCACCTGCCGGGATGGTCGGCCCGGATCGAGTTCTACGTGCAGAACGCAGCGCAGGTCCAGCTCGAGGAGTATCCGGTCCGCGTGGACCTGTCGATGCTGCCCGCGGAGGTCTTCGATATCGCGGCCATCGACGGGGCCGATCTGCGGCTTGTGGCTGCTGATGGTTCGGAGATCACGGCCATGTGGCTGGAAAACTATGACTTCATCGCCCGCAGCGGCGACCTGTGGCTCCAGCTCCCCACGCTGCCGACCGGACAGACCCGGATCTATCTGTATCTGGGGAACGACGCGGCCTCCAGCGTCGGATCCTGGCAGGAGGTCTTCTTGTACTCGTCGCTGAAATACGGCGCGTGGTGGCCGTTTCCAGGCACCTCACAGGTGAGCATCGCCGCCTTCGAGCCGGTTCGCGTGCAGATCGGTGCAGGAGTGCCTGTGGACGCGGTTTCGCAGCCGCAGATCGTCTCCGCCGATCCCGGCATCGTGGCGGCCAACGGTCCCTACAGCCTGGCCGGAGACCTCAACGCCTCGGACATCGCGGTTCCCTTCTCCATGGTCGGGACGGCCTTCTCCTTTCCGTCCCAGCGGGGGCTCGACGTCATCGAGGTGTTCTCTCCGTTCGGTGTGGCCCAGGTCCAGTTGCTGCAGGGCGAGACCGTGCTGGCCTCCGCGACGGTGAACCACCTGCAGTCTCAGAGTCTCTCCGTGGACATCCCGACCGGCTCGTACCGGCTGCTCTCCGACAGTCCGGTGGTGGCCTTCCACTGGACCTCCGACGGCTATGACGGACATCCTCTGGTGCCGGCCACCTCCGAACTATGGGGTGCCGCCCTCGGAACCGTATATGTGACGGCGCTGGAGGACAACACGTCCCTGACCGTGTACCAGTCCGACATCGCTGTGACCACGCACACCCTGAGCCGGGATGCCGTGCTGACCCTTTCCTACGGGGCGAGCGCAGGCAGCGGGCCGGCCCTGCACCTGGTGGCCGATCGTCCCATCGGAGCGCTCTCTCAGGGCGACGGCTCCGGTGGCGAGAGCGTGGCCTTCCTCCCCGGGTCGCTGCTCGCCCGGGAGTTCGTGCTCCCACGCGCGGTGTCGTATCTGGCCGTGGCGGCCACGGAACCTTCGACCCTCTGCGCGACTTCCACTGCGGACGGCACGCCGTTGACGGAGGTGATCTCCGAGGCCACGCCCCGACCTTATCCCAACAAGTTCCTGTACGGCGCCCTGGCGGCCGGAACCCGTCTGACGTGCTCGGCGCCGGTGGCGGTTTTTCAGGAGGACGCGGCGCTCGGAGACGAGCGGCATTTGCTCTCGGTCAAGGACCACCGGCCATTCGTCTTTCCTGAACCGGACCTGGAGGTCGTCATGTCCGCGGCGCTGCCGCACTTCGATCCGGGACCGGGCATCGTCACCACGCCAGAGTTGGTGGTGCCTCACCAGATTACGCGCTGGGAGAGCATCGAGTTCCTCGCGCCCACGGAACGTCCCACCGGGACGAGCCTGCGGTTCCAGGTGAGCACCGATGCCGGAGCCCGGTGGAGGATCTTCGACGGCCTGAGTTGGCGGGACGCGAACACCTCGGACGAGGCGATGGACCCCGGCTACCTCGTGGCGGGCTTCTCCCAACTGGATGTGACTCGCTCCCTGCAACTGCGGGCCTTTCTGGTGGGGGACGGCGCGGACACGCCGGTGCTTGGTCCCATCGCCGTCGGGTACCGCTATGACGAGGGTGCCGCGCAGCTGCGGTTCGATCCGATCCCAAGTCCGCAGACGCAGGGCGTTCCCTTCCCGGTGACCGTTTCGGCGCTGGACGCCGACGGCAGGCTGCTGGAAGGCTACACCAGCCCGCTGCTGCTCTCCGCCGGGGAGACGAGGATGCTTCCCACCCGCCACGAAGACTTCGTGGGCGGACAGGCGGTTTTCTACGTGGTCATCCAGGATGCTGCTCCGGAGGTCACCATCCTGGCCTCGGACGGTCAGTCCACGGCCATCTCCGATCCCTTCGAGGTGGTCTCCGTGGCCGCCGCAGAGCTGGTGAAGATCGCCGGTGACGGACAGTGGGGGTACGACGACGAGCCGCTGCTGACCCCGCTGGTGGTGCGGCTGGTGGACGCGCAGGGGACGCCGCTGGCGGCCTATCCTGTGACCTTCACGGCCGACGGCGGAACCTTCGAGGGGGACGACGACGCGACGATGACGGTGGAGACGGGCTTCACCGGGTATGCGGCTGTGATCTTCACCCCGGGACGCGGCCCCAATGCCGTGACCGCCACCCACGGGGAACTGCCAGCGGTCGTGTTCAGCCTGCGCGGGGATGAACGCCATCCCACGCTGTACGATGCAGCCGGCTCCACGGCTTGTTCCTCCCGTCCAGGACGCGCCGGGGGGGGGACGGTTCCGTCCCTGCTTTTCCTCGCTGCCCTGGTCCTGGTTCTGCGTCGCCGAAGAGCTCGGTGAAGTCCCGCCCGGGCCTTGTCAGGCTAACCTGGAATGATTGAGAGCCCTTTTTTGGGGGGAATGGAAGGTCGCCGGGTTACGCTTCGGGTGCGGGCCCTGATTCAGGTGCGGGCCCGGACCCCGGTTCGGGGGTCTCCTCGATCTGTTTGGGCGGCTCATAGGGATAGACCGCACAGTATCCCAGGTAGACCAGACCGAGGATGTTGAACACCAGCCGTCGCAGGCGGCGCAGGAACTCCTGCATGAAGCCATACACGGGTTCAAAGCCGATCCACTGGTAAAGGCCCATGCTGCCGGCCTCGGTGACGCCCATCTCCACGGGCGAGAGCGACACCACCGTCTGCAGCAGCGAGCTTCCCGTGAAGAGAAACACGCTGGTCCCCAGAGACACGTCCACTCCCAACAGTCCCAGCACGAACCAGATCTCGAAGCAGACGCTCAGGTGCATCACGAGCAGCAGCACGGCGGCACCCACGAGCCTCAGCCGGAAGTTGCGCCCGAAGTCCCGGAAGGTCTCATCGAGCTGCCGCGAGAACGTCTCCACCTTGGACAGGTCCAGCCGGCGTACAAGCCACAGGCGGTGCAGCCGCTTCGCAATACGCTCGACGCCGATCCGCGTGACGAGGAAATACGCCAGTGGAAGGTACAGCGCCGTCAACGCGCCGAGTCCGAGAAACCACAGGACCACGACGGTTTCGATGGGCTTCGGATCGGCCGCGAACGGACCGAAGAGGAGGTACAGCAGCGGCCCGGCGACCGTGACGATCTTCTTGGTCACCGCGTACAGGAAGTTCCACAGCAAAAGCGAGGAGACAGCCTCGGGGGCGCCGATGATTGGACCGATTAGATTTCCCTTGACGAACTCGCCACCGTCTCCGGATGGCGTCAGCGCATTGATCGCGGTGCCCGAGTTGGCGATGAGCATGACCCGGATCATCGACACGGGCTTGCGGATCAGCAGGCGCCAGGAGATCGTGTCACCAAACATGGTGATGAGGTAAATCGGGAACAGCCAGAAGTAGTTCCAGCCCGTGCGGGAGAGGTGCTCCCGGGTCTGGCTCCATCCGATGTTGCGGATCAGCGTGATGATGACCACGGTGCCGAGGAGGAATACGACGATGTTGAAAATCTGGCTTTTCTTGAGTCTGGGCATGGGACTCCGGCGGACGGTTCAGATCAGGATGATTTCTTCTTCGTCATGGATGGCCGTCTGGGCGGCCAGGGTTTCCTGGGTTTGGCTCAGCCGGCTGTCGGCCAACTGCGAGAAGTAATCGCGCATCTCCGGGACGGACTGCATCAGGCGCAGGAAATAATGGCGCGACAGGAACAGCAGGGTGGTTCGCCGGGTGGCCACGACCGAGGCCGTGGTCTCGGAGCCGAGCAGCAGGCTGATCTCTCCGAAGTTCTCCGGTGCCGAGAGGGTCGCAAGGGAGACCGACTGCGGCGTGTCGAGATCCCGCATGACCTCGACCTCACCACCGAGGATCAGGTAAAGTCCGGTGCCTTCCTCGCCCTGCCGAACGATCACCGTGTCGGTCTCCACCACGTAGGCCTGGAAGTGCTTGAGCAGGTCCATGCGCTGGGTGCGCGAGAAGGGCTTGAACAGCGGGCTGGTGGCCAGGAGGTTGCCGATCAGGCGCTCCCGTGTGAACTTGTCCAGGGCGATGGCCACCTGTTCGAGGTGCTCGGCCAGACGGGCGATGGCCTCGGCCGGGAACTCCAGCACCCGCGCCCAGGTCTGAGCCGTGACCGAGGCCGAGCGGGGCGCGCGCTGGACCAGGGCCATCTCGCCCACGATCGATCCCGCATGCAATGTCGCCAGGGGAGTGACGCGACCCAGCGCATCCGTCTTGAACACCGAGAATGCACCGGTCCCGATCATGAAAAAGGAGTTGCCGGGTTCACCCTCACGGATCAGTGCCTGTCCGGGTGTCATGGAAACCAGATGCAGCACCCGTGCGACCTCGACAAAGTGGTGGGCCGGCACGTCCGACAGCAGCGGCATCGGCAGCAGGGTGGCGGGAAAATCCTCACTCCTGGTGATCGTCTGGGCCAGCGCTGTGACCTGTGCGACCAGCTCGGGCAGGGGAGGCATCGTCTCGGCGGGCCCGTCGACGGGGGTCTCGTCGGGCAGCGGCGCCACCTTGGATCCACTCTGAGACAGTTGTGTGGAGTTTGCCGAATAAAGGTAGGCAAGGCGTTTCCAGAGCGGGTCGGCGTCCTTGCCGAGCTTTTCGATCAGGTGCAGGAAGGCCATCGCGGCGATGGGATGCCCCGAGCGCATGGCGATCTCGGCCGAGTAAACCAGCACTTTTTCCAGCGGCTCGAGCACCTGCAGGTGGGTCAGGATGTCAACGGTCAGAAACCGGATCTCCAGGTCCAGAGGATCGGCGTGGTAGGCTGCCACGAGGCTGCCCAGGGCCTGCTCGACATGACCCTGCGCATAGTGCGCGAACGCGAAATCCTTGAGTGATTTGTAGGTGACCTTCATTGGCTTCCCTCCCGGCCTGGCCGTCAGGCCAGCGAGTATACTCTGCGTGCGTGATCAATATCAAGCGTCAGATTCCAGGAACAAGGATGTCACAGGAGAACCTGATGGGGCGAAAACTAGAAAAACGACAGGGGCGTCTCGGGCTCGAAGAGTATCACGAAAGAACAAGCCATGTGTCCTGCGGTCATGCAGAACTCCTCATGGATGCGCAAAAACGGGATGTGGTGGGCCGCGAGGATGCCGCCGGCGAGGCCGGAAAGCACATTGCAGAACAGGGGCAGGTTGACCGGCCTGGCTTGCGCGTTGAACGCCAACTGGGAAGGGGAGACGCGCTCGTCTACGGCCACGTCGAGCGGGAAGAACCATCGCGGAAGCATCTCCATCCCCTTCTGCAACCGGGCAGCGACGTGCAGGATCGCGTTGGAACGCTTCTGGTGGAACATGTGAACCAGTGAGTCGATCTGGGTCGGCGTCAGATCGCCGACGAACTCTCGGGCGCGGTTGAGGACGAACTGATGCCCCCACATTGCGCCGAAGTCGCTCAGCATGGGGTGAACCTGCATGTCGACGGCGGCCAGAAGGATGGAGAACTCCCGAGCAGGGACCCAGGCATCGGGGTCGTCGTCCCGGGAGAGAACCATCTTGAGCGTCGTGGGCAGCAGCGACATGAAGCGGGAAAACGCGACCTCCCCGATCGTCTCGGTGAAGGTTCTTCTCAGATCGATGAAGACTTCCTGCCGGATGGAGAGTTCAGGGTTCATGCGACATACCCCGTCCAGTGCCGGAGCTGGTCGATGGCCCGCGAGTGCAGCCGGCTGGCCCAACTCTTGGACTTGTCCTTCCGGCGTGCGAATTCATCCAGCGAAAGACCCTCATGATAGACGGCACGAATTACCTCGGCCAGTTCGGGGGGCAGTTGCTCCACCTGCCGGGAGATCCAGGCAAGCTCAGAGTTGCGTTCGACCGCCTCGTAGCCGTCCTGCCCGGTTTCGTCGGCCAGTGTGTCGATCTTCTCGGACGACAGCCGGAAACAGGTGGCCAGTCCGGACAGGGTGGTGGACATCCGATCGACCAGTTCGGCGGTGGAGGGGTTGGGCGTCCCCAATTGCAGCGGAATGCTTTTTTCCTGCATGTAGGCGTTGGCGGTCTCCTCGGCCTGCAGTCCGGAGGCCTGGCCGATCTGGAACCATTGTCGCCGGACGCCGTCGAGGATGGCACCTTTGATGCGGTAATAGGCAAAGGTGGAGAACTGGAACCCCCGTTGTGGATCGTAGCGGCGGGCGGACTCGATCAGACCAACGGTGCCCATGTTGATCAACTCGTCGATCTCGATCCTGCGATGAACCAGGCGGTGTATCTCACCTGCAATCTTGCGGACAAGATCGAGGTTGCCTGCGACGAGTTCCTGCTGAAACCGGGCCGAGGAGTCCATGTCCGGTTCACCGAGTCTTCATGGGGCGGGCGTGGAAATACCGCGTTCCGTCCTCCTCCTCCCGGAGGAAGTCGAAGTGGAGGACCTGCATGCTCAGGCGGGCCTTGTTCTTGCTCGGAAGCCAAACCTCGAGCATGTCGCCGGTGTCGACCTTCTGCACGCGGCAGGCCCCGAACTTGAAGTGCTCTACGATGTCTCCGGGACCAGGGTGCGTTGGAATGTCATCGGTGCTGGAGGGATCCGTGACCAGGGTCGGGGACTCCGGCTCGGGCTGGGCATCGGCCGCCAGGGAAGTCCTTTCGTCGTCGTCGGCTTCGGTGAAGCAGTCGACCCAGATCGGAAAGGACTTCGGATCGGTCTTCTTCACGATGAAGACGTCGTCGAAGGCCTCGATCCGGAACTCGCAGGAGAGGATGCGGGCGGAAACCAGAAGGCCGCCGACGATCTGAGGTCCCAGGGTTCCCGCAAACTGCAGGGTGGTCATCAGGCGCGTCTCCACCTTGCCGTCGACATCGGTGATGAAACCTTCGCAGTGCAGGATCAGTGCAGGAGCGTTCAACGTCAGCGGGGTGGTGCGCGGATCCGTCTGCACGGTGAACGCGTCGAGCTGGCCGATCATGTGCAGGTGGCCCGAGCGGATCTGGTGCTCGGTGAACAGCCGCGAAAAGGCTGTCGGCAGTTCCATGCCGCGGGTGAAGGAACCGACCAGGTGACGGACTTTGGATGTTGGGACACAGAACAATACGACCTCCGAATGCCGTTGGATGATTACTCCAGCATCAGGATGCCGGGAAGATTGTAGCGTTTTACGCACTGCCTGAACTGCCAGCAGTTCGGGCGATCCAGGCACGCGTTGGCGTGTACGCGCTGGGATTTGTGCAGATGCCGAATCGCAGCGCCGACTTTCTGGTTCCACTCGGGCTCATGTTCATCAAAGAACTTCGAAGACTTCCGGATCATCGGAATCAGCAGTTTCAGATCAGCCTGGATTTTTTTGGGGACGGAAAGGGACAGATCGCTGAGGATTCCCTTGATGATCTGGGGGTGCAGGGACCGGTAGAAGGCCTCGTCGTCGCCCTTGCGGCGAAGGGCGAGCTCCTCGCGCGTAACCAGTTCGTGGATCTGGCTCTCCATCGTCCGCATGCCTTCGAACAGTTCCTGAACCGGCAGGTCGGCGAACCGTTGTCCGGTGGCCGACAGGAACCGCTGCACTTCCTGCTCGAGCTGGGCTGCCTGCTCCAGGAGCATGGTCAGTTTGGAGACGACCGTGTCCTGCGTCAGGAAGGTGCAGGATTCGGGGACTTCCATGCCGCAGCCGGCCTTGCGGGCGATCTCCTCGGGTCCGGGTTCGACCTCGGACGCGGGTGCATCTCCGGGCAGACCCTCCGGTTTCTTTTCCTCGATGGCTTCCCCCATCTCTTCCTTGACGATCCGGTTCTTTCGGGCCAGTTTCGCCGCGGACAGGCCCTCGGCGTCCAGCGAATCAGGATCCTTGATTTCGGGTTCGCCGGTGTCGTCGGTCTTCTCCTGGATTTCGGGTTCGGTCTCGTCGGCCTCGGGCGAAAGGCGGGCCGCGCTGATGAGCGTCGCCACCGCGCTGATGCCGGCGCCCGGGATGCAGTCGGGGTGCTTGCCGACCGGACACTGGTGCTTGAGCAGGTGTTCCTGCAGCTCCTTCATCAACTTGTCGGCGTCGGAGACTTTCTGCAGGACACGCTTCTCCAAGTCGTCGAGCGTCTCCCTGGCGCACTGAAGGTTGCGCGCCACCCACTTGCCGGATTCCAACTGTGCGGGATCTTTCTTTTTACATCCGGAGAACAGAAGCGGCCACGCGGTCAGGATAATCAACAGAGGAAAACACCACCCCGGTTTCAGACAACGCATGGAGTCTCCTTGGGAAGGTCGGTTCTCAGAACGTGAAGTGCTGCTGGATTTCGGACGCCATCTCGGAGTGTGACAGCACGGGACGGTTTGCCTGGGTCGTCGTGGGGTGCGAGGGGGCTTCTCCGGCGGAGAAGGGCTCGTACTCTTCCACGTACGGCAGCGGGGGCTGTTCATCCATCAGGGAACCGTTGAGAAACGAGGAAATCCGGTTTTCCACGAACGAACTCATGCTGACGTTGTTGGTTTCGCAGTATTCGTGAATCCGGTCGTACAGTTCACCGCGGACAGAGATGGAACGACGAGTCTGGTTTTTTGCCATGGGATAATAAACCTTCCATTAAAGGATATGGATACGGATGCTTCCATCCGGAAAACCGAGGGTCGTTATAATCAATCCTGACCGGAGGTCAAGCTGAAAATCCGCAATTTTTGTAAATTGTTTTTTAATTTATCTATTGACCTGGCGGCATGGGAGGCAGGGATTGGGCCATCTCCAATTTTTTAAGGTAGTCTGGCTTGGAGTACGGGACCTGGGCGACCCGCGGGTGGTCCTGGTGCTGCATTTCCTGGGACGGGGAGACGCGGGGAACCTCCGAGGTGGAGTAGGCGTTGCGCGGCCCGGAATCGGATTCCCGATGTCCGTATGGCGCAGTGGCGGTGTACGGCAGAGACATCTGTTGCTGCTTGATCGAGGTGTTGGTGGTGATCAGTTCGCGGCTGGGCGCGGTCTTGGCCGGGGCGATGGTCTGGTCGAAGCCCGTGGCGATGATCGTCACGCGCACCTCGTTCTGCAGGTTCGGGTCCACGACAGAACCCCAGATGACGTTGGCATCCTCGTTGGCCACGTCTTCGATCAGCATTGCAGCCTCGGAGATCTCCTGCAGTGAGAGGTTGGGCGAGCAGGTGATGTTGACGAGCACGCCGGTGGCTCCCTCGATGGATACATCCTCGAGCAGCGGGGAGGAGATGGCGTTGCGCACGGCCTCGACGGCGGCGTGGTCGCCCTTGTGCACGCCGATCCCCATCAGGGCGCGCCCCTTGTTGGACATCACCGAGCGGACGTCCATGAAGTCGACGTTGATGTAGCCGCTCTCCAGGATCAGGTCCGTGATGCCGCGCGCTGCGTTGAGAAGGACTTCGTCGGCGCGGCAGAAGGCGTCGAGAATGCTGATGTTCGCCGAAAGCGACAACAGTTTGTCGTTCGGTATGACGATCAGGGCGTCGACCTCGTCCTGCAGTGCCGAGATACCCTCCTCGGCCTGGCGCATGCGGCGCTTGCCCTCGAAGCGGAAGGGCTTGGTCACCACGCCCACGGTCAGGGCGCCGGTCTCCTTGGCGATGCGGGCGATGACCGGAGCCGCACCTGTTCCGGTGCCGCCACCCATGCCCGCTGCGATGAAGATCATGTCAGCCCCCGAGACCGCGTTGCGGATCAGTTCGGCGCTCTCCTCGGCGGCCTTGCGGCCGACTTCGGGATTGGCGCCCGCGCCCAGGCCGGAGGTGATCTTGTCGCCGAGCTGGAGCTTGGTGCCGGCCAGGCTCTTCTCGAGGGCCTGACGGTCCGTGTTGGCTGCGTAGAACTGCACGCTGTCGAGATGGTTGGAGAGCATGTTGTTGACGGCGTTGCCGCCGGCTCCACCAACTCCGATGATTTTAATGCGGGCTTCTCCGGTCACGTTTTCATCCAGGGTGTAGGGCATCGAGTTCCTCCGTTATGGGACAAATCCACTTTAAAGTGGTCCAGTTCAGCAGTCTTCGCAAATTCGAACGACGGACTTCCTAGGCATCCTAAGAGCGGAATGCGTCTCAGTCAAAAAAACCTCCGAAAAAGTCCGCTAACTTCTTGAAAACATTATTGTTTTTCTTTTCAGTCATCTGCACGGTCATGCGCGGCGAGTGTCCCTGATCGTGGGTGGAGGCATACATGACCAGGCCCACCGATGAGGAGAACACGGGCTGCCGTGCGAGGTCGAACATGCCCGCCGGCAGGTTGGCGAACCCGACCTCGACAGGCAGTTCGATCAACTCCTGGATGAAGGCGCGCAGCCCGTTCAGTTGGGCGGTGCCGCCGGTGATCACGATCGAGTGCGGCGCCGTCAGGCCGATGCCGGCGTAGTGCAGCCGGTTCAGCGCGATGTGCAGTATCTCGGAGATCCGTGACTCGAGGATGTGGGAGACCTGTCCGTAGGTGACGGGCGCAGATCCGCACAGCAGGCTTGAATCGACGGCCAGATCCGGGTTGTTCAGGTAGGCCGGAGAGGCCATGCCGCACTTGATCTTGATGGTTTCTGCTTCTTCGCGCAGGCAGCGCAGGCCGTTGGCCAGGGACTCGGTGAAGGACTGTCCGCCGATCGGCACCACGTCGCAGTAGCGCAGCCGGTCGCCCTCCATCATGACGACGTCGGTGGTGCCGGCGCCGATGTCCAGCAGCAGGACGCCCAGCTGGCGCTGGCGGGGATGGGTCACTGCCTGCAGCGTTCCCAGGGGAGAGAAGAAGATGTCGCGAACCGTGAGCCCGGCGGCGCGGCACACGCGATCCACGTTCACGATCGACGAGCGTGGCACGGTCAGGACCGTGGTCTCGACGTCTAGGCGGACACCGGAGCGGCCGACGGGATCATCCACGGGGTGCCCGTTGACCAGGAACTGCTCGGGAATGACATGCAGGATCGCCTCGTTCTCCCTCAGCGGCATGGCTGTCTCGGCCGCCTCGAGCACGTCGGCGATGTCCTCGGAGGTGATCGAATCACCGGCGACAGCCACCATGGCCGTGTTGCGATGCACCGCGATCTCCGGGTCGGTGATTCCGACGAAGACCTCTGTGACTGAAAAGCCAATGATTTCAATGGCTTCGCAGAGCAGTTTGCGAATCGTGGCGGTGACGGCCTCCAGATTCGTGATGCGGCCCGAGGTGATGCCCTGGCACTGGTGATGGACCACACCCAGAAGCGCATCGAACCGGCCATCGAGGGTCTGGCCAATCGAGAGCGAAATCTTGTTCGATCCGATGTCCATCGCCGCGATGTAGTTGATGTTCTCTTCCGGAACGGTCATGTAGTTGTCACTGGCATTCATCGCACGCATAGGCACTGCTCCTTTTTGCGTGTTTCAACGCAAGAAAGGTTTACATGAACCCGGTTACGGTTGCGAATTTTACCACTGTAGAGGTCGTAACTTCTTGAATTCGTTTATATAATTCAAAAATCTCAGCGGGCTGGAGGGGAAGCCTTCGGATCGGACAGCACAATGGTGCCGACGCGCTCGGAATTGACGAAGACATCGAGGTAGGTCCGGCCGGTTTCCTCGCTGCGAAGCGGCTGCAGGCGTTCAAGATCGGCGGTGATCCGGCCGTCTGCGGGCAAATCGCCCAGCGGCACGTGGCCGATGCGTGTGAGCACCTCCACACGGGACCCCGCGGCCGGAGGCGCCTTGCCGCAGGTGAAGTCGGTGCTCTTGACCTCGCGACGGACGTTTCCGGCGTCCTCGACGGTGGTGTTCTCCTCGAGCCGCTTCCAAAAACCGTAGCCTCCGATCGACAGGCCCGGGGCCAGGAAGATGCCGGTCCCGACCGATAGATGTATCGCACGGGCCGTACCCGATGAGTTGGCCAATCCCATGTAGTAGGAGGGCATCGACAGCGCGGCGATCAGGCCGCCGAGCAGCATGTAATAGCCGGCGCCGGGGCGCGTCTGGGTGCGGATCAGGCTCATCTTTTCCACGTCGAACTGCACGTGCCTGCAGAACAGTATCTCCTGGAAGTGCAGGGTCAGGCGATTGTTGTCGATCTCGTGGGTGACGCGGATTTCGCGACGGATGTTGCGCTGCACCTCGACCTCGTAGTGCAGGTGGCGGTGGCGGGTCGTGAGGTAGGAGCGCCCGTCGATGCAGGAGCTCAGCAGGAGAAGCGCGAGAAAGACCGGTTTCATGCCCGACCAGGACAGAGGAAAGGGCCGCGGGTTGCACGAAAGGGCGGGTAGGGGCTTCATCTACGTGCGATCAACTCTGAATGGTCTTGAGGACCAGGGGCTTCCTGGCAACCGGTGCATCATCGATGACGTAGGCTCCCTGGAGGCGTTCCAGCGCATCGGTCAGCCCCCGGTCGTCGTTGTAGTGAACGTCCACGAGCACCTCGCCGGCTGCGACCGTGTCGCCGATCTTCTTCCGGATGAACAGGCTGACGGCGGGATCCACGGGATCGGAGACCTGCCGACGGCCCGCGCCCAGCACCACGCCGGCCATGCCGATGGCGGTGGAGTTCACGGATTGCACAATTCCGGACCGGGTCGCCCGCACCATGGTGCGGTGGGCCGCCTGGGCAAACAGTTCAACATGATCGACCGCTTCGGGGTTGCCTCCCTGGGCCGAGATCAACTCTTTGAACTTCTTGATGGCCGAGCCGTCGCCAAGGGCGACCAGGCAGCGCTCGCGCGCCGCGGCCGGATCGGGACAGACGCCACCCATCACGAGCATGTGGCTGGCCATCAGCAGGGTGAGCTCGCGGATGTCCTCGGGCCCTCCCCCGCGCAGCACCTCGATGGACTCGATCACCTCGCAGGCGTTGCCCACGGCCACGCCCAGGGGATCATCCATTCGAGTGAGGAAGGCGGTGACCTTCTTGCCGGCACGCCGGCCAATCTCAACCAGCGTGCGCGCAAGTTGTTCCGCCTTTTCTTCTGTGGGCATGAAGGCGCCGGTGCCCACCTTGACGTCAAGCACAAGGGCATCTATGCCCTCTGCAAGCTTTTTGCTCATGATGCTCGATGCGATCAATGGAATGGAGGGGACGCAGGCGGTTGCGTCGCGCAGGGAGTAGATCTTGCGGTCCGCCGGGGCAAGTTCCTCGGTCTGACCGATCATGCATACGCCGACCTTTTCCACGATGCGCGCATACTCATCCAGAGGAAGGCGCACGGAGAAGCCCGGAATGGACTCGAGTTTGTCGAGGGTGCCGCCGGTATGGCCCAGCCCGCGGCCCGACACCATGGGGACTTTGACGCCGCAGGCGGCGACCAGGGGCGCCAGTGGAATGCTGATCTTGTCCCCGACGCCGCCGGTGCTGTGCTTGTCGACCTTGATGCCCTGAATATGGGAGAGATCGACCACGGTGCCGCTGTGCAACATGGCGTTGGCGAAGTAACTCAGTTCTTCGCTGTCCAGCCCCCGGATGAAGATCGCCATGATCAGTGCCGCGGCCTGATAGTCGGGCAGGGCGCCGGAAGTGTAGGAATCGATGAAAAACTCGATTTCGGACCGGTCCAGTTTGAGCCCGTCGCGTTTGCGGGCGATGATGTCCTGAATCAGCATGCTGGCATCTCCTTCGGGGCGTTTCGGGTTTTTCCGACCGGCTCCCAAGGCTCTTGTATCGGAAAATGCCATGTCTTACCAGCCCTGTTTTTCGGTGACCGGCGGGTTTATAGGTCGGAAAGGGCCGGCGAATCCGGATGAGTTTGAGACGTTAGGCAATTAAATGTATACGGGTACCGACAAATTGGTTTGACGATTTGCCTATTGGTATGTATATATTCGCAGCATCACGTCCGGTTGACCGGGTAGATGAACCATGAGTTGAGAGGCACCATGAAAACGAAACTCTTCCTTCCTGTGTTTTTATTTTTAATTTTCGTCGTCTCCGGCACGTCTGCGCAGACGGCGCCCACCACGCCCCCTCCGGCGACACCGACGCCGCCTGCCGAGACGGCTGTGGATCCGAAGGCCCCCACCGTTCCGGTCACGGTCGGCACCGAGGTCGATCGCGACACGACCCCGACGCCGGACAAGGTGACGGCCGCCGAGGTTACCAGCAATGAACTGAAGTTGCGTCAACTGGCCGAGCTCGTCGAGGACCTGAAGAACAAGGTCACGGCCACCAAGTTCCGCCTGCAGTTGCTCAAGGAGGCCATGACCGCCGAGAAGGAGACGCTCGGTGGCGCCAAGATCCTCATCAAGCACGTCAACAAGATGGGCGGCGCGTTCAAGATGGTGCGGCTGCGCTATCTCATGGACGGCAAGCTCGTCGCCTCCTACAGCGACGCCGGCGAGAAGGATCGCGAGGTCCTTGCCAAGAAGGAGATTTCCATCCCCGTGGGGCACGTCTCCCCCGGCAACGTGCGGTTCCGCGTGTTCATCACGTACCAGGGCAATGGCTACGGCGTGTTCAAGTACGTCAAGGAATGGAAGTGGGAAGTCCACAACACCTACTCGTTCAATGTCGAGCCAGGCAAGGACTACACGCTTGAGGTTCAGGGTGTGGAGAAGGGCGGCTGGACGACCCCGCTGGATCAGCGCCCGCACATCCAGTTCCAGTTGCAGTCCAAGGCCCTGGTCAACAAGGAAGAGACGAAGCCTTCCAAGACCAAGTGAATTCGTCGGCGGCCCGCCGCCTGCGTTTGCCCAGGCGAACGTCGCCTGCAAGGATTCTGATCATGAAAACTCGCCTGTTACTTCTGGCCTGTGCTTCGCTATTGCTGCTTCCTTCCGTCTCGGCGGCCGATCCGCTGGACAAGGTGAACGACTCCGTTTCCGCGCTCGATTTTGCACTCAAGCGTCTCGAAGGGGTCATCGCCAGCGCCAAAAAGGTCCAACTCGGAAAACAGCATGACGACATGCAGCGGTTCCTCAACGGCATCTACCTGCTCAAGAACAACCGTCCCCAGGACGCCGCCGCGCTGTTTTTGTCGCTGATCTCCCACCCGACACTGGGCAAGGAGGCCACGTTCTATCTCAGCGAAGCCATGTTCACGAGCGCCAATTATCTGGTGGCGGCCGATTATTACTGGATGGTCGTCGAACAGCGCTGGGACCCTGCGTTCCGCTCCAAGGCCATCAAACGCCTGCTGGAAATCTCGATCAAGACCCAGAACTACCGGGGTATCGAGAAGCTCGTCGAGCTCGTCGAACAGATGCCGGAACTGAAGGACTCCCCCGAGGTCAACTACGCCCGCGGGAAGTTTGCCTACTACCAGGCCTACGAGGAGTTCCAGAAGCCCGCCGGCGAGCGCCGCGAGGCGTGGGCCAACGACAAGTTCCTCGAAGCCCTGCGCTTTTTCGACAAAATCGGTCCGACGCTGGACAAGGATTCCAAGAAGGTGTTTCCGCTGCTGTATCCCCAGGCCGTGTATTTCTCCGGTGCGGCGCTGGTGCGCATGGGGCAGGTGGGCGCCACCTCGTTCGTGCGCGGCGGCAAGACCGTCAACCTGACAAAATACACCACCTCGCTGGGCGAGATGCGCGAAATGCTGATGTTCGAGGCCGTCCGACGGTTCTCCGTGCTGGCCTCCGACACCGTGATCCAAAAGTGGATCCAGAAGGTTCCCGCGCAGGCCGGTGAAGAGGAGATCAAATACTTCGAGCCGCGCAATGACGAGGAAAAGGAAGTCCAGGCGCTGTCCCGGATGGCCCTGGGTCGCATCTTCTACGAGCTTGGCGAGACGGGCGAGGCCGTCCGCTGGTACAAGTTGATCTCCGACAAGTCCCCGCACTACGAGGACGCACTGTACGAGATGGCATGGGTCTACGTCCGCGAGGAGGAGGTCATGAAGGCCGCCGAGACGCTGGCGATCATGGAAGTCCGCAACCGCAACAGTGTGTTTCTTCCCCGCGCCCGGCTGCTGCTGGGCTATCTCAACGTCCGCGGCGAGAGATGGGCCGAGGCGAACAAGGCCTTCTCCGACACGGCCACGCGCTACAAGGCCGTGCACCTGCAGATCAAGGAACTGATGGAGAAGCAACTGGACCTCAAGGCGTTCTTCGACCAGATCACCCGCAAGAAGGAAGACGTCGCAGGCTCGGGCAAGGACGCCGACAAGAAGACGGTGTTCCGCCTTCAGTACGCCATTCCGCCCGAGGCCATTCCCCTGTTCCAGGAAGACCAGACCCTGATGAAGGCGATCCTGGTCACCGAGGACATCACCGGCATCGGCGATAACCTCGAGCATGCCCGCGACAGCCTTCTGATGATCAAACGCCGTCTGCAGTCGGCCAGCAAGATCGGCCTTTTCCCGCTGCTGGCCGACACGCGCACCAAGACCTATGAAATGGAGATCAAGAACGTGGAGGCCCGGGCCGAGCTCCTGAAGGTGGCCCGCGCGCAGTTTGCACGGCACGTCACCGGCAACACGGCCTCCCAATTGAAGAAGGCCGAGGAGGATCGCCAGAAGTTGGAGAAGGATGTCAAGACCATGCCCCGGAGCACGGACAGCCTGGCCAACCGGCTGGCCTCCCGCCGCAAGGTGTTCGACGAGAAGATCCTGGCCGTGGACAACCTGATCAAGGATCTGCAGGGATACCAGCAACTGGTTGGCGGCATGTACGAGTATTACAAGAAACAGAAGCCTGAGCGGCAGAAGCAGCTGGCTCCGATGCTGGTCCAGTTGCAGGAAGAGTCCTCAGAGATCGAGTCCGGGCTGGAGATGGCACGCTCGATCCGGGCGAAGATCATGGATGCGAGCCTGACCGTGGGCGTCGACGACGCCGACATGGAAGCCGAGCGTCGCGTCCGGACCCAGTACCGTTCAGCCATCGCCGCTGAGTTTGCCGTGTGGAGCAGCATCCGCGGGAAGCTCTCCAGTGCCGAGATGGTGCTCTTCGACAAGATGGTCACGCTGATGCAGAACGCCGACGCCATGGATCGCCGCATCGACGACCTGAACGGGAAACTTCAGGCCCTGGCTGACGAACGCCTGGCGAAGATCAAGGAAGAGATCACCGTGGAGGAGGCCAACCTCAAGGCTTATGAAGTGCAGTATCTGCAATACAAGCAGCAGTCCGGCCAGATCAACGAACTGATCACGGCCGAGAGCATCCGCCTGATCGCCAGGCACTTCCATGACGTGGTCGTGGAGTCCGATCTCGGCATCGTCGATGTGAACTGGTCGCTGCGCTCCAAGACGCGGCTGGAATGGATCCGGCTCAACGACCGGAACAAGCAGATCACCAATGAGATGAAAAACCGGTACCGGGAGGTTGAGGCCAACCTCATCGAGTTCGACGAGGAACGGTATGCCGATCCGTTCGTGACCAAGGCCGAGCCGAAGGAGGGCGAGAAGCCCAAACCCGGCACGTCCGATCCCGGCAAGCCCGGCGCCGGAGGACAGCCCTGATGAAAAAATCAAGCATATTCCGCCTGTTAGCCCTCGTTTCCCTGCTGGCCATGCCACAGGTCGCGACTGCCCAGCCCAAGCCGGCAGCTCCGGTCAAGGCCGCCGACCCCAAGCCGGCCCCGGAAGTCAAGGAAAAGCCGGAGGTTCAGAAGGAAATCGACGCGCTTCGCAACGATTACCGTCTATATAAGGAAGGAATCGTCCGCTTCTCGGAGACCACCGACTACATGGTCAAGCGGCTCAAGAGCAACGAAGAGATGTTCCTGCGGGCCCAGGTGGATCGCGACAGCCGCACCGCCAAGGCCAAGGACATCGTCGAGCGCGCCAAACTGCTGCAACTGCTCGAGCAGCGCCTGGCGGTCTACGAGAAGACTCCCGATCCGACCTGGACCCCGGAGCTTCTCTGGCGCACCGCGGTCATCTACCAGGAGATCGCCGAAGAACTGTTCCTGTACTACATCAACCGGGACGAGAAGACCGGCAAGGACATCTACGAAGAGGAATACCAGAGCATCATGGTCCGGGCCCGGGAACTGGCCAAGGGCACGGTCCGGCCCGCCGAGGCGGATCTGGGCATGGACTTCTACCACAAGAAGGCCGAGGGGAACCTGCGCAAGCTCGTGACCCTGTATCCGAAGTTCCGCGACATCGGCTCGGTGCTGCACCTGCTGGCCCGCATGTACGAAAAACCGCCGTTCTCCATCGAGGACACCGACGGTGTCATGCCCGCCAAACTGTCCATCGCTTCGGTCTGCGCCAACTGGGGATTCTCTCCTTTCGACGACGACCTCAAGGCGTTTCTGGTCAAGAAGGGCCTCGAGACGATGCCGATGACGGCCATGAACGACTACGTGCGCTGGACGATCACGGACTTTCCGGCCCACCTGCCGTTCGATCCGTTCGCCACCTGCCGCCCGATCAAGGGCAACGTGGAGTTCCTGGGCACCGCGTGGGCCACGCTGGGCAAGTACCTCTCGGCGGACTACCGCCTGCCGTTCGTGGCCAACGAGACCACCGACCAGGACAAACTGTACAACCTGGCCATGACCAAGTGGTACTCCCTGTCGGCCTACAAGCAGGCGCTCGGACCCGAGTTCCGTGCGCTCTCCACCCGTGGCTACGTCGTGTACTTCGCGGGCCTGATGATGTACCAGAACGAGATCAACTCGGCCCTGGCCATGAAACTGTTCGACATGGTGGTCGCGCTGGGACAGAACCGGGACGAGAACAGTCCGCATGAAGCTGCAATCAAATACATCGGATTTTTGATGCAGGAAGAAAAATTCGTAGAAGGCGCCGATCTGGATCCCAAGAAGCAGTTCAGTTGGACGGCCCCCGTGGCCGTGGAGTGTCTCGACAAGTGTCCGCAGAAGAAGTTGATCGCGTTCTACAAGGGTCGCGAGAACGAACCCCATGTCAAACGGATCTGGAAGGGCGTTGCCGATTTCTTCATGGGTTTTGAGGAGAACAAGACCTACCAGCGCTCTGAAACCGATTATAATTTCGCATATGATCTCTACAATTATATCTTCCGCAAGATGGACGACGAGGGTGGCTGGCGCTACAACCCGGACAAACCCCTGATCTTCTGGAACATGATTTCCTTGATTGAAATGAAGGTCAAAAGTGTTGAGCGGGAAATCACCGAGGTCAAGTCAGAGCGCGACAAGAATCAACTGCGCGAGAACCTGCGCTCCTGGCAGGACAAGAAGCGCGAGCTCTACCAGTTCGCGGTGAACAAGGTCTTCACCAACGACGAGATCGAGGGCTACCTGGCCTTTCATCAGCGGTTCCTGGTGGAAAACCAGAAGAAGAATGTCCGGCTGCGCACCATCACCATCGACAAACTGCGTGAGGATCTGCTCGGGATCCGCCAGTTTGCCCTCATCGACACCGGACAGGCCATGATCGCCAAGGCCGTGCAGTACGGCGACCAGGCCAAGAGCGCCCAGGGCTCGGAGAAGGCCGCGCTGGCCAAGAAGGCCCTCGAGGAGTTCGAGAAGGTCGTCGCTTACTACACGACCGTCATCCGCGACTTCCCCAACTCCTCCCTGGAGTATGACGCTTCCTACATGATCCTGCTGGCCTACCGCGATTACATGATCGATCTGGCCGCCTCGGACAAGGCCCGCAAGGACTTCATCCAGACCACGCTGGAGTGGGGCCGAAAAGTGCGCGACTCGCATCTGGGCAGCAAGCACCAGAAGGAAAGCGCAGCCATCATTTATGAAGTGTACGACAAGAAACTGGACCTGAAGATTCCGCCTCCGCCGTTCGACATCAAGGACGAGAACAAGTTGATCAAGTACACCCCGAAAGAGTTGAGTGCGGACTTTAAGAATTATATCCAGGACGCCTTCGAGTACATGAAAATCTACCCGAAGAACGACAACTCCCCGGTGTTCATCAACAACATCGCGAACATCTACCTGCACTATGAGCAGGTCGACGAGGCTCGCAAGTACTATTGGCAGCTCCTTGAAAGCTACTGCACCCACAGTGTGGCCATCAACGCCTCGCAGATGCTTTTCCTGACCTACAAGTTCCAGCAGGCCGAACCGGGCACCGAAAGCACTTTCACGGCCGAGCGCGACGCCTCGATCAAGAAACTAGAGCAGAAGAAATGCGGCGGCGACAAGGAGCACCGCGAACTGATGCTCATGATCTCGGCGCTGGAGTTCAACGAGCTCGTCAAGAAGGCCGAGGTCGTGTTCAATGCCGCCGAGAAGGCCAAGGCCGACGGCAAGAACGATCCCAAGAAGTGGAAGGAAGCGCTGCTGATGTACCGGCAGCTCGACGGTCAGATGAAGGATCGCCGTCCCGATGCCAAGGAGACCGAGAAGCTCAAGGAGTTCGAGAAGAACCTCTTTGGCGTGTACTGGAAGATCTACACCTGCACCAAGGAGCTCGGCGACTATCCGGGCGCGATCGAGGTGCTGAACAAGAAGATCTACGAGGACGAGACCGGCCGGATGATGGCCATCGCACACCAGGACGGCTACAAGGAGTTCATGATCTTTGAGCTGGCCGAGGCCGCCACGAAGTTCTTCATGGAGGATCTTGCCATGAAGATGTGGCAGGAACTGACGGTGGTCAAACCCGGCGGCTGGCGCATCAAGAAGGAAAAGAAGATCGAAGTCAAGGACGAGAGCACCTACCGCGTCCTGGCCGAGGAGAAGCTCTTCTGGATCTACAAGGCTGGCGGTCCGAAGTACCACGCCAAGACGCTGGCCCAGGTCGACCGTCTGTTCGACATCTTCCGTAAGGCCAAGAAGATGTACAACAAGGAATTCGAGGTCGCCGAGAACGAGTTGATCAAGCAACTGGCGCAGAAGATGGGCATCTCCGAGGACGCCGTGGAGAACTATTACAGCCTGAGCAGCAGTTGCGAAGGCGGCCGCTGCCGGGTAACCGTCTCCGACAAGATCCTGTACTACACAGACGTCATCTTCAACATGGAGCAGGATCTGATCGCCCAGAAGGGCCAGTCCGAGGGCACCGCCCGCGACATGATCGGCAAGATCGAGCAGTACGAGCGGTTCCTCGAAGGGTATGTGCCGCTGGCCAAGGTGAAGACCAAGGAAAACGAGAGCATGTGGAAGGCCCGCATGGACCTGACCTTCCGCAAGGCCAACCAGTGGAACAACATCCAGACGCTGCTCGCGAAGAATCCCGACAAGGCCAAGAAGGCCGCCGAGGAATACGGCCGCTACATCCAGGAGTACAAGGACCTTTACGATCAGGGCGTCAAGGCCGGGCTCGACCCGGGCGTGCACGTCATCAACTACGCCACCGCGCTGATCCAGTACGCCGAGAACGCGCTGGTGAAGACCTACGAAAATCCGTTCAAGGAGAAGTCCACCACGGAGATCGACACGTTCGAAAAGGCCAAACTCGCGTTCGACCTGTGGAAGAAGCAGCTCGAGGGCAAGGGCGAGGAACTGACCAAGCGCTTCGCCAAGTTGAAGGAGGATCTCGAAAAGAAGCAGGCCGAGTGCCTCGCCGAGATCCAGGAGTTGATCGCTGCCGTACAGAAAATCCAGGCCCACCAGCAGAAGCCCGGCTCCGTGCCCGAGAAGGAACTGATGGACGCGGTCAGCAAGTACCAGTCGCTGAACAAGAAGTATCCTAATTTCCTCAAGGACCTTCAGGCCACCGGCGACGTCAACAAGGCCGTCACCAAGACCATCATGGAGCGCAAGGACATCGCGCAGTTGCTCAAGGAACAGCAGGCACTGGCCCAGGCCGGCGAAAAGATGGGCCCCGAGAACATCAAGAAGTACATCAAGGAGCAGTTGCCCATCGCCCAGAAGGCGCTGACCAACGCCAAGAAGCGCTTCGCCGGCAAGAGCATCCCGGCGATCACCGAAAGCGACACCATCCTCAAGGGCATCAAGTCCGACTCCACCGACGGCAACGACATCGGCAAGCTCATCCAGGTCATGCAGAACCTGGCGTGGCTGAGCGTCCTCC
The DNA here is from genome assembly GCA_018817795.1 of Myxococcota bacterium. Classification (GTDB taxonomy): domain Bacteria; phylum Myxococcota_A; class Polyangia; order HGW-17; family HGW-17; genus HGW-17. The sequence goes on along the minus strand of JAHITJ010000208.1, from coordinate 77,753 downwards.
AGCCGGCCACCGACACAGTGACGATCATGCTCGTCAACGGACGCTCCCTGGACAATCTGGCCCGCGGCTACGACTGGTACAAGAACCAGAAGGGTGCCTTCCGCAACCAGGTTGCGCAGATCAAGGGCGACCTGCTGGCCCTCAAGATGCTGCTGCTTTATCGCGGCATCAAGGCCTTCGAAGAGGCGCCATACCTGGCCATGCTGGCCAAGGAAGACCTCAAGAATCCAGAGGAGGTGCAGAAGTCCGGCTGCACCCAGACCAAGGCCGACGAGCTTGAGACCTGCTTCTTCGCATGGCGCCGCAAGACGTACTACAACAGCACCTACCGAGTCACCCTTGATGGTCAGGCCCAGGATCTGGCGATCATTCCGCAGGACAAGGTCACCGACGAGTACAACCAGGCGTTCACCGCGCTGTATGAATTGGTAGAGGCCGAGAAACTGACCTCCGCAAACATCGAGGAAGCCCTGGGTGAGTACAGGGAATTCTCGAAAAAGAAGCTGCGCCGCTCCTATCAACCCGAAGTGGAGCCGCTGTCCCGCTGACCGGAGAAGGGTCGATCATGATGTTCACCTCGAAAAAACTTCATTGGTCCGTAAGTCTCTTGTGGATTCTGATGTCGATGCTTCTGATCTCAGGCTGCTCGAAGAAAAAGAAGAAGACCACGGCAGGAAAGGATCCAGCTGCCGAGAAAAAGGATGCGGACAAGAAGGCCACCGATCCCAAGTCCGCCGACATGAAGCCTGGAGACGACACCTCGCCTGGCACGGACCCCGCCAATCCGGCTGATCCGAAGACCGGGGAGCCGGGCAAGACCGACCCTGCGGACCCTGCCGATCCCACCGCCGCGGGCCCCGGCAAGACCGATGCACCGGCGACGCCAGGCAACGAGCCCACGGCCGCTGACAAGCTGCGCACGATGATCGCCAAGGCGGAGCTTCTGGCCGCGAAGAAGACCGACGAGGCCTACAAGGAGGCCCTCGCGCTGGTTTCTGAGATCCTCAAGCAGGATTACTCCAATTTTGACGCCATGATGGTCATGGCCACGATCTACTATCAGCAGGAGAACATGGAGAAGATGCGCTCGGTGCTGGACTATATCCTGGCCCTGCACAAGAAGATGAATCCCCCCACCGAGCCAGGCGCCATGTGGCAGTACATGATGGGGAAATATTATATCTTTTTGGCCGACGGCGCCGAGAGCAAGGGCATGAACCTCTCCGTGATCTCCTACAAGGCCCAGGCAGAGAAATATTTCGGTCATCCGTCGGCCGCGAGCCATCCCGAGGCAATTTTTTCGATGGGTGTGCTGCTGCTCGAGCGAGGCGAGACCAACACAGCCGTGGAACTCCTGGAAAAGGCCGAGAAGCTCGGTGGCGGCAACGTCCTGAAAAAGGAATGGCGCCTGCCCCTCAACCTCGGCGCGGGCTACCTCCTGCAGAAAAAGGCCGACGCGGCGCTGACCAAGTTTGAGTATGCGCTCAACCTGAACAAAACCTGCGATAAGTGTCACTACAATCTCGCGCTGCTGTATGTCAGTTGGGATGACTTCCCCCAGATCGGGAAGATCGCGGACAAGGTACGTGCGGAGAAGGTCATCTACCACGCCAAGGCCTACACCGAGTTCCTGAAGAAAAAGAAAATCACGGATCGCGCGCTGCAAATTCGCATTGATTCGTGGATGGAACTGTCCCGGGAGCGGCTGGCCGGGAAAGGATCCAAATAATGAGAATCATTCATCTTTTTGCAGTTCTTTGCGTGTTTGCGGTGATGACGTCCTCGGGGACGGCGCAGGCGCAGGATCCCAAGTCCGGTGGTGGTGATGTCCTCGAAGTTCAGATCCCGCGTCCCAAATTCGAGATCTTCAAGGCCTGGGAGTACGGCGGGTTCTGGCGATGGGATGAAAAAGATCCGCGTTTCTACAGGGATTTTCTTAAAAAGATCCACGATTCGCTTGCCACCGGACCTTTCTGATCGAATGCTTACAATTTCCTTTCCCAAGAGGATCGAAATACGTTATAAATGCGAGCGCCCGGAGGAACAGGTCCGGACGTTTTTGAGGAACAGTTGAAATTTGTTTGCTTTTTTCGGAAGGTTTTTATAGGTTCATCTCACTTTAACCGGGCTTGATTGCCCTACCGGAGGATACGGAAATGAGTGGTCTTGCAAAGGCATTTGTTGACGGCGGTGAATTCATGTATGTCATTCTGTTTGCGTCTGCATTCGGTATTGCCATCATCATCGAACGGTCCATTTTCCTTCTGTTCCGCTACAACATCAACGCGGAAGCTTTCATGAGCCAGGTGATGCAGTTGGTCGGTTCGAACAACATCGACCAGGCCATCAAGCTCTGCAACGCCGCCCCGACGGCCGCGCTGCCCCGCGTGATCAAGGCCGGACTCACCAAATACGGTGATGGCGCCTCTGCCGTGTCCGCCGCGATCGAAGAAGCGAAACTGGAAATCGCCCCCGAAGTCACCCGTCGTACCCCGGCCCTGCAGGGCGTCGCCAACATCGCGACCCTGGTTGGTCTGCTCGGAACGATCATGGGCATGATTCAGGCGTTCGACGCCCTGGGTACCGCCACCCCGGAAAACCGCTCCGCGGTTCTCTCCCACGGTATCGCGGTCGCCATGAACACGACGGCGTTCGGTCTGATCGTCGCGGTCCCCTGTCTGACCGCGCACCTTCTGCTGACCAGCTTCACGAAGAAGATCATCGACGACGTCGAACTGTACTCGACCAAGCTGGACAACCTGCTGACCCGGCGCCTGTCGCGCGCCCGCTAGTTCGGGTTTAACAGGCATCCGTGCCAGGCAGGTCATCGGACCTGGCGAAACCTGCGCACGGTAATGGTATCGGTGATTCTTTTGGATTGAGGAGTCTGAGTCATGGCAAAAAAGAAGATGGCTGTCGACGAAAAGCTTGATGAACTGAATCTGATGCCGATCATGAATCTGCTGTGCCTGCTGATTCCCTTTCTGCTGCTGAGTGCGCAGTTCATTCAGATTGGCATTGTCCTGGTGGATACGCCCCGTCAGTCGAAGTCTCAGAACCAGAAAAAGGACGAAAACCAAAAGTCTCTGGGTCTGACCATCAACATCAAGCAGGACGGCTATGATGTCACCACCAAGAGTGGCGGCTCGGCCTGTCCGCAGCGTGCGGCGTCCAACCAGGTCTGCATTCCGGTGACCCATGCCGGCGGCAAGAAAGTCTACAATTCCAGTGCCCTGCGCAAGTTCCTGTATGACAAGTTCTACAAGCCCCACTACAAGAACAACTCGCTGGATTCCAGCAAGGACGCCCCCAAGGCGGCCGGTTCTTTCAGTGACTGGGGAAAGGTGACGATCGTTCCGGAAGACACCATTCTGTACGAGACCGTCATCGAGACGCTGGATGCGGCTCGCGAGCTGCCTCCCGAAGCGAAGAACGAAATCCAGGACATCAAGGGCGGCACGCTCGCCTGCGTCTTCAAGAAGAAGCCTGGCGACAAGGAATGGCAGCTCGAAGGCAATTGCATGTTCCCCCTCGTTGCAGTGGGTCGTCCCTAAAGGAGTTCGGACATGGTTGACTCAAAATCGCTCGATCAGATGCAGGAAGACGAACTTCCAAAAAAGAATAAGAAGGCACCATGGACTCCGGGTGACAACCCGTTGACCATCACCTCCCTGATGGACGCGCTCACAATCATTCTGATCTTCCTTCTGAAGAGCTACGGATCCGACCCGATGCAGGTTCCGCAGAAGAAGAACGAACTGATGGTTCCGAAGTCCGACACCATGAGCAACATGGTGGAGTGCGTGGACATCCAGATCTCCCGTACGACCATCGTCGTGAAGGGCAAGAAGATCGTAGGCGTGAACAACGGTTCGGTATCCTCATCGGACACCCCCGACGGCTTCACGATCAAGTCCCTCAAGGACGCCCTCGACGAGATCCGCCAGAAGGAGATTGAAGCCAAGGGTGCCGCCGCCGGGGAAGGGGCGTTCCAGGGCGATGCGTTCATCGCCGCGGATACGAACATCCCATGGAAGCTCGTCAACCAGGTCATGATGACCTGCACCCGCGCGAAGTACATCCGGTTCAGTTTCGCCGTCGTCAAGACCCGCGGCGGCTGATCCGTACGTACTGATCCTTTTCTTCCCCCTTCTACTTATCCACTCAATCAAAATATCAAGTCAAAGGTGAATCGATCGCAATCAGAATCACTGGCAGTCGGTCAGTGCGTGATTTCGCGTTTGAGGGTGAAGGCGTGGGAAAGCGTGATGCCATCGGTGTATTCGAGCTCGCCACCGAAGGGAATTCCAGCGGCGATGCGGTGAAGCCGCACCTCATGTGGAATCATTTCAAGCAGGTATTGCGCTGTATAGTCGGCGTCGGAGATGGCATCGAAGGCAAAAATCACATCAGTGATGTGCTCGTCGGTGATGCGGTGAATCAGGGAGTCGATGTGCAAGCTCTCTGGAAAGACCTGATTCAGCGGGGAGATGTATCCTCCGAGAATGTGGTAGCGGCCATGGAAGATGTGGGCCTCTTCGATGGCCAGGACGTCCTGGATACGCCCGACGACGCAAAGCTGGCCGGGAGTCCGGTGGGGATTGGAACAGAGCGTGCATGGCTCGTCGGGGCGGGAAAAAAAGCCACAGACGGAACAATGACCCATCTCGTTCTGTACCCGGGAGAGGGCCTGATGCAACGCTAGAGCTTTGTCGGAGGCACCATCGACCATGTGAAAGGCCAGGCGTCGGGCGGTCTTGGCCCCGATGCCGGGCAACGAGGAGAGCGCAGAAACAAGCTCGGTGATGGCGGGAGGCAGCAGGGAGGATTGCATGGATGGGTTCAGAACAGCGGGTTATTCTGCAAAAAGGACGCCATGGGCCCCAGTTCCTCGGCTGCGATGGCCTGGGACTTCTCCCGGCAGCGATCGATGACGAGGTTGAAGCAGGCGGCCAGCAGATCCTCGGTCATCTCGGGATCGGACAGGTCCGTCAGGGATTTCGAGAGCGTGATGCGACGGATGCGCATGTTGGCGGTGGCCTCGATGGTGACCATGCCTCCGCCGGTCTCGGCGGTGACGACCTCGGATGCGGTGCGCTTCTGCATCTTTTCAAGCTTGGCAGGAAGCTCGTTGAGTCCGGGCAGGAAGGATCCCAGGGAGGAGAAATCCATTGGTGTCGTCATGCTATCCTCGCTTCAGGTGAGGTCGGTGAAATCGACCACTTCTCCGTGCATGTGGTCCAGCAATTGCCGCACGAAGGGATGATTCTTCATTTCTTCTTCCTGACGCTTCAGATCGGTGGCCATCTGTCGTTCCCGCACCTCGCGTGCGGAGTGGGCCAGGGTGACGCCCTGCGGGGCGGAGGACAGTTCCTGGGCCACCGGCGGCTTGTCCGATTGCGTGAGGTGGATGGCGCTGGGCACGCCCAGGTGCAGCGAGAGTTGTTCGTCAAGCACTCGCTTGCTGTCGGTAAGCCGTGCGAAGTTGAAGTCGTGCTTGCCGCGGGAAAACCAGATATGGATCTGGAGTTTACCATCTTCGAAAAAGGTGCCGCAGAACCGTCCGTCGTCGAGGAGCATGCTCATGGTGGCAAAGGTGGGGCGGATCACCGAGATGAACGCGAGCCAACCCTGCAGGTCGATCACCGGGGTGGCAGAAGGACCTTCTTCGGGGGCCGGCGCAGGGGGCGCAGGGGGCGCAGCAGGCCTGGCCTGGTGCTGATCAGTCGTGTGGGGGTCCGGCGCAGCCTTGGGGCCAGGGATGGCCTTGGCAGGGGCATCGGGAGAATTTTTGATGGCGGCGGCCGGGATCCGGGCCTCGGTAGGCGCCAAAGCGGGACCGGGCCTGGACGCGGGTCCGGTGGCCGGCGAGGTTTTGGGCTCGGACGGGGCTCTGGGCTCGGACGGCGCTCTGGGCTCGGACGGGGCTCTGGGCACAGGAGCGGGACCGGAGCGGGCCGGAAGGGTCGCGGGCTTGCCCTGCTCGAGGTTCTCCAGTCGTGAGAACAGATCGGTGAGGGGCACCAGGGGTTGGGCCAGCAGCAGCTCGCAGAAGAGCATCTCCAAAGCCAGTCGAGCCGAGCTGGCACGCGCGACCTGGTCAATGCCGAAGAAGATGCGGGAAAACAATTGATAAATGTGATCGACCGGAAAGACCGCGGTGCGCTCCTGGATTTCGAGGAGCTCCTCGGGGGTCAGGGACAAAAAGCGGCCCGGGTTGCCGGTGAGCCTGCACAGCACGAGATCCCGGAAGGCCATGGCCAGGGATTTGGTGAAATGTACCAGATCACTGCCGTCACAGAACACCGTCTCGAGGATCTCGAAGACCTCCTCGCGCTGGCCGGAGAGCAGGGCAAATCCCATGCGCAGCAGCGCCTGACGGTCCGACAGGCCCAGGACATGGGAGACCTCTTCGGCGGTGATCTCGCCTTCGGTGTGATGGGCGAGCACCTGGTCGAGGATGCTCAGGCTGTCGCGCACGCTGCCCTCTCCTTCGAGGGCGATGATGCGGAGGGCGTCGCGCTGGGCGGTGAAGCCCTCGCTCTGGAGAAGCCCCATCAGGTACGAGGTGAGCACGTCGGTGTCCACGCGGTGGAAGTCGAAGCGCTGCACGCGGGAAAGGATGGTGGCGGGGATCTTGTGCGGTTCGGTGGTCGCGAGGATGAAGATCACATGGGGCGGCGGCTCCTCAAGGGTCTTGAGCAGCGCGTTGAAGGCCGAGGTCGTGAGCATGTGCACTTCGTCGATGATGACGATGCGGTAGCGACCCGAAGAGGGAAGGTACCGGATGTCTTCGCGCAGGGCTCTGACGCTGTCGACACCGGTGTTGGTGGCGCCGTCGATCTCGAGGACGTCGACGTCCTTGGATGCGGCGATGTCGGCGCAGTGATGGCACTTGTTGCACGGAGTGGTCGTAGGTCCCTCGACGCAGTTGAGAGACTTCGCCAGGATGCGGGCCGTGGTCGTCTTGCCGGTGCCGCGGGCGCCGGTGAACAGGAACGCGTGGTGGACTCGTCCGCCGGTGATGGCATTGCTGAGGATGGTGACGATGTGATCCTGTCCGACGAGTTCGGAGAAGGTCTGCGGGCGGTATCGACGTGCGAGAACAAGATAAGCCACGAAAGGCTCCCAGAAAAGAACAGCCCTTGAGGCTCCAGGCACCCGCTCGTACAGCTACCGTTGCTTCCTTCCGGATCTGGCGGGGTTCACAAAACTCGCGTCGCCCGGAGCCTCAAAGGCTGGGATGGCGGAGAGAGAGGGATTCGAACCCTCGGTACCTCGCGATACACACGATTTCCAATCGTGCTCCTTCGGCCACTCGGACATCTCTCCAATAATCAAGCAGGCCGTTCGCGCGCAGGCGCGCTCATTGCGGAGAGAAAGGGATTCGAACCCCCGGTACGATTACTCGTACACCTGATTTCGAGTCAGGCTCCTTCGACCACTCGGACATCTCTCCGGATGGAGAAAGGTGGAGTCCTTTCTCAACCGACCAAAGCATTAGAGGAATTCCACTGCAAAAGCAAGTAAAAAAACCGGACCAGGTGCCAGTTGTCAATGGGATCGGTGGAAGGTACACTGCAGCGGCCTTGAGATGGAGCTGGCCGCGGCGGTCGGGGATCTTTGGGCAGTCCCGGGAGATGGCTTCCATGCCTGAAGACGAAAAGAATTGGCGCATTCTGGTGCTCGCAGGTCCCACCGCCTCGGGAAAGACTGCAGCCGCGATCGAGCTCGCCCGGCGGTTCGACGGGGAGATTGTGAGCGCCGACTCCGTGCAGGTCTATCGTCACCTCGATATCGGCTCGGCCAAGCCGACGTGCGCCGAGCGTGCCCTGGTGCCCCATCATTGCATCGATCTGATCGAGCCTGATGCTGCGTATTCCGTCGGGGAGTACCAGCGCGCGGCGCTGGCGAGCATCGCCGGAATCAGGGCCAGGGGGCGCTTCCCCATCGTCGCCGGCGGAACGGGTCTGTATCTGCGTTCCCTCACCCACGGCTTGTTCGATGGACCGGCCGCGGACTGGGCCTTCCGGGACCGGTGCAACGCCGAGGAGGACGCGGTCCCGGGGACCCTGCATACGCGACTGGCGCAGGTGGATCCTGAAACGGCTGGCAGGCTTCATCCCCACGACCGGATCCGCCTGATTCGGGCGCTGGAGGTCTGGGATAAGACCCGGATCCCCCTCTCCGAACACCACAGGAAGGACGCTTCCAGGGCGGCTCCTTGTGAGTCCCTCATCTTCGTGATCAACCCACCTCGCGAGGTGCTGCAGGCGCGCATCCGCATCCGGGTGCGTGAGATGCTTGCGGCCGGATTCACTGACGAGGTCCGCGACCTTCTGGAGAGGTACGGTTCCGGGGTGCGCTCCCTGTCCTCGGTGGGCTACCGGGAGGTGGCCGCATGCCTGCGGGGCGAACTCCCGCGGGAGCAACTGGAGGAGGCCATTGTCCACGCCCACGAGAAATACGTGAAGCAGCAGCGGACCTGGTTTCGCGATTTTCCGGGGCAGGTCCTTTCTGCGGCGGATCTTCCGACCGAGGAAATTGCGCGATGGATTGGAATGATTCATGAATGAATTCAAGAAATTCGCGGAATCGAGTTTTTTCCGGTTGTGACTTTTTCCGGGTGCGGTATGCCTGTTGCGGCCTTTCACGGGCAGTGAGAAACATGCAGTTTCGACTTTCCTTCCGTTTAGGCCATCTGAACATCGGCTACAGCGTCCTCTGAGCGATAACATGGATCCAAACATACTCCGCTTTCTCCTCCTCCTTTTCGTCATCAACCTGGGCTTCCAGTTGGTCCGCCGCTTTCGCGAGGGCTTCATGGCGGACCTGCCACACAACCTGCTGCTCTCTGCGGATGCGGCCCTGTGCGGCTACGCGCTGTCCTCGCCGGAACGGCTGACCTCGATCTGGTCCTGGCTGGGCATCGGCATCTTCGTCGGCGCGGTCCTGATCCCGGGCATCCTGGCGCTGCTCACCCAGTTCGCCATGGGAAAGGCCCGCTGGGATCTCGCCACACACCTGCTCTCGATCAAGCAGGTCTTCGCGCCCTCGAGGGAGGGCCGTCGCCAGCTCGAGCACGTGGCACGCCTGAGGAAGGCGCACGCGGGCCATGTCGAGGAGATCGAGCGGGATCTTCTGTCCGAGATCTCCCGCGCCGCGGATCCGGCGGGCAAGCGACTGATGCAGGAGACGCTGCTGGAACTGCTTGCTTTTTCCGGGCAGTGGGAGCGCTGCCTGGCCCTGCATGAACGCATGGTGCAGGAGGGCATGACCCGCCTGAGCCGGCCCACGCTCGCCGTGGCCCTGATCCGGGCGAGCCTGGAGAGCCGCGACGCTGTTCGGATCTGGGCTTTCTACCGGGAGTTGCAGAAGTTTGACCCGGCCGATCCCACCGTTTCCTCGGCGCTGCTGTCGTCGGAGATCATGCTGCTGGCAGCGTATGGGTACTCCGACCAACTCGAGCGTGCGCTGTCCCCGGTGCATCGAAGCCATCCCGTGTTTCCCGTCAGTTCCAAGCGGTATTGGCTGGGTCTGTCCCATCTTCAGGAAGGCAACCTCGAGAAGGCTTCGGGCTATCTTCAGTTTCCCCCGGCGCTGGCCCGTGAGAACCCGATCCTGGACCGGCTGGCCCGCGAGCTGGACCTGCGTGGTACCGAGAAACTGGCCTCGCCGACTTCCGATTTGGAGAAGGAGCTCGAGCGTATGGCCTCTCAGGTTCCGGTGCGGTTCGCGCAGGTGCGCGGCCCCAAGCCGCCCATCGCCACTGGGCTCTTCCTGGGGGGCATGCTGGTGGCCTTCTTCGCACAGTCCTGGCTGGGCGAATCCGATGACCTGTGGACCCTGTACCAACTGGGGGCGAACTTTCGGGCCCTCAGCGTGTTCGAGGAGCCCTGGCGGCTGGTGATGGCCATGTTCCTGCACGCAGGTCTGATCCACCTGCTGCTCAACGGTCTGATGATGTTCATGTTCGGCCGGATTCTCGAGGTGCACTTCGGCTTTTTGCGCACCATGGCCGTGTTCGTCTTCTCCGGCATCACCGGGAACATCGCCTCAGCGCTGATCTATCGGCAGGGCCTGTCGGTGGGCGCATCGAGCACCGTGTTCGGCATGATCGGTGCGGTGCTGATGATGTTCGTCATCGCCCGGGATCTGTGGCATCCGGTCTGGCGGAAGAAGCAGATTCAGAACCTCGTGTTTCTGCTGCTGCTGAACCTGCTGCTGGGGTTTTCCATGTCCATGATCGACAATGCGGCCCATATCGGCGGCTTCCTCGGCGGCACCTTCCTGGGCTGGTTCTTCCTGGTGTTCGGCTCGACCGGTGCCTGGCGCAGATGGGTGCTCCGCGGCCTCGGGATCGTCGCATGCCTGCTGGTGATTTTGAGCGTGGTGCAGGTGGTGCGGCACCAGGGGAAGGCGCGACTGACCCCGATGTCCTGGCGGCAGGGCGGATATGAGATCTCGATGACCGCGCCGGTGTTCTGGCAGGCCGGTGTGGAGAGCCTGCAGAACCCGATGTGCAAACTGATGCCGACGGTCTCCGTCAATCAGGCCGAGCTGCCCGAGGGCAGCCGCACCGAGGCCGAGGTCATCGAGCAGTACCTCGTGCAACACCAGGCGCAGGGAAAAAAGGACGGACTGACGCTCCTGGAGCGTCGCCTCCTGCCCGGATGGACCGAGGTGGAGTACTCGTTCACCTTCGAAAAAACCCCCGGCAACGAAAAGATCTTCATCAAGGTCGAGGACCGCATGCTATGGGTGCTGCGCTTCGTGTATGACCGGCGGTGCGGTCCCTCGGTCCAGCCCTTCATCGGGTCGGTGGCCGACTCGTTCCGCACGCAGAGATTCACCAGGTGATCTGATTCTCCACAGGCTCGATGCAGAGGGTGGCCAACTGGCGGGCCAGGTTGACGGCCAGTTGCTCGCGGTACGCCGGCTCCAGGATCTTCCACCCCTCCCTCTCGTGATCGATGAAGCCTCCTTCCACGAGCAGGGCGCGCGTATCGGTGGCCGTGATCACGTCAAACGCGGCGGGCGCGACCTGAGCCACCCTGAAGCCCGCGGCGTCGAGGCGCCAGGCGAGCCTTCGGGCGAGGTTCCGGGAACCGACAGTCCAGGTCTCCTTCTGCAGCCGGGACAGGTAGCCCTCCACCAGCAGGCCTCCGTCGGCGGGTGCGCGAAGGCGTGCCCCGGGCGACTTGGCAAGATCCTCCCTGGGAAAGTACAGTTCCAGCCCGGTGCGGCTCTTGAGCGGACTGGCGTTGAAGTGCAGGGACACGAAGCAGGCCGGCCGGATCTGCCGGACCATCTCGGCGCGCCGCCACAGGCCGACGTGCACATCCTGGCGGCGGGTCATCTCCGTGCGCACGGGGTAGACCGAAAGCGCCCGCTCCAGACGCTGGGCGAGGTCCAGGGTGAGCACCTTTTCCCAGGTCCCGTCCACGGCTTCGGCACCAAGGTTGGTGCCGCCGTGCCCGGCGTCGATCAAGATGGTGACAGGCTGAAAAAAATATAACAGGGAAAACCAGACGGGAGCCATCGTAAACATGATTCACCTACATGGGTATACACTAGCACTATTTGTCTACATGTGCAATTTTCCGCGAGGCGTTGCCGTCGCAACACATTGCCACGCGCGGGTGGATCTGTTATACAGCTTGGGCCAGAAGGAGGCTGCATGACCCAGCATCTGCCCATCACCGTCATCGATCTCGGCGGCCAGTATGCACACCTGATAGCGGCGAAGTTCCGCGGTCTCGGGTATCACGCCGTCATCGCCGATCCCGAGGCCCCGCTTGACGAGATTGCGCGTTCCTGCGGCGTCGTGCTCTCCGGAAGCCCCTCCCTCTCTGCCTACGACGAGGACGGCTCCGCGGTGGGACGGATCCTCGACCTCCCGATCCCGATCCTGGGCTTCTGCTTCGGCCATCAGGAGATTGCCAAGCACTACGGCGGCACGGTCATCCACGGGCAGCCCGAGTACGGCCAATCCACCCTCGAGATCACAGTGGACTCACCGATATTTCGCAATGTGCCCAAGCAGAGCATCGTGTTCATGAGCCACGGCGACACCGTGACCTCCGTGGGCGAGGGCTTCTCGGAGCTCGGGACCAGCTCCACGGCCGACGGCACGGTGCATCACTTCGCCGCGATCGCCGACGAAGACCGGCGGCGCTACGGCTTCCAGTATCATCCCGAGGTCGACGACAGCGTGTTCGGTCACGTGATGCTCGAAAACTTTGCCGGGATCTGCGGCTGCGAAAAGACCTGGAGCGCGGAGAATTTCCTGCCCGAGAAGCTGGCCTCGATCCGCAGTACCGTGGGCGATCGCGACGTGTTCCTGCTGGTGTCCGGCGGCGTGGACTCCTCGGTCGTGGCCGAGCTGCTGCTGCGGGCGCTGCCCGGGGAGCGCGTGCACATGCTGCACGTGGACACCGGTTTCATGCGTGAACGCGAGAGCGACCAGGTACGGGATCTGTTCGCCGGCCGCGTGGGTGATCGGTTCCACTTCGTCGATGCCTCGCAGCGGTTCTTCGAAGCGCTGGCCGGGGTGATCTCCCCCGAGGAGAAGAGGAAGATCATCGGGGAGCTCTTCGTCGCCGTCTGCGAGGAGGAGATGTCACGGCTGAACCTGTCCGACGCGCTGCTGGCGCAAGGCACGATCTACCCCGACACCATCGAGAGCGGCGGCACGCGCCGGGCGCACGTCATCAAGACGCACCACAACCGGGTGCCCCTGATCGAGGAGATGATCCGCGCCGGCCGCGTGCTCGAGCCCATCGCTGACCTGTACAAGAAGGAAGTGCGCGACCTGGGACGCGCGCTGGGTCTCCCCGGCGAATGGATCGACCGGCACCCGTTCCCGGGTCCGGGCCTGGCCGTGCGCGTGCTGGCCTCCGACGGTCGTGAGCCGGCGGAGCGGGCCGTGGTGCAGGCCGCCATCGACGAGGCCGTCTGGCCAGAGGGCATGCAGGCCACCGTGCTGCCGCTGCGCTCGGTGGGCGTGAAGGCGGACCTGCGGTCCTATGAGCTGCCGCTGTGCCTGTCGGGAGTGCTGCCCGGGGCCGACCTGGTGGCCACGCGCCTGAAGACCCTTCCGGGGATCAACCGCATCGTGTGGAACCTGGGTCCCGCATTCTCGAAGGTCTCCTGCGTCCCCGGATCCTGCACGCCTGACCGCGTCCGCACGCTGCAGCAGGCAGACGCGATCGTCACGGGCGCCCTGCGGGGCCAGGACCTGATGGACGCCGTCTGGCAGTTCCCGGTGGTGCTGCTTCCGGTGTCCTTCTCGAACGATGCCGCCGGCTGCGCGATCGTGCTGCGTCCGGTGTCCTCCGAGCGGGGCATGACCGCGCGGGTTCCGGAGCTGCCGCAGGCGTTCTTTGACGCGGTGGTGCCCGAACTTCTGGGGATCCCCACCGTCACCACGGTGCTGCTGGATCTCTCCACCAAGCCGCCGGGCACCATCGAGTGGGAATAGGCATCTGAATGATCGAGAAGTGGCTGACCTGGTGGACAAGACAGGCGATCGCGCGCCCGCTGCTGTGGCTGGGTGTGTTCGGGCTCCTGCTGGCTGCGGGGCTGTTCGGCACCTCGCGGCTGGGGCTTTCCACGAACCTCAACCTGCTGCTTCCAAAGAACACGGAGTCCGTGAAGACGGCCAGGGAGGCCTCCCGGCGCATCGGCAGCACGGATTTCCTGATCGTCGGCATCGAGGGACCCGACCCCGAGCGCAACCGCGAGGTCGCCGACGCGCTGGTGTTCGCCATGCGGCGGGACTTCTCGGACCTGTCGGAAATCTCCGCCCGCGTGGAGGTGGACTTCTTCAAGCGCAACGCCCTGCTGTATTTCGACCTGCCCCGGCTGGAGCAACTGCTGGCCCAGTTGAAGACCGTGGTTGGGCGTTCGCGGCTCAAGTCCATGGGGCTGCTCGTGCTGCCCGAGGGCGAGGATCCCGAGGAGAAGAAGCTCGAGGACATCGTGCGCAACAGCGACGTCCGGGCCCGCGTCCCCGGCGAGTTCCAGCAGACAGCGGCCGGGAAGAAGCCCAAAGGCCTGGAAGGCTACTTTGCCTCCCCCGACGGAACCATCCTGGCGGTCATCGCCAAGCCACAGATGCTGTCGGTGGACATGGCGACCGCGCGCAGCCTGGTGTACCGCACCGAGGCGCTGATTGCGATGGTGCTGCAGGATTTTCCCACGCCCCATCCGAAGGTGGAGGTGGGTGGCGGCTACCGCAACCGCGTGGCCGAGTACGACTCGATCCTGAAGGACATCACCTCCTCGTTTCTGCTCTCCTTTGGCCTGATCGCACTGCTGGTGGTGCTGTTCTTCCGGTCCCTGCGGCCCCTTCCGCTGATCTTCCTTCCGCTGATCCTGGGGATCCTGATCACGCTGGGCATCACCCGCGGCGTGGCCGTGGACAAGCTCAACATCATCACCGCCTTCATCGGCGGCATCCTGCTGGGGATGGGCATCGACTTCGGCGTGCACCTGTCGGTCCGCTATTTCCATGAGCGCACGCTCTCCCCGCTGGAGGAGGCGCTGACCCGCACGATGACGGCCTCGGGCCGGGCCCTGCTGACGGCCGCTGCCACCACCTCCGGCGCCCTGTACCTGCTGTTCTTTTCGAACTTCCGCGGGTTCTGGGAGTTTGGCCTGATCGCGGGCACCGGCGTGCTGCTGACCATGCTGTCCTTCTTCTTCTTCTTCCCGGTTTTCGCCGTGCTGCTGGAGCGGTTGTTCACCCTGCGGCCGCGCTCGGGCTGGGAGTGGAACTTCGGGCCCGCCGGGGATCCCAGCCGCTTCCCGAGGAAGAGCGTGTTCGTGCTGGCGACGTTCTTCATCGCCTCGGCCCTGTTTCTGCCGTGGGGTCTGTCCCGCCTGGAGTTCGAGACGAACTTCCGGCGGCTCTCGGGTAATCCGTCCACCTCCGTGCAGTACGGCAAGGCCATGGGTGATCGCGCCTCCCCGACGGTGATGATGTGCGACTCCGCGGCCGACTGCGAGAAGCTCACCAAGTACTGGGAGGACCAGCTCACGCGGCCGCTGCACCACCCCGAGATCCGGGACATGAACAGCATGTATTCGTTCATCCCGAAGCAGCAGGAGGCCAAGCTGGCCATCCTCGAGAAGATCCGCGAGCAACTCATGCAGGTGCAGGACTGGGCCGACGAGAACCTGCAGAAGAAGATCAATCATTATCTGCAGTATGTGCCCTCGGTGCCCATCGGCCCGCCGGACCTGCCCGAATGGATCCGCCTGCGCTTCACGGAGAGCAATGGTGAGTTGGGCAAGTTTATCTATTTGTATCCTGCTCGCGAGACCTGGAATGCCCATGAGGCCGCCCAGTTGAAGAAGGCCATCTCCCGGATTGATCTCGAGCCGCTGGGCGCCGCGCCGGGGGCCCGTGCCCGGGCCGCGTCCTCTTCGTTCATCCTGGTGGACATCCTCGAGGTGGTCCGGCGCGAGGGCGTGATCATCATGTTTGCCGCGCTGGGTCTCGTGTTCCTGTTGCTGCTGGCCGACTTCCGCCGGCTGTCGGCTGCGGTGGTCGTGAGCCTCCCGCTGGTTGGCGCGCTGTTCTGGATCGCGGCGCTGCTGCCGCTGCTGGGCCAGCGGCTGGGCCTGTACAACATGGTGGTGCTCTCCACGATCATCGGCACGGGCATCGACTCCTCGGTGCACCTGTATCACGCAGGTCGCGAGTACGAGGCCGATCCGCGGTCCGCCTTCTTCCGGACCGGGCAGGCCGTGTGCATGGCCGCGCTGACCACGCTGGTCGGTTTTGCCGGCATGCTGTGGGTCCAGCACGGGGGCCTGTCCTCCATCGGACGCTTGGCAACCCTGGGACTTTCTGCTACTTTGCTGTGTGCATTGATTCTGGTGCCGTCCGGGTTCTTCGTGGGCCGGTGGCTCCATTCCTTCAAGTCGCGCAAGGGTTGAACATGCAGGATTTCGTCCAGTGGTCCATCGACGTGCGTCGGTTCTGCCGGCAGTGGCACGGCCGCCTCAGCGGCTACATCGGTCGCGATGACTTTCTTGAACTGTTCCTGACCGAGGACTGGAACCGCTTCGATCAGGACTTCCACGGGCACTTCACCGCCTCCACGCCCCGCTGGCTTTCGGCGAGCCTGAACCCGGCCGCCCGCGCCGCGGTGCTCACGCCCACGGTGGCCCTGTGGGACCTGATGCAGTCGCTGCGCACCTCCATCGACGGGCAGGCCTCCCTGGCGCCGGTGGAGTACTTCGTGGCCATCGTCGAGGAGTTGAAGAACCTCTCCGACCGGCTCGAGGAGGATCGCGTCCGTTTCTACTCCTCCATGGAGGACGAGGTCGTCTCGATCGATCCGGAGATGGTCGAGGAGGAGGCGTCCCTGGAACTTGGCGACGAGTACGTCGACGACGAAGCGTCCGGCGGGGCCGTCGGCGACGAACACGAGACCGAGGCCACCGCCCGCACGAGGAACCCGCTGGCGACGCCGCTGGATCCGGCGGCGCTGGCGCCGCGGTTGCCCAAGTTGATGTCGAAGAAGAAGAAGAAGGGTCCTGCGTCGGCCACCTACGACGATGCGCTCCTGGCGCTGGATCCGGATCAGGGTCCGATCCTGAGCCTGGCCGGCAAGAAGAAGACCGCGATGCTTCCCACCACGCCCCAGGGCGCCGTGGCGCTGCCAGCCGTGGCCCTGGCGCTCTACGACACGATCCTGCGCGTGGCCCGCGGGCAGGAGCGCCCCGGCGAGGCCGAGCTGGTCGCCTACTGCGGCCGCCGCTTCGAGGAGCTGCGTCCGGCCGCGGGCGAGGGTCCCGGCACGGTGCTGGCCCAGCTCGACGCGCGCATCGGCGCGCTCTCCAACGTGGACATCCAGCAGACCGCCACGGCCTCCAAGGCCTGCGACCTGCTCTCCCGCGCGCTGTTCCGCTCCTGGCAGCAGTTGGTGGGCGACTCCCCGACGAGCCACCTCAAGATCACGCTCACGGATCCGGTCGTCCGCGACTCGCACCTGGGTGAGTGGCGGGAGTTCGCCCTCGAGTGCGTGCCCAGGCACCGGCTGCCGGGCTTTGCCCGCGCCCGCCTGGACGTGAAGGTCCACTACGTGCCCCCGCAGTTCACCATCCGTGTGAAGGCCCAGGGCGCGATTGCCCTGCCGCCGCCGTTTCTGCAGAACGAGGCCGCCTGCCGGATCGAACTGTCAGCCGAGACCGAGGCCCTGTCCACGGCATGGCTGGCCCAGCTCACGGCCCTGTTCTTCCGCCACCTCGCGCTGGTGTCCACCGTCACCGAGAGTTGAACATGTCAGCAGGACCTGATCCACAAGGCCTTCGGCTGGATGCCAGGAGTATTTTTATTCTGCCGCCGCCTTGACATCCTGCTTTTTCCCGGGGATAGTCATTTTCGGAGGCGAAGATCCGATAGTAATCCCTTTCAGCCCACAGTGCCCTGGACCGGAGAAGGGATGGTGGGACGATGGGGTCTGACAAATACATGGGGACCCATGCAGGTACCCATTTGTTTGCATCGTGAGTTTTGCGTCCCTGCTCGGAGGAGGTTTTTCATGTACAAGTTCCTGTTGCCGTTGACGCTTGTATTGGTGATGTCCTGTGATGTCGATCCCACGACGGTAGATGCTTGCGGGGATGGCATCGTCGATCCAGGCGAGGAGTGCGATTCGGGTATCGGGAGCGAGAGTTGCTTCACGCTCGGGCATTATGCCATCTCGGGGCAGTTGCGCTGCAACGCCAACTGCACCTGGGATCGCAGTGATTGCGGTGGCTGGTGCGGGGACGGAGAGATTGAAACTGAATATGGCGAGATGTGCGAACCCTCGGCACAGTTGCAACAGACCTGCGAGGGTCTGGGGTATTATGGCGGCACGCTTGCGTGCGCGACAGACTGTGCAGCTTATGACGAGTCTGCCTGTGCCGTGGTGGGGCGCTGCGGGGATGGAATCACCCAGACTGGCCAGGAGGAGGTTTGCGATGGTGAGGATCTCAGCGGTCAGACCTGCGAGGGGTTGGGGTACTACGGTGGTACCCTGGGCTGTCAGGCCAACTGCGCCGACTTCGACGAGTCGGGCTGCTCCGGGGAAGGACGCTGCGGCGACGATACGGCCCAGGTCCAGGCGGGGGAGGTGTGCGACGGCGCTGATTTGGCCGGACAGACGTGCGCTGAAATGGGGTATCATGGCGGCGCGCTGGCCTGCGAGGACGATTGCTCCGCCTACATCCTCACCGATTGCATTTCCATCGGCCGCTGCGGTGACGGGGCGATCCAGGACGTGTATGGGGAGGCCTGCGACGGCGATGCACTGGGTGGTGCGAGCTGCACAAGCCTGGAGTACTACGGTGGTACGCTGTCCTGTTTGAATGACTGTGTCTTCGATCTCGCATCCTGCATCTCCGCGGGTCGCTGCGGAGACGGTGATATCCAGGCGTTGCACGAGGAGTGCGATGGAGACAACCTGGCAGGGGAGACCTGCGTGGGACTTGGATATTATCCTGGAACCCTTACCTGTCTGGGCTGCACGCTCGATGACTCGGGCTGCGGAGGCTGGTGTGGAGATGGCACCGTGCAGGGAACCTACGAGGCCTGCGACGGATCGGAACTTGGTGGGCATACCTGCCGCACGGAGGGCTACTTCACCGGAACCCTTGGCTGTACTGGTGCTTGCGTGCCTGACACGGCGGGCTGCCTGAACATCGTGGACATCGCAGCCGGTCGATACCACACGTGCGCGGTGGTTTCCGACGGGACCGTCCGATGCTGGGGTCGCAACAACTACGGTCAACTGGGAGACAACACCACCACCACCCGGTTCACACCCGTGAGCGTGCTGAACATCACCTCGGCAGCCTATGTGACCGCAGGCGCGAACCACACCTGTGCAGTCAAGACCGACGGGACGGTCATGTGCTGGGGCTATAACAGTTCCGGCCAGCTGGGGGACAACACCACCACCACCCGCAACACGCCGGTGGTGGTCTCAGGAATCTCCGGCGTGGCTGCCCTTGACGCCGGATATGCCCACACCTGTGCGGTCAAGACCGACGGGACGGCCTGGTGCTGGGGATACAACTGGAAGGGGCAGTTGGGGGACAACAGCACCACCAACCGTCGCACGCCCGTTGCGGTCAGCGGCCTGACCGGGGCCGACATGATCACCGCCGGATATGCCTTTACCTGTGCGCGGCTCACCGACAGGACGGTCCGCTGCTGGGGACAGAATTCCACCGGACAACTGGGCATCAACTCGATCACCGACAGCCACGTCCCGGTGACGGTGGCCTCGCTGAGCAACGTCTACTCGCTCTCGGCAGGCAATGACCATGTCTGCGCGACCACCGCGACCAACACGATTCCCCCCTCGCGAAAGGGGTACTGCTGGGGTTTGAACGACGTTGGCCAGTTGGGGGACGGAACGACCACGACCCGGCTGGTTCCGACCCAGATCAACTCCTCCTTCTCCAGCACCGTCATGTACTACGTTTATGCCGGAGATGATCACACGTGCATGAACAGCGTCCTGGCGGGAACCTATTACAACACCTATTGCTGGGGTTTGAACTCCGACGGGCAGTTGAGCGATGGCACGACCCAGGATAAGTTGTCTCCAGTGAACTCCGGGATGACGGCGCCCAGGCACGCTCTGGGAGGGCTGCACTCCTGCCTCCTGACGGGCACTTCGCTGAACTCGATGCGATGCTGGGGTGACAACCAGTACGGTCAACTGGGGGATGGCACCACCATTGATTCACTGACCTACGTCACGGTCCTTCCCTAGGAGCTTGTCAGGGAATGATTATTTGATGTGAGCGATCCGTTTTCCCTTGGTGGAAAAACCGGGTTGACAAGACGTTGTGGCGTGGTATGAAAATTTTCGGAGAGATGCCTGCCATGTTTCGTCATCTGTTCTTAGTCGTCTTCGCGTTCTGGGTCGGTTGTGATGATTCGACGGTGCGGGAGGTACCCGAGCACCCTGTCTCGGTCTCGGCGTTCGTCGTCGCGGCCGAGGGCGGGACCCTCGTGCTGCCCGACGGCGCCCGGGTGGTGTTCCCGCCGGGCGCGCTGTCGCAGGACGCCGAGGTCACGTTCACCAGGGTGGCCTGCGGGCGCACCCTCCAGGCGGCGGAGTTCGCTTCCTGCGCCTACGAGGTGTCCGCTGCCGACGGCGCCTCGCTGGCGGACCGCTACGAACTGACGCTGCCGGGTCGCGACCCTGCGGCCGTGCCTTCGTGCGTCTTCTCCATGACCGGGGACGGATGGCGCTGCCAGGCCGAGGCAAGGACCAACTCCGGGAGCGCGACCACCTCCGCCTCACGGTTCTCCACGTTCGTGTTGCATCAGCAGGTTCCCCAGACCGACTCGATGAACCTGATGGCCGATCTGGAGTTCGGCTTGTGCGGGGGCGACATCTTCGGAGAGTGGGAGTTCGTTTTCTATGTCGGGCCCCAGGAAGCATTCACGAGCATCACACTGACAAAGGATCCCGGCTTCGAAAGGTGTGAGCCGTTCAGTTATTACGAGGGAGTAATCACCCACAAGACTGAAACCCTCACCTTCTCGCCCTCGTCGGGACAACCCTGGGTGGGGGACGGACACCGGCAAGAATACACCACCGGCTATATCCTGCAAATCATGACCGACGCCTGCCTGGCGACCGCCGGGTATGAATGCTCGGTCCAGACGCCCTGGTGCGAAAATGTCAACGGGCTCTGTGCGTGCCGTGCCCCTTACGAGGAAGGCGGTTATGGTGATATTTTCCTGTATGAAGTTGAAGATGGGTACTCCATGTCCGAGTTCTCGACACGGAGTGATCTTTGCGTCATCGGGGACTGGCTCTTCTATCACATACCGTGGGTCGGATCCGGCAGCGACGCGGTCTGGGTATACCGAAGAAAGTGAGCTATTAAAATGCGAATCATCCTTTCCATGCTGCTGTTGTCCGGGTTCCTGGGCGTCGTCGCCTGCGACGACACGAAGGACACTCCATTGAAGGAGGTCCCGCCGCCCGCCGAGCAGGCGAATTGGGTGACTGCAGCCGAGGGCGGCAGCGTCGCCCTCGAGGACGGGGCGAGGGTGGACGTGCCTGCCGGCGCGCTCACCACCGACGCCACCGTGATTCTGGAGCGGGTGACCTGCGACGGCTATCTGCGCCACCCGGACTTCTCCGGCTGCCTCTACGCGGTCCGCGCCGAGGGCGGCGCCGCGCTGGAGGGCCGCTACACGCTCACCCTGCCGGGTGGGGGGGCAACTCAGAAGGAGTCCTCGCCTCTGGCCTGCCTGCTGGGTCGGGACACGGAGGGCTGGCGCTGCCAGGGCGACTCGGCGTACTCGGTCGGAGGACTCACGGCCAGCGCCTCGCGCTTCAACTCGTTCGTCGGCAGGGTGCCGGCCCCGTCCGGGCTCGCGCCCAACCTGGGCACCGACTATCCCTTCGTGTCCTGCGGCGGAGACCTGACCGGGGACTGGGAGACGGTGATGGCCTTCGGGACCATCGAGTCGCTGGCTGGAGTCTCCTGGAGCGGCGGGGAAGACTTCTCCGATTGCGGGCCGTTCGGGTTCAACCAGTTTCACACCCTGGACTTCACCGAGCGCTTCACGGTGAACCCCCGCGTCGACGAACAGGTCCAGGAGGTCCATTACAGCGCCTTCCGGCAGCACGTCATCTACGAGTTCACCTATCTCACTGAGTCCTGCATGTCGCTCCATGGCTGGTCCTGTTCACCCCCCTGTCGCCTGGAGTCCGGGATCTGCGGCTGTGCCATCGAGAAATCGATGGGAGAAGAAGGCGGCGGCGGTTCCCTGTATGTGCAGCCCGACGGTTCCCTGACCTTCGACCCGGAATCGGCACCGCTGGAATACTGCGTGATGGGCGACCTCATGGCCCTCAAGGAGACGAACATGCTCGGGACTCGCCTGAAGGTGTACCGCCGCAGACTGTAAACGGCTCCGGCTACCCCGCAGCCCACGAACGAGGACATCGCGCACCTGGCCGCCACTGTCTCCACGCGACTCACGAAGCGCCTCCGGGAGACGATCGGGGAAGCGCGCGAGTCCGACACCGACCGCGACGACACTCCGGAGGCCGCACTGCTGCACCGGGCCGTCCAATTGGTTGTGGGAAAGACCATGGCGGTCGCGGGAAAGAGCTTGGCGGTCGCGGGAAAGAGCTTGGGTGTGGCCGACCACGAGGAAGAACTCCGACGGGTCCGACGGCTCCGACAGGACCGTTCAGGTTTGTTCAGATCCGCTCAGATCCGCTCAGGGGATGGGCAGGTTCAGGATGATGTAGTACGAATCGAAGTACAACTGGAAGGCGTGCACGAAGCGGGGGAACAGGTCGAAGCCCATGATCGTGATGGAGCCGAGGATCGAGGCCATCAGCAGGGAGTACTCGACCATGCTCTGGCCGGAGGTGGAGCGGAGATCCTTCATGCGGTCACCGTCCCTTTCCGCGCACGCGGGTAATGTGCACGCGCGTGAGCTCGCTGTCGTCGACGGGGGACACCGAGATGGTGACCTCCTCGCCTTCGCGGGCGAAGATCATGACGTTGATGTTCGTGCCCATCTTCTCGGTGATGGCCTTGAGCTTGCCGTGGTCGGCCGACAGGGTGTAGCCGCGGGCGGGCATCTCCTTCTGGTAGAAGATCACGTTGTCCTCGACGGTCTCGCGGTCGACGTAGGCGATCACGGAGGTGTTGGCCATGGGATCGCGGGAGCCCAGCTGGGTGACGCCCTCGGCGCCGGCCATCAGCGGCAGGGCGGTGTCGGTGGCGCCGCCTTTCATCAGTTGAGCCGGGGAACCCATGATCAGGGACACGTACACGGAGGTCTGGTCGCCCTCGCGGGTCATGACCACCTGGCGCAGCAGGTTGGACTTCAGGTCCAGGGCGGCGACCTTGCCGCCGTACGGGTGCACCTCGCGGGTGACGTAGTAGCCGGCCGACTCCCAGATGCCCTCGTAGTAGAGCGAGACCTTGAGGGGCTCGTCGGCGGTGCGGAACCAGGCCATCTTCATGCGCGCCTGGCCCATGACCATGTCGTCGGACATGGGCATCTCCTGGGCCATCGGATAGGCGGGCATGGGCGCAGGCCAGAAGCGATGCATGCTCGTGGGTGCGCGGGCCGCGGTGGCACCCGATTCACGAGCGGAGAGGAACCACGCCGTGGCGGAGACGGCGAAGAACGCGACAGTCAGAAAAAGAATACGGGTGAACCGTTTCATGGCGTCATACCTCCGTTACTCAAGCTCCTCGGGGATGATGTAATCCCCGAAAGGATTGTCCTGCGACAGCGACGACGTGCAGCCCAGGGATTCCACCTGGGGACAGGCCATATAGTTGTTGCCACGGGTGGAGCGGCTCTCCTCGTACATCTTCACGCCGACATTGCTCGTGGACTTGTCCATCATGGGGCTGGTGTCGTAGGTCTTCTTGCCGCTGTCTTCGTCGATCTCGATCTGGCCGCTCTCGCGACCGCCGCTGCCGCCCTCGTAGTTCTTCGAGACCAGGCCGACCTGGGTGAGGTCGGACATGCCCAGCGTGGGCTGGAAGGCCATGTACGCCACGATGTCGGTGCCGTACTTCACCGCGTCGGTGAAGCCCTTGAGCACGCGGCGCATGGAGTTGTCCATGAAGGCCATGCGGTTGATCTGCTTGTAATAGGCGGTACCCGAGGAGGAGGGACCGACGACGTCGTCGGGCTGGTGCAGCTCCCATTGGTCCGCGAGCAGGTAGTAGGTCTCCGTGAAGCGCAGGCGGCGGATGCTCGAGCGCATCTCGGACTTGCCCTGGTTGTCCTTGCTCCAGAACTTGTCGCCCGAGATGGCCATGATGTTGTTGAGCCACATGTTCTCGAACGTCACGCGCACCTGGGTCCGGATGTAGCCCCGCGTGTTGAGCTTCCATCCCGATGGTGGATTGAACCGGCTCAGCGCCCCTCCTCCGAACATCGTGTTCTCCTGGATGGTGTAGTAGGCCGCCATCGCGGCCCAGTACACATTGGGGTGCTTGGCGATGGACAATAGCCGCAGGCCGTCGAGCACGTAGCCGGCGAACCTGAACACCATGTTGATGTCGATGGGGAAGCCGCCGATGGAGAACAGCGTGCCGCCGGGCAGCAGGGGCTCGGCGCCGTTCTGGGTGGTGGGGGTGTTGACCGTCCACTTGCCCGCCAGCGCCATGTCCGCGTCGTTGCGAAGGTCCGTCGAGCGCAGGTTGGAGAAGCGGTTCGCGGCGTCGGTCTTGATCTCGGTGGAGACATCGGAGTATTTGAAGGATCCGTCGTCATAGTCGTGCAGGGCGCGGCCGGTGAACTCCCAGGCCATGTAGCGGGCCATCTCCTGGGTCTTGAGCTTGACCTGGATGGCCTCGTAGAAGAACTGCGAGAACAGGAAGATCAGGACCATCGTGGGCACGGCCACGACGAACTCCACGAGGGCCTGACCGCGGGTGTTTCTGAAGAACGCAATGCGTCTGGTCATGGTTCCCTCCCGATCAGTGCGTCATCACGGAGGTGATGAAGCCGAAGAAGACATCCCCGAGGAAGTTTCGGAACAGGTTCAGCACGACGCGAACGACGGTCTGCGAGGTGCTCTCGTCGGCGCTGCCGGGCTTGACGATGCCGCGGGTGAGGTTGTCGAGCCACTGGGCCAGCTTGGCGCCAACGGGCGCGAGCTTGGCGCGCCAGAACGGGTTGAAAAAGTTCGGAGGCTCGCCCCAGTTGCCCTGGCGGTGGTAGTAGACCATGCCGCGAGAGATGACGTTGAGGCCCTCGAGGTGCATGCCGAACAGGGACATCGAGTTTCGCTCGCCGCCGATGGTGGTGTCGAGGTCGGCGCTGTGGCCGCCGTGCTCGCCGGCCTGGCCGGTGCCGAGGTTGTCCTGGGAGAACTTGTCTCCGCCGCCATGGTTGAAGGTGAACTTCTTGTGCCAGGGACGGCCCGCGACGCCGGTGCCGGTCTGGAACTTCTCCGGCGGCATGTTCAGGAAGATCCAGGTGCTGGGCTGGCCGTAGTCACTATTGTGGTCGGCGATGGGCATGAACTTGAAGTACGGGGAGATGCCGATCCACTTGTGCTTCTCCATCAGGCTGCAGTCGACTTCCTTCTGGATGCTCTTCTTGGCGCTCTTTCTCATCGGCGGGATCACGATCAGGCCGCTGTAGCCGCCCTTGGGGTGCGCCGGGTCGCCGTTGTTGTTCTTGTAGCCGTAGTGCTTGCGGTTGTTGTCCGTGGAGTCCTCGCCATAGGCGGTGATCGCGTGGGCGATGCCCTTGATCGTGGAGGACTGGGCGAACACCACCGAGATGCCCACCGTGGCGATGCCCCAGCCGCGGGTCAGGTAGTCGTCGGAGGCGAGCACGTCGCCGAGCTCGTAGTTCTCCGCGGAGCGGATCTTGCGCACGTCGGGGTTGGGCTTGGAGTCGCTGCCCGTCGGGATGAGCTTGGTGGCGCCCATCTTGTCGCCGAAGATGTTGGACACGATCCACGAGGCGAACAGGCCGCGCTTGCGGTTGTAGATCGCCGCGTGGGAGCGCGTGGCGTTGGCGATCTCGGACATGATGCGCACGGCGTCCTTGCTGGCGTCGGTCTGGCGTTTTCCGAAGTCGCCGTAGTCGCGCCAGCCCAGCAGCAGCAGGTCGAAGGCGCTGGCGTTGACGCCGGCGCCGCGGTCGAAGGCGGCCCGGTACTCGAGGGTGTTCAGCGCCATGTTCAGGAACATCCACGGCGTCAACTCGAACCGCCACTTGGACTCGCCGGTCTGCGGATGGATGTAGTTGTCGGAGACGACCTGGTGCATGCCCGACAGGATGTGTGCGTTGACCAGCGCGAGCCGGATCAACTGCATCTGCCAGAGCATGTACTTGTTCATCAGGCCCAAGGCATCGGCCACCCCCGCCGAGATGCTGTGAAGACCCAGCACGGGAAGCTTGTTGACCAGATAGTCGACGACCCTCAGGATCGCGCTGACTATCTGGTTCACCGCAGTGAATATGGCCTTCAGGATGCAGTATGCGGCGTTCAGCCATGGAGGCAACTTGATGAACGTGCATCCGAAGTCGAGGGAACTGACCATGCAGGCGAGCAGGTCGCGCACCGATCCCAGCAGGAACAGGCAGAACCCCGCATAGTTGTAATAGCTCTGGACGGCCATGGCGGTGTTGTAGTTGACCACCATCGTGCGGTTGAGCATGGCCACGAAGTTGAAGGCACGGGCCTCCATGCTCGCCAGGGAGTAGGAGGCCGCGTCGGCGGCGCCCTGGAGCTTGATCTTTTCGTGGATGGCCTGCCCGAGGTTCATGGTGGCGATGACCGAGAGGGCCATGATGAACACGCCGATGGCGGCCAGCGGGAACGCCTGGCCCTTCTTGTTCTCGATGAGGTGCTTCATGGTGCGAGTCATGATCTTGTCTCCCTTACCGTATGGCCACGGAGCGGCGATAGGGGTTGGACTGCATGCGCATGGAATAGGTCGCCCGCAGCGGGATCATGAAGACCCCGTGCGAGGCCGCCTGCCAGAGCTGGCGCGTGAGCTGGGTGCCGCGGCCGGCCAGGTTCAGCGGGGCCACGTTGCGGAAGCCGGTCTCCCCGGCGCGGGTCTGCGGATTCCAGACCGCGCCGTACAGGTTCTGTCCCACCTGGCCGGCGATGTACGCGGTGTGGATGATGCGGTTGGCGAACGGGATGCGCAGCGTGTACAGGTACGTGATGCGGATGCTCAGGCGCGTCTTGTCCACCCAGGCCGCGTCGTCGGACATCACGTCGTCGAAGGTGATCTCGGTGGAATGCACGCCGCCGAAGTCACCGAGCTTGGGCGACACGATCTCCACGTCGACGATGTCCTGAGTTCCGAAGATGCCGTTGATCGCGTTTCGCAGCCCCGTGTCTGCCGCCGATTCGGCGGCGTTGAGCACAGCGTCGCGGAAGGCGCCGGCTCCTCCCTGGATCGACGGCGAGAGCATGCCGATGATCGCGTCGGTGCCGTTGCGGATGAAGTCCGAGGCCTGGGCCACGCGGCGGTGAGCCTGGTAAATCAGGGCCCGCTGCACGATCTGCATCATCATCTTGGCGGGATCGCCCGCGGAGGTCTCGCTGACGAGGCCTTCCATCGTCGGCAGCAGCGAGATGATGGCCGCGTTCTGCATGACGAAGCGGTCCGCGTTCCAGACGATGCCGGCGCGGGCGGCGTTGAAGGCGGCGTATTCTGTCATCAGGCGGGCGTGCTGGATCATGCCGAGCTGGACCACCCCGAGGATGATGAAGGTCATCAGCGGAATGACAATGGCAGATTCCACCAGGGCCTGGCCCTTGCGGTTGCGAATCAGGCGAGGGGAAAATCGGAGTGACATCGGGAAATACTCCTTCGCAATCATTTTATGCCAGATTCCGGCCGCCGGGGACATCGGACAACTGGCCCCCCAATAATATATGCTGGAGTCGCACCGGAGGCCCGCCGGGATTTTTTTCCACATTTTTTCTGGGGGGTCTTGACAGGAACCCAAAGAAAGACTACCACTCAGACCATGGTTTAGACCGCCGGTCTGAATCAGGATCGCTTTTCTTTTATCAGTGGACCACCTCACCGGATCTTCGGAGACCACGATGCCGACCGCCCGATTCTTCAAGCTTCCCGAGGAGCGACGCGGTCGCATCCTGGATGTGGCGCTCGAAGAATTCGCCCGTCACGGCTACCAGAAGGCGTCACTCAATCACATCATCGCCGGGGCCGGTCTGAGCAAAGGTGCAGTTTATTATTATTTTGACAATAAGGCAGATCTGTTCATTACGGTCGTGAGTCGCCTGATGGACCGGTTTCCACAGATAGTACAAAAAAAATTTGACATTGAAGATCCTTCCAAATTTTGGACGATTGCCCATAATGCATTCCATCAGATTATTAAGTTGAAATTAGATCCCACCGCCTTTGCGCTTCTCCGGGAGGTGATCGATCCGGAGATCTCGGCGATGTTTCCCGAGCACCTGCGCGAGATGATGCAGTTCTCCACGCTGACGTTGACGCGCTTTGTGCAGACCGGGCGGCGGCTCGGCGTCATCCGGCAGGATCTGCCCGTGCACCTGCTGGTGCACATGATTCAGGGTTTCATGATGTCGATCTCCACGTGGCTGCTGGAGTTGATGGCCGAAGGCCGCAGCTTCGATCCCGACGGTCTCACCGGGTTCCTGCTGGAGTTTCTGCGCCGGTTCCTCGATCCGGGTCAGGAGATGACGGGACCGGCCCTGGAATTTGTCGCGCCGTTTCTGGGAGAGCCCGAGAAAACAAAATCCGATTTTGAGCGTCCTTCGGACTGGATCGCCCAACTGCAGCTGGCACAGATGCACGGCAGGGATCCGCAGGGAGTCTGAACATGAAGAAATTTCTATTTGTAACATTGATCCTCCTTCTCCAAACCACCTTCGGTCGACCGGCGGCGGCTCAGAACTGGGGCAAGTGTCCCAAGGACACGCGGGATCTGGTGGACAAGGCCGATCGCATCATGTTCGCCAAGACCACGGCCGGCAAGATGACCATGACCGTCAGGAAACCCGACCAGACCTCGACGATGAGCATGACCTTCTGGTCCTCGGGCCGCGAGAACATGCTCGTGCGCATCACCGAGCCCAGCCGGCTCAAGGGCATGTCCACGCTGAAGGTCTCCGACAACGTCTGGTATTACATGCCTCGCACCGATCGCATCGTGAAGGTGGGCAGCTCGATGATGGGCGACTCGTGGATGGGCAGCCACTTCACCAACGACGATCTCGTCAAGGAGACGCAGTTGTACATCCACTACGAGTGCCTGTCCCGCACCGACGGGAAGGACTCGATCACGGTGTCGCTGGCGCCCAAGCCCAACGCGCCGGTGGTGTGGGGCAAGATCGTCATGAAGATCCGGCGGGCCGACTCGATCCCGGAGTCGGCGCAGTATTACTCCGACAAGGGCGTCCTCAAGCGCACGATGACCTTCGACCGCATCCAGAAGATGGACGGCCGCAGCATTCCGACGCGTATGACCCTCACGGTCGCGGGCAAGAACGAGAGCACCGAAGTGGTCTACGACAAGGTCCGTTTCGACGTGGCCATCCCGGACCGGATGTTCACCCTGCGCGGCCTGAAGATGTGATCCCCGGAATTCAAGAGGCACCGACGTGATGTACAACTTCCTGCTGCTGTGGAAAATGGCCTGGCGCAACCTGTGGCGCCAGCGCCGTCGTTCGCTGATCACCGTTTTTGCCATGAGCGCGGGTCTGGCGCTGTGCATCCCCACCTACGGCCTCATGGAGGGCGTGAGCCGGGAGATGATCCGCGGCATCACGCGATCCCACCTGGGGCATGTGCAGGTGCATCATCCCGACTATCTCGAGGAGAGGCGCCTTGAGTTGTCCTTTCCCGAGAAGGAGGCCTCCCTGGCCGTGCTGGCCGACCCCGCGGTGATCCAGGCGGCGCCCCGCGTGTACACCGGCGGGATGGTCTCCTCCGAGCACGAGTTCGAGGTGCACGTGGGGACCATCGGGACCCACGGGGGCGGGTTGCAAAGCCTCGTCTCGGGGAGCCTTCCGCTGAAAAAATGCACCGCCCTGGTGGACGAGCGGACTGCCAAGCGGTGGCGCCTGGATCTGGGCAGCATCCTTCGGTTCTCGCCGCTTCCGGCCGAGCCCGCCTGCGAGCGCGTCGAGATCTCCGGCGTGGTGCGCAGCGACCCTGCCGGAGCGTCGTCGCTGCTGATGCGGCCGGCAGACATCGCGGACCTCAACGCGCCACCGAAGGCTAAAAGCGCTGCACAAACGGATCCGGACGACATCGACAGCCTGGAGAAGCTCGCTCCGGCGGCCCCGTCCGCGGATGCAACCCCGATGCTGGCCCCGGCCTCGGACGCGGCTCCGGACGCGGCTCCGGCCGTGGACGCGGCTCCTGCGGCCCCACCCCCGGCCGCTCCGTCCCCGTCCCCTGCGACCCCTGCGGATAATCCCACGACTGTGGTCTTTCGCGTGGTGCGCACGGCGTCATCCCAGGTCGGCATCATCGCCGTGGACCCGTCGCGGGAAAGCCAGGTGACCACCATGGTCGACAAGGTGGTGGCCGGCACCTATCTGAACAACACCTACCGCAACGGGCAGGGCGTCCCGCAAATCCTCATCGGCGATCAACTCGCGCGGATCCTGATGGTGAAGCCAGGAGACCGGCTGGGCCTGGATATCCTTACGCGCGAAGGATTCCCCATGGACGAGATGGTCGAGGTCGCAGGCATGTTCAATTCCGGTCTGGACAGCATGGATCGTTCGCTGACCTTCGTGCACCTGCGGATGGCCTGGGATCCGGAGTTGATGAACCTCGTCGATCCGAAGACCGGGGCGCCGCAGATCCATGAACTGGCGATCCGGATCAAGGACTCACTGGACAATGTTGTCGTCGCGGAGCGCCTCCAGAAGCGGCTCAAGGGCCTGCACCTGGTGGCCTGGCCCTGGCAGAAAGTGGAACCGGCCATGGCATCGATGGTGAAGTTGCAGGATGCCTCGACTGCGATCCTTCTGCTGATCATCTTTGCGATCGCCGCGCTGGGCACCATGAACACGATGCTCATGTCCGTGTTCGAGCGCATCCGTGAATTCGGTGTCCTGAAGTCTGTGGGCATGCGCCCCTTCTTCGTGGCGAGGCTGATCATGCTCGAGACGCTCCTGATGACCCTGGTGTCGATGGTCGTGGGCGGGGTTCTGGGCCTGGGGATCTCCTCGTACCTGTATGTTTACGGGCTGGACATGTCCAGCCTTCTGCCCGAGGGGTTCTCCTATCAGGGAGTGGTCATCGATCCGGTCTGGCGGACGGTGATCTCGGTGCGGAGCTTCGCGATCCCGCTGGCGCTGATGTCGCTGGTGAGCCTGATCGTCGCCGTGTGGCCGGCCGTGCGTGCGGCCCGCATCAAACCCGTGGAGGCGCTGCGTCAGACGGGTGTCTGACGGGTTCGCCCAAACCAAGGAGTGGACGGCATGCTGCTGCTGAAAATGGCCTTTCGAAACCTCTGGCGTCGCCGGTTCCGCACAGGGATCACCCTGTTCGCGATCGGCTCGAGCTTCGCCCTGCTTTTGTTTTTTGTCGGCCTCACCGAGGGCTCCCACGAACTCATGATTGATCTTGCCATACGCATGCAGGCGGGACATGTCATTGTCCAGGCACCGGAGTTCCAGAAGGAGCGGGCGCTGGAGTTGAGGGTCACGCATCCCGAAAAGGTGCTGGAGAGGATCGGACCGCTTCCCGAGGGTTGGGTGGTGACCCAGCGGATCTTCACCACCGGGCTGCTGCGTTCTGCGGACGGCTCCGTGATGCTGGACAACCTCATGGCCGTGGATCTCGAGAACGAGAAGAAGATCAGCGACGTCCCGCGCAAGATCGTCCGCGGCGCCTGGCTGACCTCCGGGGAGCCGGGCATCCTCATCGGAGAGAAGGCTGCGCGTTTGTTGAAGGTGGATGTGGGGGACAAGGTCGTGCTCTCCTGCTCGGGCCTTTCCCAGAAGGTGGAAGAGCGCTTCGTCGTGGCCGGCGTGTTCAGGATCGGCGGGGATTCCGACCGCGGCACGGCCATGATCGGGCTTGCCCGTGGACAGGTGCTGCTGGGGATGGGCGGCGCGATCAGCCAACTGGCCTTCTTCATGCCTTCAGAGACGAGCCGGGACGCAGCGCGCATGCTGTCGGCCAAGCTCGCGGATCTGCCCGTGGCGGTGCTCCACTGGGAGGAGGCATTGCCGGTGCTGACCCAGTTGCTCTGGGTCGACGATGTGTCCATGCAGGTCTTCATCTTCATCATCCTGGGAATCGTGGCCGCGGGAATCATGAACACGGTGCTGATGTCCGTGATGGAGCGCACCCGGGAGCTGGGCATCCTCAAGAGCCTGGGTATGCGGCCGTCGTCGATCTTCCGCCTGATCATGACCGAGAGCACCATGCTCGGATTGCTGGCCGTGGTCGTCGGCGCCGCCGTGGGGCTTCCGCTGGTGTATTATTTCGCCCGCGTCGGGATCGACCCGATGGCGCTGACCGGTGGGGAGGTCATGGAGATGGAGGGCATCGCCTTCACCGACAGGATCCACCCCGTGCTGCGCTGGGGCAGCGGCCTGACCCTTTCAGGAATCATCATCGTCATGACCGTGCTGTCCGCCCTCTGGCCCGCGTTCCGGGCCATGCGGATCCTGCCGGTCAAGGCCCTCCGGCAGATGTAGCGCCGGTTCTACGAGGAGAATCCAACATGTCGCACCCGATCGTGGAATTGCAGGATGTGCACAAGGAGTACAAGCAGGGAAAACTGGAGGTGAAGGCGGTCAACGGAATCGACCTGACCATCGAGCCCGGGGAGTTCACGGCCATCTGCGGGCCCTCGGGCTCGGGCAAGACGACGCTGTTGAACCTGATCGGTTGTCTGGACACACCCACCCGGGGTAGTGTCCATGTGGACGGCAAGGATGTCTCCAGGCTCTCCGATTCGGCGCTGGCCGACCTGCGCCTGCGCAAGATAGGCTTCGTCTTTCAGGCGTACAACCTTGTTCCGGTGCTCACCGCGTTCGAGAACGTGGAGTTGGTGCTGGCCCTGCAGGGCGTGCCAGCCGCCGAGCGGAAGAAGAGGGTGCTGGCCATCCTGGACGAGGTGGGGCTCGCCGAACTGCGCCACCGTCGTCCGATGGACATGAGCGGAGGCCAGCAGCAGCGCGTGGCCGTGGCGCGCGCGGTCGTGGCCAACCCGAAGTTGGTGCTGGCCGACGAGCCAACGGCGAACCTGGACTCCCACACCGGCGCGGCGCTGTTGCAGATGATGGCGGATCTGAACCGCGAACACCAGGTGACTTTCCTGTTCTCGACGCATGATCCGATGGTCATGGACTACTCCCGCCGCATCGTGCGCATTGTCGACGGAAAGATCTCCTCCGACGATACCAAGGCACACGGCGCCGGGGACCGCATCCCGGCAGAGGTCGAGGCATGACCACGGGATCTGCGTTTTCGGCGGCTAAGTTCCCCCTCCTTGTGTCTGTCCTGTGGTTGCTCTGCCTACCGGCGCCAGTGCGGGCGACGACGGTCGTGGACGACGACCCATGGGTCATCGACGTCGACGGCGTGCTCAAGGCCTCGGGCACGGCCCTGCACCTGCCCTGGCCGTGGCCCATGGTTGTGGGATCCCCCACCATAGGTGCGCTCGGCTGGAGCTCCCGCGATGCGATGTTCGGGGCGGGTGAGGCACGACTGAAGTTCAGCGGACGCTGGCATGAGGACCGCCTCAAGTGGGACATCCAGGCCAGGACAGGCTTCTTCCTCTTCTCCGAGCCGAACATGATTTCGGCGTTCTCCGGTGGGGCCTCCTCCACGGCCGAGCCGCCGCGATCCCTCCCGTTTCAGTACACCGATGCCGTCGCCCAGAGGAGGATCTGGAATGCCGCTCTGGATCGTCTCTACTTCCAGACGCGGCTGGGTCCGGTGGACATTCTTGTCGGACGGCAGCCCGTTAGTTTCGGTGTGGGCTTCATCTGGCAGCCAGCGGATCTGCTGGCGCCGTTTTCCCCGCTGGACATCGACAAGGAGTTCAAACCCGGGGTGGATGCGGTGCGGCTGAACTTCAACCTTGGGTCCTTCACGGAGCTTGCACTGGTGGGTGTGGCGGGCGCGCCATCGTGCCTGCATGTGTCGGTTCCGACCGCGGCCGATCCCATGGCTTCGTCCGTGTGGCAGACGCCGTCCGGAAAGCATTGTTCACCTGGGGAGCCGCGCTTCGAGCGGGATGCCTCCTCACTGGCCGCGCGGTTCCGCACCACCATGGGAGAGTTCGATCTGGGCGCGCTGGCCGGCTGGGTTCGCGGCGACTGGGTGGTGGGCGCCTTTACCGCCGGCACCCTGGGACGCTGGAAGGTCCGCTCCGAGGCGACCTTCACCTGGGACTATGAGGACAACGAGCCCGGAGATGCCGACTACAGTTTCCGCCAGCGCTACATCCGTGCCGTCGCCGGCGTCGACTACAGTTTCGATTTCTCAAGGGCGGTGCACGTGTTTTCGGAGCTGCACTACAACGGCTTCGGAACCCGTAATCCCGATGAATATGCCCTCATCCTCGCGTCCGCCCGGGTGGCCCAGTATGCGGAGATTTCCGCACTTGGGCAGTATTATTTTGGCGCTGGAGGCGTGTGGGAACTGACCGAGAAGCTCAAGTGGTCCGCGCTGGCCATGGTGAACCTGACCGATCCCGCGGCCCACTTCTCCACCTCTGTGGAGATCCTGCTTTCGGACGAGACCGTGCTGCAGATCGGTGGGTTCTTGCCTGTGGGCCGGCGTCCGGAACTGCTCACCGCCGGCGGCCTTCCCACCGGCGCAGCCCTCCGCTCCGAGTTCGGCATGTATCCGTCCATGATCTTCGTCTTGTTCAAGCGGTACTACTGATTTCAAAAATAAAGTTGATGAAACGACGGAAAAATGCTATTTGCAGGGACTGATCCAGGAGGAATTCGATGCGGCGTTTTTTCATTTTTCCGGTTGCGCTGACGATTCTGTTTCCGCTGGCCTTCGGCTGCAAGCCCAAGGTCGACTGTGACAAGCTCGAGACCCGTCTGATCACCTGCCTGAAGGAAAATTACAAGACGTACAACCCCACGGGGTGTCCGGCAGAGGCCGAGGAGTGCGTCAAGGTCATGGAAAAGCTCACGGCCGACTACGCCAAGCTGGTGGATCAGGAAATCGTCGCTCCCTGCAAGGCCAAGAGCGGTCGCGATTCCCGCTCGTCAAAAATCAACCAGTGCCTGGAACAGAAGGATTGCAAGGACGTGCATGCCTGCCTCAAGGAAGTCACCCGCTGATTCCCGGCCCGGGGCTGAGGATCAGCCCGAGGCCACAGAGCAACCGGCGCTCGAACCCATCTCCCGGTTTCCCTTTTCAACCCTCTCCTGGTGGAAGCGTTTCCTGTTCATCGGCATTCCGATCCTTGTGACGGTGCTGCTGGCCATCGGGGTGCATGTGTCCCGCATGAACATCACGGGCTGGGTTCGTGTGTACGGCCTGTCCCAACTGCAGCCAGGATCGCGTGCGGCCTTTCGTGTGCTGGTGCGCCAGGGCAAGTATTCAAAACCGGCCTCGCCGGTTCGCATCAAGGCTTATTTTTTGACCGACGACGGCGAGCGTTTCATCGGCGAAGGCTCCGCCGGTCCCGGATCGCAGGCTGTCGAGGTCAACACGGTGCTGCCCCGGGTGGCGCCGGGACGCTACCGCATCAAGATGGTGGTCGAGAGCCCCCACGCCGACGAGACCATCGCCTTTTCCGTCGAGCTCGTCGATAAGCCCGAGAAGCTCGCCTGGGTGCACGAGTCCCCGCCCGGCGGAGACGGTGGCAACTACGTAGGCACGCAGACCAGCCCGCTCAAGCCCGACGCCGACGGGGTCATCGTTTCGGTCAACCCCATCAACGGACGCGGCTTCAAGATGCCTTTCCGCGACGTCCTGTTTTTCCGGGCGCACAACGTCCAGGGTGAGCCCGTCCGTGCCCGGGCGCAACTGAAGTTGCTGCGCGGCCGCATCCGCCTTCCCCGGCACGCGGACTGCAATCCGCCGTTCGCAAAGCCCGAGCTCGACCCCTGCATGCTCGAGGTTCCCGAGGGAAAGAGCGTGCCGTTCGATCTGGAGACGGACATCCTCGGACTGGCTTCGATGTCGCTGTATGTGATGACCCCCGGCGTTTCCTTCCACATCTCGTATCAGGTCCAGGACCCGGCAGGTACATGGGGAGCCCGCCGCGAGACGGACTTCGACGTCGGCATCGTCGAGGACGACGTGTTTCTGGCGTACTTTCCGCGCATCCTACCGCCCGGCACAAGCTTCCTGTTCCCGTTCCGCGGTCTTGGTAAGGGGCCAATGTATGTTGATGTCTACAGTGATAACGCCTGGTTGTACGCGGCCCAAATTCCCCTGACCGACATGTTCGGCCAGGCGCGCGTGGCCATTGATGAGCCACAGAGCCTGCGCAAGATGCAGATCAGCCTCTTCTACATGCCCCTGGCCAACTCGACCGTGAACTCGACCTATTGGGTGAACGCCCAGACCAACAACCCGCGGCTGCTGGAGCAGGCCGTGAAGATGGCCCAGCGCAACGAGAACCTCGACGGACATACGCTGCAGTACCTGTCGGCGCTCATCGACCGCGGCCTGATCTGGCAGCCGGGCTACTCCATCGATAACAACATCCACTACTTCGCCGGGCTGCTCGACACGTTCCACTTCGCACCGCAGGTGCTCACCGACACCAAGCAGCACAAGGAGGCGGTTTTGTCCCGGTACAAGCGCGGCTCCCAGAAGACCGTGCTGATCGTCGTCTCGACGGCGGGCCTGCTGCTGATGTTCGTCGTGTTCGTGGCGGTGTACCTGGCCTTGCGCCAGCGCAAGCGCAGCGTCGCCGAGATGTCCGAGATCCAGCAGGACGAGGACGGAAACGAGACCTTCTGGAAGAACCTGCACAAGACCTCCGACGAGCGCAGCGCGCGTTTCCAGGCTGTCGTCTACGGACTGATCGTGGCCCTGATCCTGGGCTTCATCTTCGTTGCCTTCATGTGGGTCTTCTTCAACATCAAATGGGAGATGTGAATCCATGCCGACGCCGCGCGCGATGATCCTCGCGGCCGGTCACGGAACGCGGCTGGGGCCGCTCGGACAGGATCGTCCGAAGCCCATGCTGCCCGTGGGTGGCCGTCCCCTGGTCGAGCACGCCTTTTCCTTGCTGAAAAAGGCGGGCATCGAGGACGTGATCCTCAACAGTTTCACCCTCGCCGACGCCCTCGAGAGCCATGTGGGTGACGGAGCCCGGTTCGGCGTGCGCGCCTCCTGGAGTCGCGAGACCGGGCAGATCCTGGGTACAGGCGGTGGTGTGCGGCACGCCCGCTGGTTCTTCGGTGAGCGCACCTGCGTGGTCATGAACGGCAAGATCGTCACCACTGCCGAACTGTCGGCCGCCCTGGCCTTCCACCGGGAGCGCCGCGCCGGCGTCACACTGGTGCTGCGCCCGGATCCGGAGGCGGGTCGCTGGGGGGGGTTCACGCTCGACCCCGACGGACGTGTCCGCTCCATGCTCGGTGTCCGCACCGACGGCTCCGCTTCCCAGGTTCCCGCGACGCACATGTTCACCGGCATCAGCCTCCTTGAGCCCGAGTTTCTCGACCTCCTGCCCGAGGGGCCGCACTGCCTGGTGCGGGAGGGCTTCCGGCCGTGGTTCCTGCGTGGTGGGGCCTTCTTCGGCCATGTGCTTCCGGACGATGCCTATTGGTGGGATCACTCCACTCCCTCGCGCTACCTGCAGGGCAACCTCAACCTCTTCTCGCCGGCGGTTCGCGCATGTCTGGCAGGCGAGCTGGCCTATCATCCGACTCGTTCGGGCGTGATCGCCGCTCCCGGTGCGGACCTGCCCGATTCGGTCTCCGTCTCAGGCGGGCTGGTTCTCGGCGAAGGGTCCTCTGTGGCACCCGGCATGCACCTCGAGAACGTCGTGGTATGGAAAAACTGCCGCATCGACGCCCCTGTCGCCAATGCAGTGGTCACCCCTGCCGGCGTCGTCCCAGTGGATCTCGCGGATCCGGGAGCCAGGACGGGGCCGGCGCTGACGAAAAACTGACCGATCCGCAGGGTGCAAGGAAAGCTGTTCTCCAAGTACATCCAACTGAATGAACGCTTGCTATTTCAAGCCATTTTCCGCATGATTACGTACCATGAGCACCACCTCCACACTTCGTAAGGCCGGCATTCTCCTTCATCCCACTTCGCTTCCCGGGCCCCACGGCATCGGTGACATGGGTCCGATGGCCCACCGCTTCGTGAGGTGGCTCGCCGAGGCTGGCGCCCGAGTATGGCAGGTGCTGCCGCTGGTGCCGCCGGGCGCCGGCTACAGCCCGTACGCGACCTGCGCAGCGCTGGCTTCCAATCCGCTGTTGATCAGCCTCGACTGGCTTCAGGAGGACGGCCTCCTGCCGGACCGCCTGCCCACACCGCCGCCGTTCTCGCCGGATCGCGTCGACTTTGAGGGTGCCGGTGCCTACAAGATGCCCCTGCTGAAGGTGGCCGCAGCCGCTGTGGCGTCTCACGAGACCCTCGGACCTGCGCTGGTCGAGTTCCGTCGCGAGGCCGAATGGATCGAGGACGCCGCGCTGTTTCTCGTGCTGCACCGGCGCTTCGATCGTGCGTGGTGGGACTGGGAGGTGCCGCTGCGCGACCGGCAGCCGCAGGCTCTCGCCTCCGCAAGGGAGTCCCACAGGGAAGAGATCGATCTCGAGATCGCGCTGCAGTTCCTTTTTGACAGGCAGTGGAAGGAGCTTCGACAGCAGGCCAACTCACTGGGTATTTTAATTATGGGCGATGTGCCTATATATGTTGATCAGGACAGCGTCGACACCTGGCTGCATCGGGACCAGTTCTTGTACGGACCGGACGGAATGGCTGATCCCGTCGCTGGCGTGCCCCCGGACTATTTCAGTGAGACGGGCCAGCTCTGGGGCAACCCCATCTACAACTGGACCCGCATGGGTGATGATCACTTCGGCTGGTGGAAGAGCCGCCTGCGTCGCGCCCTGCACCTTTTCGATCTCGTTCGGCTGGACCACTTCCGCGGCTTCTCGGCCTACTGGGCTGTGCCGCGCGAATCCGAGGACGCGCGTCCGGGAGAGTGGTTCCCCGGTCCCGGCGTCGAGTTTTTCGCCGAGCTGGCCCGGGAGTTCGGCGAGCTGCCGCTGGTTGCCGAGGACCTCGGTGACATCGACGACGATGTGATCGAGCTGCGCGACCGGTTCGGGCTGCCCGGCATGAAGATCCTGCAGTTCGCCTTCGGGGATGGTTCGAACCATCCCTTCCTGCCGCACAACTTCCCCGAGCACTGCGTCGTCTACACCGGCACGCACGACAACGACACCACGCTCGGCTGGTGGCTCACTGCCGGCCCCGGAATACAAGACCACGCCCGGCGCTACCTGGCCGTGGCCGGGCATGACATCGTATGGGACCTGATACGCTGCGCGCTGTTCTCTGTGGCGCGCACGGCCATCTTCCCCATGCAGGACTTGCTCTCCCTGGCCACCGATGCACGCATGAACGTGCCGGGGATCGCAGACAAGAACTGGGCCTGGCGTGTTCGTGCCGATGCCTTCAACACCTCCGTCTCCAGCCGGTTCTTCGAACTGGTATCCCTGTCAGGCCGTGCTCAGTCGCATGAAAGATAGCCGCCGTCGGCCAGGCTGCTGAAGCCTCCCTGTCCCAGAATCACATGATCAATGATCGGGATCCCGAGCATCCGGCCGGTCTGAACGATCCGCTCGGTGAGGATCAGGTCCGCTTCCGAGGGGCTCGGATCCCCGGAGGGGTGCGTGTGGCAGACCAGGCCACGTGCGGCACCATGGTGAAGCAGGATGCGGAACACGTTGCCTATCGAGAGGCTCACTTGCTCGGGCGTACCTTTGGCAGCCAGGCTAAGGTGCAGCGGCTGTTGTCGGATGTTGAAACCCAGCACCCAGAACTCCTCGGTCTCGGGCCAGCCGATGCGCGGGGCGAGGTAGGCGAACACCTCCGACGGGCTGCACAGCGGTGTTGCCGGGGGTGGGGACTCCATCAGGGCCTCACGACCGATGCGGAACACGGCGCACAGCCTGCGCGCGCGGGTGGCGGGCAGCCCGAACAACTGGGCCAGCTCCAGCTCCGAGAAGCGGGACAGCCGCGCCAGACCACCGGCCTGTTCGAGCAGGTCGTGCCAGTGATTCGAAGGGTTCTCTTCGGTGGTGAACACACAGGCCAGGGAGTGGGCGGTTTCTTCGGGTGTCATGATGGGCTCTCCGTCTCTCATTGTCGTCGCCGCGCCGGAAAAGTTGCCGCTTCGTGTGCGATTTTTGACGGAATTGCCAATCCATGATGAATTAAGCGGCGATGGGACGCATTCGTTTTTCCAACCACGGCTGGATGTTGATACTCGCGGCGCTGTGCCTGTCGGCGCTGGGGCTGGTCATGATCTTCAGCGTCACCGGCGGCCTGCTGCTGTCCAAGCACTACGCCAGCATGACCCGCGCAGCCACATCTACGGTCAACACCCGCGTCTTCCTCATCAGCCAGTCGATCTACATCATGGTGGGAATGTTCTTCGCCGTGGTGGCGGCCATGACACCGGTCTGGCTCACGCGCAAGCTCGTGAAACCGGCCATCGTCGGGGCTTTCGTCCTGCTCGTGACGGTGCTGTTCCTGGGCGTCAACGTCAACGGCGCCCACCGCTGGTTCCAGTTCATGGGCTTCTCGTTCCAGCCCATGGAGATCGCCAAGATCGCGCTGATCCTGTATCTGGCGTACATCATCGAGAAGCGCGTCGACCTGCTCGAGGACCCGTGGAAGGGATTCGGTCAGCCGCTGCTGATTACGGGGCTGATGATCGTGTTGCTCCTGATGCAGCCGGACTTCGGCTCAGCGGTGCTGTTCATCGTGGTGGCTACCATGATGCTGTTCGTTGCGGGCAGCCGCCTGTACTACTTCGCGCTGGCCGCCGCGGTGTCGCTGCCGCTGCTGTGGTACTACATGGTGGCGGGCTGGCGGCTGTCCAAGCGCATCATTCCCTTTTTGCATCCGGAGTATTTCAGCCAGGGCGCCTCGTACCAGATCATCCGTTCGCTTGACGCTTTCGGCTCCGGAGGTGTCTGGGGCTACGGGCTCGGTGACGGTCCCTACAAGATGGACTTCCTGCCCGAGGCGCACACGGACTACATCGCGGCCATGATCGGCCAGGAGCTTGGTTTTGCCGGTGTGGCCTTCATGATCGCGCTGTACGCGCTGTTCCTGTATGCAGGCGTGCGCATCGCCTGGAGTCACCGCGACAGCATGTTCCGCTTCCTGCTGGGACTGGGCCTCTCACTGATGCTCGTGCTTCAGGCGTTGATCAACCTGTCCGTGGTCATGAACCTCATCCCTTCCAAGGGCATCACTCTGCCGTTCGTCAGTTTCGGCGGTTCCTCGATGCTCATATCCTACGTGTCTCTGGGCCTTCTGCTGAGCCTTGACCGCGAGCACTGCGTGGTGCTCTCCCGGGGTGCCGCCGGGGCGGCGGCCGATCCCAGGCCCGCCGAATCCGTCGGGAAGGCCGATGCCAAGCGTCCGAAGCCGGTTCCGGCATAAAATTCGTTACCACCGGGAAGGGGATTGGACTATATTGCGCCCGATGCGTGTGCTGACGATTGTTCTCCTGTCAATTCTCACCGCCTGCTCGTCCCGGGCAAGGGAGGACGCTGTCGGTCCGGGGGATCCCCGCTCCGAGGCTTCCTGCATGCCGGATCGGCCTGAGTGCCTGCGCGTGCTGCCGGGTGCCGGGACTTACTCGGCGACCGTACGGATCGAAGCCAAGGCCACGAGCGTGCCGCCGGCGCCGACGGGCGGCCAGCCCGACGAGTGGACCCCGGCGCAGATGGAACTGGTGCAGCAGGAGACCGTCCGGCTGCGGCGTGACGCCAAAGGCAATGTGCAGGGGGTGCGGGAGCTTGCTGATGAGGATGGACTGCATTTTACCTATGTTGATTCCGAGTTCTGCCTTGGTTTCCGCTACGAGCCGGAGGTCTGCCGGGCCGCCGATGAGAGTGAAGTGGAAAACAGGTTCAATGAACTGGCGGGCACCTATCGGGAGATCCTGTCCTGGATCAGCTCGCGGAGTCGATGGACGCCCGACGGCGCCGGCGGTTTCATCCTGAAGTTGGCTGAACCGGACTCCGAGACTGCCGGGGACTGGCGCGGACGGGGCCAAATACAAGAATTAAAAGGTACTTTCACCACGGACCCAAAGACCGGCGACCACCGGGTCCAGATCGACTTTACTCTCTTTGGCGTGCGTCCGGATTCCCAGCGGTTCACACTGCGCGTTCAATATGAACATCTAATTTCTTTGATTGTAGAACCAATTCAGGTGCCCGAGGGTGCCCTGCGTCATGCCGG
Source organism: Myxococcota bacterium (assembly GCA_018817795.1). Taxonomy (GTDB): domain Bacteria; phylum Myxococcota_A; class Polyangia; order HGW-17; family HGW-17; genus HGW-17. The sequence continues at coordinate 35,804 of JAHITJ010000208.1, read as the reverse complement.
CCGCCATCGGCCCCTGCTGGATCGCAAGGCGCTGCTCGGCGAGTCGACGCCGCACTCGCTGCGCCATCTGTATACAAATCGGTCAAGTGACTGAATTCACTCCGGAAAGATAAGAAAGCCTTCTCTCGCCGTAGAATGTAACGGGAATGGCTCCATATAGTTTATTCACTTGCCATTCCAGTGCTTTTGCGCTACTTTTCCGCGGTATCTGGAAGGGAATCCCGGCTTGAGTCGATCAACAGATCATGCGGGGAAATTCCAGACACCAGTTGCAGGAGGCAGATATGGCCACTTCCACCCCCGTGAAGAAACCTACGAGTTCCCTGAACACGACGACCAACCAGAAGAAGATTCTCCGCATCGGCATCGTGCAGAACGGGCGCATCGTGGAAGAAAAGCTCCTGCGTTCCCGTGGTGACGTGAGCATCGGCCGCGGTGCGGACAACACCTTCCTGATTCCTTCCAAGGATCTTCCGCGTTCCTTCAAGATCTTCGAGGAAACGCGCGTGGGCTATGTGCTCAACTTTGTCAAGGGCATGGATGCACGCGTGGCCGTGGACGGCAAGATTCTCACGCTCAGCCAGATCCTCGAGCGCGGAGAGCATGTGAAAAAGGGGACGGATTACTTCAAACTTGATCTCTCGCACAGCTCGCGCGGCAAGCTCGTCATTGGCGAGATTACCGTATTGTTCCACTTTGTCGTTCCGCCTCCGGAGATGCCCAGACCCCAGTTGCCCCATGTGATGTGGGGAATGTACGCTGTGCGCACCTGGCTGGGAGGCTTGTTCATGGCCAGTGTGTTCCTTTGTGTGGGCGTGCTCACGCCGCTCACGATCTGGGGAATCCTCAAACTCTACGATCCGAACTGGAAACCCTCCGATGCGGACGCCAAGAAGATCGTCGCCCGGGCCGTGGCCCGCAACGAAGCCAAGATCGATGCGCAGAAGAAGCCCGAGGAGAGCAAGGGCAAGGACGGCGACGCCGAAGGCAAGGACGGCATGGAAGTCGAAGCTCCCATGGTCGAGGCCATGGCGCCCGAAAGCGGCGGCGACATGGACGTCACCGGCCCCGTGACGACCGAGAATGTCGGCATGCAGGCCGACGCCATCGCCAACAAGCTCGCCGGCCTCAAGAACGTCGATCTCTCCGGTGTGCCCAAGGACATCAACCTCAGCGGCCTGCCTGCGGGTGTGCCGAACCTGTCGGGACAGATCAGCGCGATCCCTTCGGGCATCGGTGGTCCGCAGGGTGTGGGTCCGATCACGGCCGGCGAAGGTGTGAAAACCTTGCAGGTTGAAGGCGAATGCACCGGCGCCACTTGTGTGGCCGGCACCGGTGCGGCCCTGGATCCGAACAAGATCGGTGACGAGAACCGCGGCGGACCGGGCGGACCGGGCGGACCGGGTGGACCGGGCGGACCGGGGCGCATCGGCAAGCCCGGGGGCATCCCCAATGTCGATGTCGGCATGATCTCGGTCACCATTCCGATGCTCGATCTGCCCACGAACGTCCCCATGGTGGATCTGGGCGGCCCGATGGGCAACATCACCGATGTCATGGTGGGCCCCGTCACCGATCCGATGACCCCGTCGATGGAACCCCCGCGTCCTTCGGCCTCGGCTTCGGGGCTGGTGCCCGGTGACGCGCCGCTGGACGTCAAGAAGGTCCTGCAGGGCTTCCCGTACACCATCGGTTCGTGCTTTCAGCAGGCGGCCTCCAAGGGCCTGGTGGGCAACTCCGGCGACATCTCCGTGACCGTGACCGTGTCCGGCGGAAAACTGAGCGTCTCCGGCCTGGGCGGCTCGCTGGCCGGCAACGATACGGTCGCTTCCTGTGTGAAGGGCCGCCTCAACGGCAAGAGCCTGGGCTCCTCCGACGAGGCCAAGAATTACAGCAAGAGTTGGACTTTTTCAGTTCAGCTCGTGGGTTCCTCTTCCAACTAAACTCTTTCAACCCGGATTTTCCACTCATGAAAATGGTACAAAGCCCTCTGGAACTGGTGGGGAACACACCCCTGATTCAACTTCGTAAATTCTGTGATCACGGCAGCATCTTCGGGAAATGCGAATTCCTCAATCCCGGTGGCAGCGTGAAGGACCGCGTGGCCCGCTATATCCTGACCACCGCGCTCGAGCAGGGGGTGCTCGTTCCCGGAAAGACGACGATCGTGGAAGCCACCTCCGGCAACACCGGTATTGGCATGGCGTTAGTAGGTCGGCAACTTGGCTGTCGCGTGATCATCGTGATGCCCGAGAACATGAGCGAAGAGCGCAAGAAAATCATCGTAGCCCTGGGAGCCGAACTGATTCTCACGCCGGCCGAGCGCAGCCTCGACGGGTGTCTTGAGAAGGTGCATGAGCTGGCTGCGGCAGACCCGGATGTGTGGGTGCCCAACCAGTTCACCAATCCTAACAATCCATTGATTCATTACATGACCACGGGCCCGGAGATCTGGGCCGCGCTGGAGGGAAAAGTGGATGTGTTCGTTTCAGGCATCGGCTCCGGCGGCACGCTGCAGGGTGTGGGCAAGTTCCTCAAGGAGAAGAACCCCCGCGTGCGCATCATCGCGGTGGAACCCGCCAACAACGCCGCTCTGCTGGGCAGGGAACCCGGTCTGCACCAGATCCAGGGTATCGGCGACGGGTTCATTCCCGAAGTGCTCGATACGCGGCTGATCGACATGGTCATCACCGTCACCGATGAGGAGGCCATTGAGACCGCGCGGAAATTGGCGAGGGTTGAGGGGCTGCTCGTGGGAACCTCTTCGGGGGCCAACGTATATGCCGCCAATGAGGTCGCCACTCCGGGAAAAGCCGTCGTCACGGTGCTTGCCGATCGCGCCGAGCGCTACTTCAGCACGTCTCTAATCTAGTAGAAATTGCTGGCGCAATTTCTCCGGAGTTGCGATGCAACTCCAAGTGGTGCAATTGTTGGCGCAATTTCTCCGGAGTTGCGATGCAACTCCAAGTGGTGCAATTGTTGGCGCAATTTCTCCGGAGTTGCGATGCAACTCTAAACGGTGCAATTTCTCCTTCTTTCGGAGGTCTGCCATGCGTGGTAAATTAATATTGTCAATTGTCCTGTGTCTGGGGACCCTTTCATGCCAGGAGCCGAAGAAGACGACTCCACAGAAGGATCCGGAGGCAGAGCCGATCGCGAAACTGACCCTGGCTGCGCCAAACCTCGAAGCGGTGCAGAAACTCCTCGGCGAAGGAAAGTACGACGACGCGCTGGCCGCCGTCGAACGGGAGCTGGCCACGCATCCGGACCATCCGAAGCTACTGTTTTTCCAGGGTTTCGCGCACTTCAATCTCAAGAAATATGAGGCTGCCCTGGTGAGCTTCGAGAAGGTTCGCAAGACCGGCGTGGTTTCGCTGGAACTGACAATCAGCCTCTCCGAGACGCTGTTCTACCTTCAGAAGTTCGAGGAATGTGAGAAGGTGCTGCGCGAGGGCATGCTGAAGTTCCCGAAGGCCGCGGCCCTCTGGTACAACCTCGGTGGCATCTACGCGGAGAAGAAGGACCTGGAGAACGCGAAAAAGAATTACGCCGAGGCGCTGTTACGCGAACCAGACTTTGGTCCGGCCCTGTATTCCCTGGGAGATCTGTATGCATCGGAGAAGGTCTATGACCGGGCTACCGAGATGTTGAACAAGTTGGTACAGCAGGAAAAATACAAGGAGATCGCCCACGCCAAGCTTGCCATCGTGCTTTCGTACCAGAAAAAGTGGGACGAAGCGCTGGCCCACGTGGGTGAGTTGGAGAAGGTCAACGCCGCCAGCGCCAAACTGCTGCGCGACAAGATTCGCGTATCACAGGCCTTCGGCGAACTGGGCGAGTTGATCAGGACCAAAAAGTGCAAGGAGGCCAAGGCCCGCCTCGAGACCATCAGGAAGGATTTTCCCGGTTCCCCGGCGCTGCCTAGGGCGCAGGAACTGATCACGCGCGACTGCCCCCGCTGATGCCCATGCTCCTGCGAGCCGTCCCGGTGTTTCTGGCGCTTTGCTGCGGCGTGATCGCCTGTGACGGAGCAATGCCCTCCACCGAACCTTTCATGAACATCAACCCGAGGCCGCTGGATCTGAAGGAACCCCTTGGGTCCTCGCCCAAAACCGAGACCAAGCCAGCTTCGTCTGTGGCCACAGGCGTTGCCGAGGCTGCGCAGGCACCGGTCTTGTGTGAGTTTGTGACCGCGGGGTCTTTCGGCGGTCTTCTCGTCGCCGAGGCCCTATCGGCCATGACCTCCGGGAAGGTGCTCAACATCATTCCCAGTCGAAAAAGCGGGCGCACCGTCAAGATAACATTGAGGATCGAGCCCGACTGGCGTGTTTTTTACAAGCCGCGACATCACGTCCACTTGTTCACGCGTCCGCAGGGCGAGGTCGGTGCCTACCGCATCAACCGGCTGCTGGGCATGAACCATGTGCCGCCTGCCGTGCTGCGCACGTTCAATGGATCGGTCATCCACTCCGCGTTCAAACGGCATGCCCTGCCCGAACGGCTGGAGCAACTGGAGCGGGAAGTGCTCAGGGAAGCGACCGATGAAATGGAAGGGGCGATGCTGCTGTGGGTCGACGGGGCGGTCAACTACGATCCTTCTCCTTCGCTGCTCGACAAGATGAGCCGACCCGAGGCCACGTTGTTGCCAAGGGAGCAGGCACTGGTGTGGGACCTCTCCTGGATGTTCGTGCTCGATCACCTCACCAACAATTATGACCGTTTTACCGGAGGCAACATCCTGCGGAAAAATGACGGCCGGCTGGTGTTCATTGACAACGGAGCGGCCTTCGGTCCTGACAGGGAGTGGAAAGCCGCCCTCCGAAAACAGCGGCTTGCGCGACTGACCAGGCATGCACCGGCCTTCACGCGCGCCTTGCGTCGGGTCGAACCCCGTGTTATTGCTGCCTGTGTCGGGGAAGTACTCAGTCAACGGGACATCATCGAGCTCCTGTCCCGCCGGGATGAGCTCCTGTCGCACTTTTTGGAACTCGAAAAGAACTGTCCGATCGACTGCCGGTTTGCCCGGGAGCTGGATGCACCATGAATCCGAACCAAGCCCGCCTGCTGCTGGTCGACGACGAGGCCGCGATCCTGGACAGCCTCCGTCGCCTGCTGGAACGAGACGGTTACGTCGTTTCGACGGCCAGAAGCGCCGAGGAGGCGCTGGGGATTCTGCAGCGCGAGACATTCGACCTGCTGGTGACCGACCTGCGTTTGCCGCACCTCTCCGGCCTTGAGTTGCTGCGCCTCGTGCGCCGGATGTCTCCGGACACCGAGGTCATCCTCATGACGGCCTACGGCCAGATCGAGGACGCCGTCGAGGCCATGAAGGAGGGTGCCTATGACTTCCTGCCAAAGCCTGTCAAGAAGGCGGCCCTGACCAAGACGCTGGACAAGGCCATGGAGCGCCGGCGTCTGGTGCAGGAGAACCGGCAGTTGCGTGCCCGCCTCGACAAGGCCGAGCAGGATCGCATGATGGTGGGACACTCTCCGGCCTTCCGGCATCTGCAGGATCTGATCCGCCAGGTTGCCTCGTCAGAGGCCACCGTGCTCCTGCGTGGGGAGAGCGGCACCGGCAAGGAACTCGCTGCGCGCGCGATCCACAGGCTTTCTGCCCGCTCGGGTTTGCCTTTCGTGGCAGTGAACTGCGCAGCGCTGCCGGAGTCGATCATCGAGAGCGAGTTGTTCGGTTATGTCAAGGGCGCCTTTACCGGTGCCAGCGGGGACCGCCCCGGCCGCTTCCGGCAGGCTGACACCGGCACGTTGTTTCTCGACGAGATCGGCGATCTCGCGCCGCACCTGCAGATCAAACTGCTTCGCGTGCTGCAGGAAGGCGAGATCGAGCCCGTGGGGGCGGACCGCCCCGTGCAGGTCAACGTGAGGCTGCTGGCCGCCACCCACCGCAACCTGGAAGAAGCGGTGGCCTCGGGCCGGTTCCGGTCGGACCTGTACTATCGGCTCAACGTCATCTCCATCACACTGCCGCCCCTGCGCGAGCGCACCGACGACATCGCGCTTTTGGCGGCGCACTTCATGGAGCAGTTCAACCGCAAGAACAACAAGAGCTTCCTGGGTATCACCCAGCAGGCGCTGGATGTGCTGACCTCACACCATTGGCCCGGCAACGTGCGCGAACTGGAGAACGTGATCGAACGGGCCGTTGTGCTGGGCCGGGGTGAGTTCATCAGCCTCGAAAACCTCCCACCGGAGCTCACGGCCATCACGCCGTCAGGTGGCTCGATCACCCTGCCGATCGGCGTGCCGATGGAGGAGATCGAACGCACGATGATCCGGGAGACGCTTCGCTTCACCGGTGGCAACAAGCAGGATGCAGCCCGCCTGCTTGGCATCGCCACGCGCACGATCTACCGCCGGCTGGCCGATGAGGGCGACGACGTCCGGGAGCCACAGCCATGAGGCTTACCTGGCGATCCTGGCGGGCCCTCTGGGTCGTGTTCTGGATCCTGATCCGCTATCGCATCGCGCTCGCACGCGGCCGGCGCACGGCGGACTCGGCCGAAAACCTCGAGCAACTGCACAGGCGCACGGCATCGCGACTGCGACAATTGTTCATGGAACAGAGGGGGCTGTATATCAAGGTGGGGCAGTTGATCTCGATCATGGCCACCGTGCTGCCTTTGGCCTTCCGCGAAGAGTTTGCTGCCCTGCAGGACCAGGTGGATCCTGTGTCAACAGACCTCATGCGCACGCGACTGGCCGAGCAGTGGAAACGCCCGCCCGAGGAGGTGCTCGCCGAGCTCGAGGACAGGCCGATTGCGGCAGCCTCCGTGGGGCAGGTGCATCGATGCAGGCTACACGACGGCCGCCTTGTGGCGGTGAAGATCCAGTACCCGGGCATCGAGAAGGTGTTTGCGCAGGACATGCGGGCCTTTTATGTCATCGTCCGCCTGATCGGCTGGTTCTTTCCCAATCCCGAGCTTGTTCGCATTTATGAGGAACTCAAGACGATCCTCGAGCAGGAGGTGGACTTCACCCTGGAGCTCGAAAGTCTCCAGCGGTTCCGAGCGAACTTCGCAGGCAGCTCGTCGGTGACCGCACCTGAGCCAGTGCTAGATTGGTGCACCTCTAAGGTGCTGGTGACCGAGTATGTCGAAGGCGTAAAGATCAACCAGGTCGCCGGTTTGAAGGAGATCGGAGTCAATCCCGAGGAGGCCGCTTCGCTTCTGGTGGAGACCTACGCCGCGATGTTCTTTGAGCACGGCTTTTACCACGCCGATCCTCATCCGGGGAACGTCTGGGTTCAGCCCGGCCCGAGGTTGTGCTTCATGGATTTCGGTGCCTGCTCGGCCATTTCCGACCGCATGCGTGAGGGTATGGTCGCCTTCGTGCAGGCTGGAGTGCGCAAGGACACCGCCGGTTTGGTGGCGGCCATGCGCAAGATGGGCTTCATCCCGACGAGCGCCGACCCGCGTGTGTACGACCGTGTGGTGGCCTATTTCCATGACCAGTTCCAGGAGAAGATCGGCATCGAGAACCTGCGGCTCGGGAACCTTCGTTTCTCCGCGGACTCCGGCCTGAAGAACCTTCAGGATCTGAAAGGCATGAACATCAGCCTCAAGGACATCGCCGCCTCGTTCCACATCCCGCGGGAGTGGGTCATGCTCGAGCGCACTCTGCTGCAGATTCTGGGGCTGGTCACCGTGATGGCCCCCGATCTCGATGTGATGGAGGTCTTCCTGCCGCACCTTCGGCGATTCTCGATTTCCTACGGACTGGACCCCTCGTCTCTGGCCCTTCAGGCCATGCGCGAGCTTGCCAAGAACGCGCTGGCTCTGCCCTCGGAGCTTCGCAGCGTCCTCTCCCGCCTGACCTACGGCGAGATCGAGCTGCGGCTGGCTGACGCGGAGTACTTTGTCAAGACTGCACACGCATGGGTTCACGAAGGCATCTTCGCGTCGCTTGGCTTGTTCTTCCTGTGGTCGGGCTGGCGCTTCGAGGATCGTGGAGATGATTCCCGCGCGGCGGTGCTGTTCTCCGTCGCGGCACTCTGTGGCCTGATGTTCATCAAATACTTTTTTGGCTCGACCCGGCAGAAACGCAAATGAAGGACAACGAGAATTTTTTCGAGATTCACGTCGCCGGCCAGCTCGCCGGCCTGAGGCTGGACCAGGTCATGGCTTCGCGCGTGTCGCGTCGCTTCGCGCGCAAGCTCATCGAGGCAGGTGCCGTGTTCGTCGACCGCCAGCGGGTGAAGGTGGCCTCCCGGCTTGTCCATGCGGGCTCCGTGGTGAAGGCTCCCTTTTTGCTGCCGGAGTCTTCCCCGGGCGATGGTGATATTCGTGACTGGATTCTTGCCCAGGAGCCGCGCTATGTTGTCGTGAACAAGCCCGCGGGCTGGGCCACGGCCCCCACAGCCCTGGGTGATCACTCGTTGGTCAACGAGCTGCAGAAGTTCCTGGGTCAACTCTGGATCGTCTCGCGGCTGGATTTTCACACTTCGGGGATGCTGCCCTTCGCAAGGGATCCGAAGATCCTGTCGGGTTTCGAGGAACTGCTTCGTTCGGATGCCTGCGCCAAGATCTACGTCGCCGTGACGCGGCGCTGCGATCTGGGAACGACGATGATCGATCTTCCCATCGGTCCGCACCCGGACCGACCCCAGCGCTTTGTGGTTCGCGATGACGGCCGCCCGGCACGCACCCAGATCCTCGACGTCATGCCGCTGCCCGAGGACCGCCAGTTGGTCCGACTGCGCCTGCATACGGGCCGCACGCACCAGATCCGCGTGCACCTGGCACACCTGGGCGCACCAGTGCAGGGAGACCCCTGGTATCCGGTCGGTGAGGCCACCGGTGCCGGTCCGATGCTCCTGCACGCTTCCCGCCTCACGTGGTCCTCGCCGATCTTCGGTGAGGCTGATTTCTTTGCTCCGCCTACGTGGATGCCCGAGCTTCCCCGCTGAGATCCGTGCCGATCGTTTTCCACGGCAGGGGAGGGGTCGGTCTGCAGGGGCCATTACTGGATCGCGTGGAGTCTTTTGTACCGCACATACTCAATGATGAAGAACAGATTGACGCAGACCAGTCCCGCTGTGATGAAGAAGGCGGGGAAAAAAATCCGGTAGTGCGAGCCCAGAAAGAGGACGTAGCGTTGCACCCCGGCGATCAGCAGAAGATTGTTCACGATCGCGAAGGTGGAGACGATCAGGGACATGGTCATCATTAAAAAACCATTAAAGACCAGATGTGGGCGAAGTCTGCGCGGGAAACTGAGAAAACGCCGTCTCCAGGGCCTGAGCTCACCAAAGAAATAAAAGTAAGTGAAATCCTGGAAGGAGAGGCCGTTGGGTGCCGGGACGTTCGGCTCCCTCCTGAAATAGAAAAACATCGCGCCGGCGATGAAACTGAAAACGAGCACCTGTGAGAGGATGAAACCGGGCCAGGAAATACCCAGAAACGAGATGATGGGATTCCACTCATGTTCAAGGTCCGGCGTATAGATCCAGGTGAGGAACAGATCCACGGTCCGGAGCAGGAGAATGGTCGCCGTGGCGAGGAAATAGGACCTCCATCTCATGGGGAAAACACGAAACCCGGGTGCTGGTGGGATGCTCTCTGCATGGCCTGTTATGTCATTGAAAAAGGTCGGAGTACAGCGTGATTTCACCTGCGACACCGGTACGTCCGGAGGTTCCACTACCATACGCGATCCATCTCGAATGCTCCGAACACGGGAGTGATCACCAGTCCGTAGCGCCGTTCTTCGACGGCGATCACATCGAAGCGGAGCTCCATAACCGACTCGCACTGGGTCTGATCCATGCGGTCCCAGAACAGGATCGCCGCACGGATGATCTTTGCCCGCTTGGCGGGGGTGATCGACTCCAGCGGATGCCCGCCGGAGTCCGTGGAGCGCGTGCGCACCTCCACAAATGCGATCAGTCCGTTCTTTCGGGCCACAAAGTCCAGCTCGCCGAGTTGAGGGAAGGAGTCGTTGCGGGCGATGATTTCATAGCCCCAGTCTCGATACAGGGCGACAGCGCGATCCTCGCCGAGTTGGCCCAGCCGGATCTTGTCGAAGTTGGGGGAGTCGTCCATGCTGGTATTATCGTGTCCGCGAGAGTGGCGGTTGCAGGAATTTTCACAGTCAAACACAATCTGGTCTTCTGCGTTTTTTGCAGTTTGATTTATTGTCTTATTTGCGGTGCTCGCGGTCCGCTAGCCAGCGCCCGGTGATCGAGTCGGGGTTGGACATGATCTCGGAGGGGGATCCCGCGGCGAGGATGTATCCCCCGGCGGCCCCGCCGGCAGGGCCCAGGTCGATGACGTGGTCGGCCGATGCGATGACCTCGAGGTTGTGCTCGATGAGCATGACGGTGGCCTGCCGTTCCACGAGCTGGTGCAGCACATCGATGAGCATGCCTACCTCCTGCATGTGCAGTCCGGTGGTGGGCTCGTCAAGGATGTAGACCGTGCCGGGCAGATCACGCTTGCCCAGCTCGCGCGAGATCTTCAGCCGCTGTGCTTCGCCGCCGGAGAGCGTGGTCGCGGACTGTCCGAGCTGGAGGTAGTCCAGGCCCACGTCCGAGAGCACCTTCAGTTTGCGAATCAGAGACGGGTGAGCGGAAAAAACGTCCATGGCCTCGCCTACGGTCATTTGCAGCACCTTTGCGATGTTGCGGCCTTTGAACTTCACCTCGAGCGTGCTTTGATTGTAGCGCAGGCCTCCGCAGGCCTCGCAGGTGATGAACACGTCGGGTAAAAAGTGCATCTCGATGCGGATCTGGCCGTCGCCGTCGCACTTGTCGCAACGGCCGCCGCGCACGTTGAAACTGAATCGCCCGGGTGCCCAGCCGCGTACTTGGGATTCCGGAAGCCCGGCGAAGATGCCACGGATCTCGTCGAAGATCTTGGTGTAAGTAGCTGGATTCGAACGCGGGGTGCGGCCGATCGGCGACTGGTCGATGAGTACGACACGCGTCACGGCGCCGGCGTTTTCCATCCCGGTGAGTTGGCCTGGATTCTCCACCCCGAGGCCCAGTCGAAGCGCCAGATGCTTGTAGAGCGTGTCCACCACCAGCGAGCTCTTGCCCGAGCCTGAGACGCCCGTGACGCAGACGAGTCTTCCCAGTGGCATGGAGAAATCAACGCTCTTGAGGTTGTGGGTGGTCACTCCAAGGAGCCGGATGAAGGACTCGGGGACCGGTCGCTGCATCCGCGCGACGCCGAAACATTCGCCACGTAGGTAGCGGGCCGTGAGCGTATTGGCCTTCATCAACTTTGCCACGGTGCCTTCGAAGGAGAGCTCGCCGCCGTAGCGACCCGAACCTGGGCCAAGTTCGACGACATGATCGGCGGCGTGGATGGTTCCGGGATCGTGCTCCACGACGATCACCGAGTTGCCCCTGTCGCGCAACTGCATCAGCGTTCCCAGGAGCCGCTGGTGATCCTGGGGGTGAAGGCCGACGCTGGGTTCATCGAGGACATAGGTCACCCCCACAAGCCCGCTGCCGAGCTGGCCGGCCAGCCGGATTCGCTGGGACTCGCCGCCCGAGAGTGTGAACACTGTGCGGTTCAGGTGGATGTACCCCAGCCCGACCTCGCACAGAAAGCGAAGCCGGTGAGCGATCTCCTCCACGAGCGGGTCGCCCACGGGGGCCTCGGTATCGGAGAACCGCAAGTTGGAGAACCATGTCAGGGCTGCTTCTGCGGGCAGGTTTTCGACGTCCACCAGGCTCTTGTCGCGCACTACAACCGCAGCCGCCACCGGGTTCAATCGTCCCCCTCCGCAGGCCGGGCAGGGACGGGTCTCCTTGTACCCTGAGAGGCTCTCCGCGAAAGCGCCGCCATACCGGGCGCTGTGCTCGAGAAGGGTGATCACACCCGGCCAATCCAGCCGTTGATCGCCCTGGAACAGAACGGTGGCGGCCTCCTCCGTGAGCTCACCCAGCGGCGTCCCGGTGGTGAAGTTGTAGCGTTTCATGACCTGCCCGAAGCTCTCCTTCTGGCGAGTCCACCAGTTTTCCGGCAGGGGGGCGATGGCCCGCTGCTGCAGCGACAACTGCGGATTGGGGGCGATCAGTCGCGGCGATAGGAAACTCACGGTGCCCAGACCATAGCAGGTGTTGCAGTAGCCCAAGGGACTGTTGAAGGAGAACAACTGCGGGGACAGGGACGGCGCGGAAAAGTCGTGTTCCAGGCAGCGTGCCTGGGTGGAAACCAGACGCTCACCGCCAGCGGGATCGCTGACCACGAAGGTCTCCTGGCCCCACCGCAATGCCAGCTCGATTGAGCCCGATACGCGGGAGCGGGATACCCGGCCGGGATCGAAGCGGTCGATGACAAGATCAATGTTGTGTTTGAACGTCTTCTTCAGTTGTGGAACGGGATCGAGCTCAAGGATGGATCCGTCGATGCGTACACGGGAAAAACCTTCGCGCCGGCATTTCTCCATCAACTCTGCATGTGTGCCCTTGAGCTGGCGGGCCAGCGGAGCGAGCAGGTACACCATGCGACCGCGATCGGTCGTGATCAGTCGGTCCGTCAATTCCTCCCTGGTCTGTGTGACCAGCGGTGTGCGGCAGTGGATGCAACGTGCCGTACCCAGGCGTGAGAAGAACACACGCAGAAAGTCGTGAATCTCAGTCACCGTGCCGACCGTGGAGCGTGGATTGTGCGAGGAGTTCTGCTGGTCGATGGAGATGGCGGGGGACAGACCCTCGATACGCTCGACCTGAGGTTTGTCCAGTTGAGGAAGGAACTGCCTGGCGTACGCCGACAGGCTTTCGACATAGCGCCGCTGTCCCTCGGCGTAGATGATGTCGAAGGCCAGCGTGCTCTTGCCCGAACCCGAGGGTCCACAGATCACCACGAGGCGCTTGTGGGGGAGATCCAGCGAGATGTTCTTGAGGTTGTGCTGCCGGGCTCCGACGATCCGGATGCAGGACGTATTGTCCCCGGGGCTGGTTTTCATGCTGTTTCCATCCTGAAAGCGGACTACGGGAGAAGGGGCGAAGGATCAGTTATTCGTCGTCGTCGTCGTCGTCGTAGCCGTCCATGTCGTCAAAATCGTCGTCCTCGTCATCCGAGCCTGGATCGAGGTCGTCTTCTTCCTCGTCGTCGATGAAATAGCCGTCGTCTGTCTCATCATCGTCGTCATCGTCGTAGCCGAAGTCATCGTCGTCCTCTTCAAAGCCTTCATAGCCGAACTCGTCCTCGCTGTCGCCGAATTCGTCCTCTTCTTCCTCGTCCTCGAACTCGTCATCACCAAAAGTCTCTTTGATGGCGTCAATGACCAGCGGACGAATGCGGTGCTCTGCGGCCACCGCCGCGCGTCCGCGCAAGCCTAGCTGGGAGACGACCGCAAGGGTGATTCCCTTGATCGTCGGATGACTGCTCTCTGCAATCAGGACTGGAATGATCTCCTCGACAAATGCCATGTCCAACATCTGTTTCTCCTCTGCGGGAACGGGTCGATTACACGGACGAGACCTTTCCCGGGGCGCAACCGTAAGTTTTTTTTCCCCACTCGTCAACTGTTGAATGCGGCTTGATTTGCGGAAAAGGGGATTTCAGAAGGAGTCGGAAGGATCCGGATCCCGCACTGTATGGATGCTTCCATCGAGAAGTCCTATCTGCAGGGCCTGACTTGAGAACAGGCGTTGATGCAGAAGGAAACAACCCACGTCGACGATCAATCCGGACAGAATGAGCAGGCAGCCGGAGAAAATCCACAGCGGTGCGCCGGTCAGGATGCCCGTATGGATGCGGAAAACGCCCCATACGATCAGACCGAACAACCAGAAGGCGCCTGTGAGTAGCAGCGCCGGATCACCCAGCGTTCCGGAAGAGTGGAACACCACGCTGCCGGTGGGGAAGCGCATCGTTCGGCTGGAGATTGAGATGCCCAGCATCGTGGTCCTTTCCCGGCAGATCCATTCCTCGTCGTTGATGTCCCATGTCTGGTGGCGTGCATATCCAAGGATGCGGGCTACGAGTTGTCCGAGAACCACCAGAAGATACAAGCCGGAGACAGCAAGAAGGATGCGAGGCACGTCCATACGGCTGTCCAGAGCAGCTTTTCCAGTGAAGCGGCCAGCCTTCATCGGGCGATCTCCTGGGCAGTGAAGGTGCGGATCACCGTGACCTTCACCTGGCCGGGGAAGGTCACTTCCTGGGAAATCTTCCTAGAGATGTCGGCTGCCAGCGCCATGGTTCGCTCGTCGTCGAGCCGCTGGGAATCGACCTGCACGCGAAGCTCGCGACCGGCTTGGACGGCAAAGACCTCCTGGATGCCAGGGAAGGCCCTCGCCGCACGCTCCAGATCATTGATCCGGTCGAAGTAGGTCTCGATTTGCTCGCGGCGGGCTCCCGGCCTTCCACCGCTCATGGCGTCGGCAGCCATCACCAGGCTCGCATAGATCGATTCATTCCCCACCTCGCCGTGGTGGGCACCGATGGCGTTGACCACCACCGACTCTTCACCATACTGGGCGGCAAGCTCACAGCCGATGACGGCGTGGGAACCCTCGACCTCATGGGTGAGGGCCTTGCCGATGTCGTGCAGGAGCGCTGCGCGCCGGGCAAGCTCGACATCGAGATGCATCTCAGCGGCGATCAGGCCGGCAAGCTGGGCGGCCTCGATCGTGTGGAGCCACTGGTTTTGGGTGTAGGAGGTCCGGAAGAAGAGACGTCCAAGAAGCTGGATGATCTCCTTATGGGCCTTGGGCTTGAGACCAGCCAGTTTGAAGGCCTTGCGTCCGTAGCCGGTGATCTCGTTTTCCATCTCGGCGTTTTTCTTCTGCCAAAGGTCTGCCAGGGTCTCCCACGTGGTGATCTGCCGGCTGTTTTCGACGGTCTTTTCGAGCACGCGCCGGGCGATTTCGCGGTTCACCGCGTCGATGGTGTCGAAGCGGATCACGGCGTCCTCGGCGACCTGGGCGAACACCGGAATCTTGAATAACTCCGAAAGTTTCTCGATGGTGCCGCCGCACAATTTCAGGATGTGCTGATACTGGGACATCGAGAGCGTCACCGAGTTGGCGGGTCGTTCCTGGACCTCGGTGCGCGACAGGCGTTCCATCGCGATGCCCATGATGCGTTTGGCTTTGGGAATGAAGTCGGACTCCGGGATCTGCTCCCATAGCCGGAGGTTTTCCTGCGCCTGGTTTTCAGCCGCATCCACCATCTGCTGATAGATCTGATCGCGCATCTCTTGCCGGGAGAGCTTTGCGGCGGTCTCGAGTGCGGGCGGAATCTGGGCCTGGAGCTCGCGCTTCTGGTTCTTGAGTTCCGCGATGGTGTTGTTGCGCTTGGAGAGCGCCGAGAAGCGGTTGGAAAGGTCGGCTTCCCGGGCTTTGAGTTCCTCAGTGGATGTCTCCACGCGGGCTGATTCACGCTCGAGGGCGAGCTCCTGCTCGTTCATCTCCTCTTCCTGTTCACGGGCCTGTTCTTCGAGCTGGCGGCGGGAATCCAGGCGGACCTGGGCGACCTCGTCGCGAGCCTTGAGTTGAACTTCCTCGCTTCGGCGGCGTGACTCCTCGCGCAGCTCACTGGAACGGGCGGTGGCCTCCTCGATGGCACGGGCAGCCTGTCCGGCGGTCTGCCGGTAAAAGAACCAGAAGGTGCCTGCGAAGGCCACGAGCACCAGGATGGACAAAAAAACTGTCAGCATCGGAAACACTATCCTTCAGACCCCAGGGATCGCTTCTGCACCAGGTGGTGTATCACGAAGGAGGCCACATGTTCGGCAAAGGTGCCGCGCCCGAAGCCTGCATCGAAGCCCAGCTCCAGCGCAAGCTTGTGATCGAGGCGTGGACCGCCGGCGACCAGCACGAAACGGTCGCGAAGACCGGCCGCCTCGGTGAGTTCAACGAATCGAGTGAGATTCTGCAGGTGAGCATCACGCTGGGTGACGACCTGGGAGACGAGGATGGCGTCGGCTTCCTTCTCTCGGGCACGGGCAAGCAGCGTTTCTGGTTCGACCTGGGCCCCGAGGTTGAACGCGTCGATCATGGCGAAGCGTTCCAGACCGTAGTGTCCCGCATAGCCCTTCATGTTCATGATCGCGTCAATGCCAACGGTGTGGGCGTCCTCGCCGATGCAGGCACCCATGATCTTCAGTTTGCGACCGAACAATTCGCGAATCTTTTCATCACAGGTGGCGCGATCCCATACGTCGGTCTTCACGGCGGTCACAGTGATGTCGGTGGCATCAATGAACAGCCGGGTTTTTCCGTAGACCACGAAGAAACTGAAGCCCTCTCCAAGATCGGCCATGTGTACCACGTCGGCTTCGGCGAACCCCATTTTTCGTGCAAGACGTAGGGCAGCCTCCTTGGCCAGCGGACCTGTGGGCAGGGGCAGCGTGAAGCTCAATTGCATCGCACCGTCGGACAGGGAGTCGCCGTATGGACGGATTTCGCGCAAGTTCAAATCCATGTGTCAATCTCCTTCTCCAGCCCCAGCCGAGAGGCCAGCACGGGCTTGCAGGGATTGAAATAGGCATCGCTTTTCTCCAGGACACCGAGCAGGCCCTTGCCTTGGTCGGCGGGGCGGGAGATGTCTGCGAACCAGCCCGAAGAGATGGCCTTGAGGAGGCCTGTTTCACGCACGGATTCGAGCAGGCCGCTTGTCTTGTCCATCACCTCGTGGGCGCGACGGATCACCAGGGAATCAGGACGGAATGTGACCTGGTCGTGAATGTGCCGGGCGGCAGTCATGATGTAGTCAGCATTCTGCAGCGCGAGGTAGCGGTCCTGCAGGAAGGGCGTATGCATGGCCTCGGTCAGCATGCCCAGAAGCTGGATGCCCTGCTGCGACCAGATGCCGGCGAGGTTGAACATCGCGTTCATGAGGTACCCCTTGAAGATGTCTCCGCTCATGTGCTTGGTCGGCGGCATGTACTTCAATGGGGAGTCGGGGAAGACTTCACGCAGCAAAAGAGCCTGCGATAGTTCGAGCAGGAAACTGTCCTCGAGGTCGGGATCGATCTCGAAGGCGTGACCAAGGCCAAGCAGCTCGGGCCGAAGGCCGGCGGCCAGACCAAAACTTTCATTGATGAAGTCCGAGGCGAGCACGGTGTGGGCCGCCTCGACAGCGTCGGCTGTGGTGAGGTAGTTGTCCTCGCCGGTGTTGATGATGATCTCGGCGGCTGCATCAACCATGCGGGAGAAGAACTGATCCACGAAGGTGCGGATCGGGTTGATGTCCCGGAACAGGATGCCGTACATGCTGTCATTGAGCATCATGTCCAACCGTTCGAATGCTCCCATCACGACGATTTCGGGCATGCACAGTCCCGATGCGTAGTTGACCAGGCGCACATAGTGTCCGGTCTCTTCGGCGACCTCGTCTAGGGATGAGCGCATAATGCGGAAATTTTCCTGGGTGGCATAGGTTCCGCCGAAGCCTTCGGTGGTGGGCCCGTAGGGCACATAGTCGAGCAGGGATTGCCCCGTGGTGCGGATCACCGCGATGATGTCGGCGCCTCGCCGAACGGCGGCCTTGGCCTGTGCCACGTCCTCGTAGATGTTGCCGGTAGCGACGATGACGTATTTCCATGGCTGTTCGCGCACGGGCAGCCGGTCCATGCGTGAGCGGCGTTCTCGCACCATCGCGTGGATGCGCTCCATGCTCTCGGTGGCGAGTTCCAGTCCGAGGTGATGGATCTCGTCCTCGGGAACAGCCGGAAGACGATGGAGATCCAGCTCGCCGCGGGCGACACGCTCGGCCACCTCCGTGATCGATGCACGCGTGTGCAGCATGGCTGCCAGCATGGCCGTCGAGGCGCCGTCACGGACCTTCTCCCGCAGGTGGTTGACCACCACGTTGGGAAGAGGAACCTGGTTATGGTCCACGCCATCGAGGCCAAGCAGGCGAAGCACGGCGCGTTCTACGGTGACAGTCGTGTGTGACTTCAGGAGCGGGGCGATCTGACGGGTGATTTCATCGGCAGTGCCGCGAAGCCGTTGTACCTGTGATTGGTCGATACCCAGAAGGGACATGGAAGAAGCCTCCGTACTGCCTGGCCAGGAGTGATGCCCGTGTGCGAAAAGCGAAACGCAACGGGGATGGACGATTGGTGGTCAGCGAACCACTCCCGGGCACTGGGTATCGGTGCAGAGATCCGATGCGGGACCGGTGGGGGCAGCATCCTTGACCGCGGAGGGATCCACCTTGCCGGTGTTGTCACTCGCCTTCGGATCGGTGCCAGGGGTGGTCTTGCCGGTGCTCTTGCCACCGGTGCATCCGACGGCAACGAGACTGAACAGGGAGACAATCAGTATGGTGTTTTTCATGGTGTTCACCCGATGGCGACTCCGAGGATTTTCCTCAGTTCAAAGAATTTTTCCGACGTCGCGAAACGCAGCAGAGCGTCCTTCTTTTGCTGAAGACCAAGACCGCCGGCGATCATAGGTTCGGCTTGCAGCACGAGCATGGCCACGTCCAGATCCTGAACCAGAGTCAGGGCGGCACGGTGACAGGTCAGTTCCACGCCCTGAATGAAGGAATCCACGTTGGGCGTGTAGTTCGTTGCGGCCATCTTCTGCGTGAGTCCAATCAGCGCCTCCTTGGAGGCCGGGGGCAGCACCGGTGCCAGCTGGGCTGCGGTCTGCTGCAGGACGCCCGCATCCACGGGAAGTGGCATCTGGGCGTTGACCAGGCGCATAGAGCCGAAGACCATCGCGCGCAGCTCGCCGACACTCGAAACGTGCTTGAGCAGGTAGTATTCCGGCCGCATGTAGGTCAGTTCACGCGCCACCATGAAGGCCAGATCCTTTTCCATGTGACCCTGGAGCAGTTCCTGTCCCACGGTCACGAACGGGATGCGCTGTCCCTTCTCGATCATGACGCCGTGCTGCATGCCAGCGCGGTGATCGGGCAGCAGGTACAGTTCAGGCGCCTCAACAGCAAGGCGATCCAGCACATAGAAGAAGATCTTGTTGAACAGCGGGCCTTCGCCTGCGGGCTCCTGACGGTTTTTGCGGTTGATGCCCCAGTTCTTGGTCGGCCGGCCCTTCAGGGTCGTGATGGGGATCGAGATCGCGGCCATCAGGTGACGCATGGCCGGATCTTCCATCGAGGACGTGAGCATGTTGGCCCAGATGTCCGTGGTGAAACGCTGCTTGAGCTGGGCGAAGCCGCGGGGTTTGTACTGGTTGTAGAACTCCAGTTCTTCGGCCTCCGCGACCTTGAGGTTGGTCAGCGCTGCCGACATGCACCAGGCGGCGTCGTAGTTGCGCGTCTCAAGATAGAGCCGGTACAGTTTCTTCATGCTCTCCTGGTTGTACGCGTTGCGGTCCAGGATCTCGTGGTGCTTGGCGATGGCCTTGTCATAGGTGTCAGGACCGGCCAGTTCGTAAAGCTCGGCCAGGATCTCGTGACGGTTGGAGGCGGATGGATCCAGGGCGATGGCGGTTTCGAAGGCGCCCATGGCAGCCTTGAAGTCTTTGAGGCGGGTACGGTAGATCTCGCCGAGGAAGTGCCACAGGTTGGTCAGCAGCCCATGGTTCTCCGGCTGGTTTTCCATAACGCGCTTGATCATCTTGCGGTAATTGCGCTCCTGCAGTTTCCAGTCCTTCTTCTTGGTCAGGATCTCGTCTGTGTGCTGGAACGCCTTCAGGTTGTTCGGATCGTCATCGAGCGCACGGTTGTAGTAGTCGACGGCATCGTCGAGGGACTTGATGTACTCGCGGAACACGCCGCCGACTGCGTACCAGATCTTGGAGCGGATGCTCGGATCGGACTCCATCTCGGCGAGCAGGATCATGTTCTTGGCGACCTTCTTCCACTGCTCGGTCGTCTGGTACAGTTCGATCAGTTCATGAATGATCAGCGTGTTCTTCGGATCGATCGCGTAGGCGTCCTCGAACACCTTGATGGCGCTGGCGTTGTCCATCACCTTGTCGCGGAAGTATTCGGCCAGGCCGATCATGAACTCAACCTGCTCTTCACCCGAAAGATTGGCGGCGATGCGCCCCTTGATCTCTGCTGCCGCCTTGAAATTGTTCTCCTTCTCGTAAAGTTCGACCATGGCCAGCAGCGTGGGCTGGTGCCCAGGATTGTTGTCAAGGGCCTTCTCGTAGAGGTTCTGGGCTTTCATCAGTTCATTGCGCTTGAAGTGGACCGCGCCGAGCTTGTAGTAGATTTCCGTCTGTAGTTCGTGGTCGGACTCGGCCTGCGGATGCACCAGAATCTGCTTGTAAAGCTTGAACGCCTGCTCCCACTGCTCGAGTTGATAGCAAACCGATGCCATGCCCTGCAGCACCGGCAGCGACGTCTTCTCAATCTGGTAGGCGTTGTAGTAGGCCTTCTGGGCTTTCTCAAGCTCCTTGCGGGCCTCCGCGGAGCGACCATAGCGGAAGTAGACCTTCGCCATGAGATCCCGGTCGGCCGAAGCGGACTCGAGCTTGCGCACCAGCATCTGGAGGTGCGGGAACATGTCCTCATAGCGCTGGCGATCCCAAAGGATGTCCGTGTAGCGCAGGGCAGCGTCGACGTGCTCCGGATCGAGCTCCAGACAGGCTTCGAGCAGCTCGCCGGCGCGCTCGGCGTCATCGAGGTGATCGAGGCGGATCACACCGCCATCATAAAGATAGCCAGCCTTGTCGACGACGTTGGCAGTATGGGTCTGGGCGACCTCGAGCATCTTGGACGCCTTGAGCCAGTCGTGGCGGTCGCCGTAGATGTTCGAAAGCTTTTTAAGGGCGGGTACGAAGGACGGATTGATCGCCAGGGCTTCCGCGTAGAGGCGCTCGGCTTCGGATGGGTTGTGCTGGAAATCCTCGGAGATCTTGCCGATGCGGAAATACAGGTCGACCTTGGTGTTCTGGTCGCTGATCAGATCAACAAGTCTGACCGAGACGTCCATGCAGCGATCCCAGTCTTCCTGGATTTCGTACAGGCGGGACAGCGCTGTCAGTGCATCGATGTCCATCGCGTCGTCATCGAGCACAGCCATGTAGGCGTCGATGGAGCGCTCGGGTTCGTTGAGTTGTTTCTCCAGCACCTCGGCGGCTGCCTTGTACAGGCGTACGCGCTCCTTCGGATCATGCTTGGTGTAGATGTGGCGGTAGATGACTTCAATGTACTCAGTCCACTTCTTCTCCTGGCGGTACAGTCTTGCCAGGTTCTGATAGGACCGCTCATCCTTGTCGCTGATCGCCAGGATGGCCTCGTAGCATTCAATGGCCTTGTCTGGCTTCTCGAAGTGCTCTTCCCAGACGGCGGCCATCTGGTGTGACTTGCGGATGCGCTCGTCGTCGTGCGACAGATAGGTCATCTGCCGCTCGAGGATGGCGAGGTATTCTTCCAGGTCACCGATTTTCTCATACAGTTCCTCGAGCTTGCGCATGATGACCAGGTTTTCCGGATGCGCGTCGAGAAGCTCGTTGAGGACCTCGATGGCTTTGGACGGGAGTTCGCGGCGATCATCGTAAAGATCCGCGATCTTTACCTTGAGATCAAAAATCTCCTCTTCATTGGTGCTGCGATCGACACGCTCGTTCACGATCTCGATCAGTTCGCGCCACTTCTCACCCCTCTCGTAGAGGCGCTCAAGGGACTCAAGAGGCTCCTCATGGGTCTGGGAGGCTTCGTGCGCCTTCTTGTAGAAGCGGATCGCCTCGTCCATGTCACCGAATTCCTTCTCATAGGTGCGGGCCAGTTCCATGGCGGACTTGTAAACGACGTCCTGACGGGTCTCGACCTCCAGTGCCAGCCGCAGCTCGGAGATGTACTCACCGACGGACTGGTTCTTGCGGTGCACCTCGGCCATCTGCAGGTGGACGCGCCCGTATTTGGGCTCCAGGCGCAGGGCCTGCTTGAGGACCTCGGAGGCCTTGGCAAGGTCATCAAGCTGGTCGGCGTACCACTTGCCCATCTTCACGAGCAGATCGCACCTGACCAGGCGGTCTTCGACGGCTTCGACGGCCTCCTGATACATCTCGATGAGTTCTTCCCAGTTGTTTTGAATCGAGGCCAGGCGCTCCAGGTGATCGGCCGTGACGTCATTCATCGGTGCGATTGCGAATGCGTTGGACAGGGCCACAAACGCGTTCTCGCGGTCGGACATCTTCTCCTCGTATACCACGGCCAGCCGCTGCAGGATGGAGACGATTTCGGCCTTGTGCTCGGCGGGGACCTCCTCTTCCTGTCCACCGAGGTCGGCGAACTTCTTCAGGTAGAGTTCGGTCAGTTCCTTCCATTTGTTCAGATCCTGGAGCAGACGCTCGAGGTGGTTGAACGCATCGATGTGGAGCCGTTCGATCTTCAGCACGCGGCCATAGGCATTGGCGGCGGAGGCCTTGTCCCACACCCGGGTCTCATAAATGTCGGCGATCTGGAACAGCAGCTCGATCCGCTGGGGATCCTTCTGGCAGTTCCGGACCTTTTCCTCCAGGATGCGGATGGTGTCTGTCCACAATTCGCTCTGGGTATACAGGGTCTCGAGGGCCTCAAGGGCCTCGGCGTCTCCGGACACCTGCATAAGTACGTTTTCCCACGCCGCGATGGCGCGATCCGACCGCATCAGGTATTCCTTCTCGATCTTGCCGATCTGGGCGTACAGGGCGCGCAACTTGATTGCAGGCATGCTGCCCTGTCCGAGCCCGACGAGGGCCTCGAGCACTTCAACGAGCTCCTCCCATGCCTGGCTCTCGGAGAAGATGAACGCAAGGTTTTCCAACGCCTCGATGTTGGACGGATCAATGGAGCGCACCGACTGGTAGGCGTCGAGTGCCTGGCGGTGATCGGCCAGTTCCTTCAGGGCGATGCGGCCGACAGAAAGGTAGGCATCCACCTGCTCGAAGGTCTCATAGGAGGCCTGGGTGATGCGGTTCAGGAAGTCAACGCAGGCAGCCCAGTCACGGGCGGCCTCGGCCAGCAGGGACAGTTCTTTCAGCGCGCGGGCCTCCTCGCCCTTGAGGTCAAGCACGCGTTTCCAGAGATCCTTGGCGCCCAGTGGGTTCTTCAGGGCATCGGACGCGATCTTGGCCATGTGGGCCAGCGCCTCGGCCACGTCGTCGTCGGAAGACAGGGCCTTGGACATGCGTTCGTAGACGTTGAACAGCGCCTTATAGTCTCCGGTCTCGAAATGGATGCGTTCCAGACCCTCGAGAGCCTCTATGTTCTGCTCCTCCTCCCGAATGATGGCCTCGAAGGCCGCCACCGCCGCCGGAAGATCGCGCAGATCCTCCTCGCGGACCTTGGCCAGGCGGAACAGGAACTGCACGCGGTCATAGGAATCCTGGGAGGTCTTGGCACGACGGTCGAGGATGCCGGCGAGCTCGGGATACATGGAATTGGCGGAGTAGATGCGGTCAAGGCTCTCCAGGGCGGTGAAGTGCTCGTAGTCGATCTTGAGCACTTCAAGATTGGCCTCCTCGGCACCGGCGGGATCCTGCATCTCCTCCTCATGGACCCGGGCGGTCTTGAGCCAGATGTGTACGGACAGATCGTTGAGATCATCGGCCTGGGCGGTCTGGGACCGTGCCAGTGCAGAAAGCTTCTTGGCGGAGGCACGGTATACCTCGGTTAGGTCGGGCCAAAGCGCCATCTGGGCGGCCAGGCCTTCCAGGCGCTCCTGGATCTCCACATCGGCCTCAGCCTCCGAGAAGGCACGGGCCCAGGTCTTGAAGGCCATGTCGGGATCACGCAGGTAGTTTTCCTGCAGGTCGCAGATGGTCTTGAAGAGCGTGATGCGCTCCTCGGAATCCTTCACGAATTCCAGGTATTTCTCGTGCAGGTTCACCAGGCTTTCCCAGAGGGAATCCTGGCGGTACAGCGGCTCGAGGACCTCGAACACCCTCTTTGGATTGGTGCCTTGCGCCAGCAGGTCTTCCATGCCCTGTCGGGCGGCGTCGTGATAGGGTGCTTCTTCAAGCAGCGCGGCGTAGGCTTCCACGCCCTTCTCCGGGGAGCCCAGATGCTCCACGAGCAGGCGGGCGAGGCGATAGCGGAAGTTTTGAGCCTCTTCCGGCACGTTGGCCAGCTCCACCTCGCGTGTCAGCACACGGGCCAGCTCCTCATAACGTTCCTGAATACCCAGCAGGCGATCCAGGCCGGTGAGGGCTGTTTCGGATTCAGCGTCGAGTTTGAGGACCTCCTCGAGGCGGATGGTGGCCTGCGAAGGGTCGCCCAGTTCGTCTTCAAACACGCGTGCCATGCGGTGCAGGTAGAAGACCTTGTCATCGTCCTCTTCGCAGCCCTTGTGCACTTCGGTGTAGATGCTGATCAGTTCGGCCCATGCGTCGATGACGGCAGACAGTTTCTCGATGTCGTGCAGCGTCTCCTCATGACGTGGATCGAGGTGAAGGGCGCGGGCCATGTCGTCGCGAGCGGCCTTGGGCTGATCCAGTTGGAGTTCGTGGATGTCCTTGAGTCGGTGTAGCAACTGGACACGCTCATACGTGTCCTCACTTTGCTCCACGCGCACGTTGAGGACGTCGACCAGATTCTCCTGCTCGCCCACAGTGGAATAATATTGATCCAGGATCACCGCTGCGGCGGTGCGGACCTCGGGCTCGTATGTGATTTCAGTGCAGCGCTCGTCACCGGCGCCGCCGTGCATGACGCGGGAGAGGGACACAATCACGCCCTCGTTGCTGGAGTCCAGGCCCAGGGCTTCCCCGAACAGGGGGACAGCGATGTCGGGCGACGCCAGACGCAGCTCGTGAACCTCGCCGAGGCGCAGCTTGATCGCGGCGATCTCGACGTCGCTCTGGCCGTTCTGGATCTCGACGTCGAGCACCTGGATCAGTTCCTGCCACTTCTGGGCCGCCTCATACAGGCGGTCCAGGGACTGCAGGGCGACCTCGTCGATCGGATCCTCGTCGAGGATTCGCTCGTAGGTCTCGATGGCCTTCTCGAGGCTGTGCAGTTCCTGATCGTACATCTGGCCCAAGGTGTAGAGCATGCTCTTGCGCTCTTCGAGGGAGGGCGCCAGATCCGCCTTGCGGGCGTAGACTTCCTGCAGGCTTTCCCAGTTCTCGTCGTGGACGAAGATGACCTCGAGGGCGTTGAGAGCTTCGATCTCGGCGTCGTCAATCTCCAGGATGAGGCGGTAGGTCGCGATCGCGGCGTTCTTGTCCTCGAGCTCGGACTTCTGGATCTCGGCGACCCGGAAGGCAAGGCGTTTTTTCTCGTCGGGATCGGCGACCAGCTCCACCTTCTTGAGGATGGCCTTGACCATCCGGGGAATGTCGCCCGTGGTGAGGAAGAGCTTCTCGAGGGCGTCCACGGCGGGTATGTATTCCGGGGAGATGTCGAGCAACTTGTGGTAGGCCGTTGCCGCCCGCTCCACGTCGCCGACGACCGTCGAGAGGATGTCCGCGATACGTGTCTGGAGATCCAGGGCGACCTCGATGTCCTCCTTGGCGTCGATGTTCTTCGAGTACAGGGTGAACAGGTCTTCCCAGGCCGTCAGGGACTGGGCCAGACGCTCCAGCTGGCGCCGCGTGTCGGCATGGCGCGCGTCGATGGCGAAGGCACGGGCATAGGTATCGAAGGCGTGGCGCGGCTCCTCCATGAACTCGTCGAAGATGTTGGCGATCTGGTGGATCAACTGGATCTGTTCACCCGGATCGTAACTGTTCTTCATCACGATTTCGTAGACGCGGATCAGGGGTTCCCACCTGCCGAGGTTCTTGTAGACCGGCTCGAGAATGCGGGCGACTACCAGGGCGTGATCCTCGATGTCGAGCAGTTTTTCCAGGGCGGAGATCACAGCGTCGTCGGTGTTGTCCAGGTCCAGAGCCCGCCGCCAGGTCTCGATGGCCATCGTGGTCTCGTTCAGTTTTTCGTGCTGTACGGCGGCCAGGCGACGCATCAGTTCACTCTGGTCCTCGATCTCCTCGGCCAGTTCGAGCTGCTTGGTCAGGTTGTCGGCCAGCTCGCTCCAGTTCTCGAGCTTCTGGTAGAGGACGTCCAGCGCGTGGAGGGCGGTCAGGCGGTTCGGCTCTTCGCCCAGGACCTCCTCATACACTGCAACTGCCTCCTGGGAACGGTCCAGCTTCTGATCGAGGATCATGCCGCAGCGGAACCGCAGCTCCTGCCGGCGTTCCAGTTCCTGGGCCAGCTCGAGTTGCTTGCGGCTGACGAACAGCAGTTGATCCCAGTTCTCGGTGTTCTGGTACAGGGTCTCCAGGGCAGTGAGCACCGTCTCGTTCATCGGATCGAGCTCGAGGGCCGAACTGAAATGATGGATCGCGATGTTCGTCTTATCCAGGTGGTCCCGCGCAATCTCCGCGGCCCGGACGTGAAGGGTGTGGGAGATGATCTCTCCGAGTTCCCCCTCCTTCAGGATCTCGCCATAGACGGTGAGCACGGAGGCCCAGCGGTCTTCGATCTCGGCGATCTTTTCGAAGGCGGAGCGGGCGTCGTCGGAGTCAGGGCTGTGCCGCACGGCGCGGGAATAGGCGTCGAGGGCCTTCTCGTTGTTGCCGATGTTCTCCGACCACAGGTTGCCGATGGTGATGAACATGTCGAGGATGAAGATCGGATCGTCATCGGTCTCGGCCTGGATTTCGTGCACCTTCACGAGGTTTTCGAACTCCATGAGGGTCTTGTAGACTGGCTCGAGGATGTCGGCGGCTGAGCGGCGGTAGGCGGCGGTCTCGGACTCGAGGTGCTTCTCGAGCTTGTCCTTGGCACCTTCGTGTCCGGGCTGCCACTCGAGCACCTCACGGTAGCCCTCGATGGCATCCTCGACCTTGTCCAGGCGGCTCTCCTGAACGTCGGACCAGCGGAACTTCAGTTCCACGCGGACCGAGTCGTCGTCGGCGAACTCAAGCTGGCGCTCGAGGATGTCGGAAAGATCCTGCCACTTCTCGAGGCGGGCATAGAGTTGGTCCAGCCGCTGCATGGTGGGGACGTCCTCGGGCAGCAACTCCAGCGCCTGCTGGTAGGCTTCGACGGCCTTGGTGGGCTTCTCCATCAGGGTGTCGTAGATGTCGGCCAGCTTCCAGTGAAGCTCCTTGCGGACGCTGTCGTCGATGGCCAGATCAATCTTCTTTTCGTAGACCGAGAGCAGGTCTTCCCACTGCTGGCGGGACTGGTAAATGCGCTCGAGGGCGTCCAGGGCGGGTTCGCTCGCATCGTCGATCTCGAGGATCTTCAAGTTGGTGGCGAGCGCCTTCTCGGGCTGCTGGAGCTGGTTTTCCTGGGCGGAGGCGACCACTAGCATCAACTGCATCGCCACGTCCGGACTGGAACAGGCTTCGTAGGCGCTCTCGTAGGCTGCCACGAGCTGGCTCCATCCGTTGTCCACGGCCCCGGCGAGGCGCTCGCAGGCCTCGCGCAGCGGATCCAGGTCTGGCCCCAGCTTGAACGCCGCTACGAACCAGCGGAAGGCGCTATCTTTGTCCTTCAGGTGTTCGTCGAAGATGCGGGCCAGCGCCTCGATGCGGTCGCGCTTGAGCTCGTCGTCCTCGGTATGGGAGATGCGGATCTCCAGGACCGTGGGAAGCTTCTTGAACTGCTGGGCCTCCTCGTACAGGACGATCAGGGCCTCAGCGGCCTGCAGGTTGGAGTCTTCTACCTCAAGCACCTTTTCGTAGGCCTTCATGGCGCGGTCGGACTTGTTCAGGTCGGCGTGCCAGATGCGGGCCTCCCGGAACAGCAGATCGATTTTTTTCGTCGTGTCGGCTTCGCCGTCGGACTGCTTGGCGATGATGCGGATGTACTCTTCCAGTTTTTCCCACTGGCGGAACAGACCCTCCAGTTCGTCAAATTCGCCGGTGTCCACCAGCAGTTTCTTGAGGGCGTCCTGGGCGCGGCGGTTCTCGGGCTCCAGGTTGAGCAGCATGCGCCAGATCTCGACGGCGCCTGACGGGTTTTCGAGTTTCTCCTGGATCGTGGGCGCCAGCTTCATGCACACGGCTGCCTGCCGGACGGGGTCGGTGACCATGTCCAGCAACTGGCGGTCAATCTCCACCATCTTTTCCCAGTTTTTCTCGCGCTCGTACAGTTGCTCGAGGTTCTCCAGCGCTTCGACCGAACCCGGATCAACAGCCAGCACTTCCTCCCACAGGGAGATCAGCAGCTCGGGCTTCTTCACGCGGGAGGCCGCCATCTTGGCGATCTCCAGCATCTTCTCGGCGCGGGCCTCGCCGTTGGTGATGAAATCGAGCTCCCGCTTGTGCAGGGCGATCAGGCTCTCGAAGTCCCTTCCCTGTTCGTACATTTCCTTGAGGCTCGAGATGGCCTCACCGTTCTGGGGATCAAGTTCGAGGAGGGCTTCGTAGGCCTTTGCGGCTTCGCGCTTGTTGTGCAATTTGTCATTGTACAGTCGGGCGATCTCCAATTGAACATCGGCCTTGCGATCCGCCTCGGCGATGGACTCGAGGCGTTCCTGGTAGAGCTTCACGAGGTCAGGCCAGCGGGACATGCCGGAGATGATCTCCACGAGCGCGCTGAAGGCGATCTCGTCGGAGGGGGTGATCGAGAGGATTTTCTTGTAGGCGTCGACCACCTTCGGCATCAGTTTCATCTGGTCGCGAAGCACCGGGATCGTGATGTGGAGCAACTGCGCCTTCTCCTCGATCATCTCGTCGGGGAGCCGCTTGGAGACGTCGTTGAGGGAGTCGACATACTGGTTCCAGCGGGCCGCGTCCTTGTACATTTTGGCGAGCGCCAGACGCGGGCCGATGGCCGTCTCGGAGGCCTTGACAGCCCGGGTCCAGGCGTCCATGGCGCGGGGCAGGTTGCCCTCGGCTTCGAAGGCCTGCGCCTTGCCGACCCATTCATTTACTGCGTCTTCAAAAGTCTCGTCCAATTGGATGATCAGATCTTCAATGATATATTCAGCCACGGGAACCTCCATCGGGGAAGTGCAGGTTACAAAAACCAAAAACGCAGGTTAATTCAGGAAATCTCAAGGCAAAACCTTCGGTAATGCAGGGTTTCGCGAAACCGAGTTTATAACATGTTGACCTTTGCAGGACAACGGAAAAACCGCCTGCGCAAGCCTGAAATCACAAGGGCGGGTCCGAGGAGAAATGGAAGATTGATTGTAGTACGTCTTGAGGCGGGAGAGCGGCAAGCGCAGGATGTGGAGTCGCCGGCGGCTGTAATGTCAGGGTCGCCATCCCCGGCGCCGTCTCCGGAGAGGTCCGTGGTGTCGGGGAGATCTCCGTCCACGATGTCGATGTCGGCGTCAGGCACACCGCCATCGGGCCCCTCGGCCGATTCGGGGAGGCACCCGGGCTCCCACGAGCCTGTGGCGGTTTCAAGCCATTGGCAGACATATTCATTTCTGCATCCCGTCCCCGGGAACAGATCACTCGAGCATCCGGCCACGCAGGTGTCACCGTCGTCCGTGCGCATGCACACGGTGCCCGAGTAGCCTGTACCCGGATGATCCGGGCAGGCGCCTACGCAGGTGCCTGAACAGGTGCCGCCGGGCCATGTCATCAGGCAGATCGCATTCTCGTAGCGGCAGTCTTCGTCCTCCGAGCAGGCAGCGCCGATCCAGGTCTCATTGGGCACGAAGGCCTCGGCGCAGGTACGGCTGGAGTCGTCCGGTTCCAGGGTCTGTTCTTCCCAGATCGTGGCTTCGAGCGCAGGGTTGCAGATCCCGGCGAATGGGTCGATCCGGACGTATTGCAGGTCCTGCACCTCAAAATACAGCCCCTCGGCATCGGCCGCGCCCGTGGCGCCCGAGAGGCCCAGCACGGCCCCGCATTCGACGGTGTCGCCGGTGGTCACGGTCGCCTCGAGCAGGTTGGCATAGAGCGTTCGCTGGCCGAACGGATGTTCCAGCAGCACCCAGTTTCCCCAGCCGCCCTGACAGGCCGGATCCTCTGAACCGCAGTCGCCGTGAAGTTCCAGCACGAGCCCTGCGGCGGCCGCATGGACCAGGGTTCCCGTGGGACATTGATAATAAACACCTTGACTGTTTTCCTGTGCATTGGGACCGTTGGCTTCACAGTCGAAGCGACACCCGGCGCCGGTCAGACCGTGCAGGCAGGAGGAGCCGCCGTGGGAAGGGAAATGCAGGATGAAGCCGACATCGACGGGTCGCCGGAAGGTGGTTCCGGCGTGGGCGGGATCGGGCCCTGCGAAGGAGGCTCCCAGGAGAACCACCGACAGGAGGAGTGGTCCGGTCAGGAGACGGAGGACTCCATGTGTCGTGGGGGAAATCACTCGTATTTCACTTTCCATCCCAATTGGAAGAGACGCAGATCACCGGTATTCTGGAGGGGGGACATTTTTTCATGGCTTAGTTTATTAAACCATGATTCCATCTGCTCCCGCACCGATGACTTCTCGACGAGAAACCGGTCCATGTGGATGCGCCGGAGCCAGGTCTCGATCCGTCCGATGTCGCTGATGCCGGTCTGCCACTCGACCTCCAGCTCCTCGAGCATGCGTGCCGGCAGCAGCACGTGCTCGCCGGGCAGCGGGAAGCCACCGAAGTGCTGCGGCGCCGGCAGCGGACGCAGGGACAGCAGCAGGGCGTTGCTCAGCAGCAGCGAACTGAGGATGGTCATTTGCGTGCGGTCGGACTGGCCGGCCTCCATCAACTGGCTTACCGTCAGGCGGCCGTCGATCCGTCCGAAGAGCTCCATGTCGATGTTCGCCGGCAGGGGCTGGTAGCGCCACCGCGCCACGGGATGGGGCACGAGGAACATGCCCGAGGCGATGTTGACGGAGGCCTCCACGATGCCTGAGGTCAGGCGGGCCAGGCCGCTGGACATCAGGTCGCTAAACGAGAACGGAGGCAGGAATTCGGGGATCTGGATGGCCTCCTCCTTGAACACATACTCGCCTTCGAGCCATTCGAACACGTCGAGCAACTTGATGGCCCATTGACGCGAGAGCGCCGCAACCAGCTCGTCCTCGGTCAGCAGGTTCATCCGGACCAGCGCCTGCCCCTGCAGGATGGACTCGGCGTTCATCTTCTTGACGCTCTCTTCGCATGCGGAGGCCGGGATGACGTTCTCGTCGACGAGCATGCGACCGAGGAGCTCCTTGGATTTGTTGGACTTCACCTGCAGGGGGAAGCCCGACAGGAAGGTGACCATCTTCTTGATTTTTTCGGTCTTCAGGTACAGGTTTCCGGTCATCTGGTGGGAGTGGATCGCCGAAAGCAGGGCGACCCATGAAGCCGGCTCGATCTTGCCCCGCGAGGCAGGGCGCTCCGGCACCAGTTTCGACAGGTCCACCTGCTGCGTCCGGTTGTCGGTGCCCTGACCGACCCGCTTCTCCATCTCTCCGATGTACAGGATCTCGCTGCCGGACTCGATGAAGCGCTGCCAGGATTCCTTGCCCAGTGGAAAACGCGAGAGGAAGACCACGGGGCCGATCTCCTTCCGCCAGCGGTCGAGCGCTTCGGCCTGGGAGCAGATCGGGTGCATCAGATCCACGTATACGTCGCCCCGGGGTGCCTCCTTCGGTTGCGTGCCCATCCTGCACATTACGGCCGGTTTCATCCAGGGCTGCCCGAAGAGCTCCTCGTCCAGGGTGATCACGTAAAAAGACTTGTTCTGCATGTATTTTCGCTCCGTCCAGAGTCTCAGGCCCATCACTATACACCATGGTTTTTTGCAGGTACAGGTGCTTTTGCGTCATAAGTGAAGTCGTTATGGAGGGATTCATGCGCGCATTCGTCGCCGGAATCATCTGGCTTACTTGTTGTTTCATTGTGGCGCCCTCATGGGCCAACTCGATCCAGTTGACCTCGAAGGGCAATCCCAGTTGTCTTTCCGCGGCCGAAGAGGCGGCCTCCGATTTTCCGCCTCCATCGGCGGACACCGGACCGATAGCCCTGCCGCCCAATCCGGATCTGGCTCCGCCTTCCCCGGATGTCATCCGCTCGGCCATCGAGGCGGGCTTTGTCCGGATTCCACGCAAGGGGAGCTGGTTCCGCAGTTACTCGGCAGCCAAGCCGGCCCGCGTGTTCGACACGCCCTCTTCCAAGGGGCTGGAGCTGGGGCGCATCGAACCGCGATCACGCCTGCCCCTGGCGGGCTACGCTGCGGTCAAGGGCAGTGGCTGCAGGGAAGGCTGGCTTCGGCTGGGCCTCTCGGCATGGGTCTGCCTGTCCGCGTTTGCGCCGGACAAGGAGCTTCCGGCCCTCGACCTGCTGCCGCTGATCCCGGAGAACAGTCTGCTTCCGGGACAGTACGCTTACGTGCGTCTGGGCGGGGCCCCCTGGTATCCGAGCCGCGAGGCCGCCAAACAGAAGAAGCCCGGCGGAACGCATCCGGCCGGCTTCTACCTGCAGTTCAAGCGTTTCGTGAAGATCGAGGGGATCAATTACTGGAAGACCGACAAGAATCAGTACGTGCCGATCGATCAGATCGCCCGGCACATTCCATCGACCTTCTCGGGCGTTCCCGTGGACGCCTCGCGGCGCCTGCCGCTGGCCTTTCCGGTGCACAAGGGCAAGAACCGCGAGAACTTGCCGATCCCGGTCTACGATCGGCCCGGTGGTTCGGTCATCGGTCAGGCGGCGCCGCGCACGCCGTTGTCGATTCTGGGTGAGAAGAAGGTGGGACGGTCGACGTTCTACCGTGTGGAGGCGTGTCGCTGGATCGCCGAGCGGGACGTGGCCGCGGCGTTTTCCACAGCCGTGCCCGCAGGCGTGCGCAAGGGAGAGAAGTGGCTCGACATCAACCTGAGCCGGCAGACCCTGGTGGCCTACGTCGAGAACCGGCCCGTCTACGCGACCGCGATCTCCTCGGGAAAGGAAGGCTACCAGACCAAGTCGGGCATCTTCCGCATCTACTGGAAGGTGACCGAGACGGACATGAAGAACGAGGTCGGAGCCGACGAGCAGTATCTGGCCTCTTCGGTGCCCTGGTCGATGTTCTTCTGGAAGGGACAGGCGCTGCACGGCGCGTACTGGC
This sequence comes from Myxococcota bacterium, assembly GCA_018817795.1. Taxonomy (GTDB): domain Bacteria; phylum Myxococcota_A; class Polyangia; order HGW-17; family HGW-17; genus HGW-17. The sequence continues at coordinate 2,992 of JAHITJ010000208.1, read as the reverse complement.
ACGACGACTTCGGCATCCCCAAGAGCCACGGCTGCGTCAACCTCGCGCCGCTGGATGCCCGCTACCTGTTTGAGTGGGCGTCCCCGTCGATTCCGGTCGGAGCGGCCTACGTCTGGTCGGGAGAAAACCGTCCGGGGATCGTGGTGCAGATTCGCAATGCCGACGACGACTCCCCGATGGTCTTCGGCTATGCGCGTTCGTTCGTTCCGGCAGACCGCATGCAGGCCATGGACCAGGCCTGGGAGAAGAAGCTGGCCGCCCAGAGCCTGGAGGCGCTGGCCGCCTTCGAGAAGGAAAAGAACGAGACCACAGGGGAAATGAAATCTCCCGCAGCCCCCACGCCTGCCCCCGCGCCTGCCAAAGGCAGGAAACGCAGCGACACTCCTGGGCCGAAGAAGGCCCCAGGGGCCATGAAAAACGCCGGAAGATAGGAAAAGAAGGCGGACCCGCCTGATTCGTCAGCGGACGCGGCGCAGGGCGTCGCGGACCTGGGCGTCGAGCACGTCGCTGGTGACGTGGCCGGAGGTGAGCGTGAGGATGCGATCGCGGGAGTCGAGCAGGAAGGTCACCGGCACCTCGCGGATGTGACGACCGCACATGCCGAACCGGGGATCATGCACGACGCGGAACGGAGGCTTCTCGGCCATGACCCACTCATCCACGACAGTCCGGTCCGGATCGGTGAACACAACGATGAACTGCGCCCGCTTGCCGTCGAACCGGGAGGACACCTTCATGAAGCGACTCCACTGGGCCTGGGACTTGAGGGACCAGGTGGTGAAAACGCCCACGACGCGAACCTTTGCGTCGGCGTAGAGGTAGGCAGGAAGGGGCGAACAGGGGATGGGCTTTTCGAGCCGGCCCGCCACCGCAGGCATGGCCGGCTTGCAGCCCGCCAGTCCGATCATTCCCGTAAAAACAAGCAAGAAAAAATGGTGCATGGGGCTAGCGTGTGCAGTGGGCGCCGATGTCCGACTGCGCGCCACGACCGGTGCAGCGGGTGAAGCCCAGCTCGGTGCAGTTGACGAGATAATACGTGCCGTCCAGGCAGACCCGGGCGGTGAAGTCGTCGAGGCAGTCCTCCTCGCCGAGCTCGCACTCGGTGCCGGCGGCGTTGCAGGAGGGGCCGTTCACCGTCATCACGCAGGTCTTGCTGCCCGGGAGCTGGGAGCAGTCCACCTGCTGCACGACACCCAGTCCGCTACAGTCGGTCTTGAGAGTGCCGCTGCAGGTGCCTTCGTACTCGGCGGGATCGCACTGCGCGCCCTCGCCCATGCAGAAGGGCTGGAACACGTTCTCTTCGGTCTGGAGCAGGGTACAGGGCAGTCCCATGACGGTGCAGTCGGTGGTGTTGATGTAGCCGTTGGCGCAGACGCGCTGCTTGTCTCCGTCGCACAGCGGCTCGTACTCGCCTTCGGTGCAGGTGTTGAGCGAGCACTGCGGATTGCCGTCGTCGCCCATGACGCAGGTCATGCCGCTGTCACGGCAGTTCATCGCGTACATCTGGCGGTTGAAGGAGTCGCACCAGTACCGGACGTCGCCTTCGCAGCGGCCCTTGTTCGTGGAAGGATCACACGTGACGGGCAGGGCGCCGTTTCCGAAGCACTGCTTGACGGTCGTGCAGTTGCCTTCGGCGGCGAGCACGCAGCTGTAGATCTCGTTCCAGATCGCCTGCTGGTTCTCCAGCGCGGTCTGCTCGTAGTGGGAGGTCACGCACGGCGAGATGTAGCCCAGCGGCATCACGTCGCAGGCATCGCGGATCAGGCAGGCGTTGAGCACCTCGGCATAGCCGAGCAGTTGGTTGTTGTTGGTGTTGTTCGTGGTCTTCTTCTTGGAGTCCGAGCAGGAGACCAGCCAAACGGGGATAACAATCAGGAAAAGAAGAAAAGTACGTTTCATGGGGGAGGAATAATAGTCGGATCCACCCCCCCAAAGCAAGCGGGGATTCCAGGTTCCTTCGTTTGACCGTGGACTTTTGGACGACCATCGGCTATAAACCCAGGTCCGGCAGCGGAGGGACAGACACCCCCGGCCGGCCAGTGAGGTGGTGACCATGGCATATTATTGTTTCAAATGCGGCAACGAAGTCGAGTTCGCCGTCAAGGGCGGCATCATGGTTGGTCGCCTCGACGCCTGTGAACACTGCGGTGCGAACCTGCACTGCTGCAAGAACTGCGTGTTCTACGATCCGGGCCTGCACAACCAGTGCCGCGAGCCCCACACGGAGTTCATCCGCGACCGCGAGGAGCCGAACTTCTGCAGCAGCTACGAGTTCCGCAATGACGACACGGCCCCCAAGAAGGTATCCCTTGACGCCGCCAAGTCCAAACTGGCGGATCTGTTCAAAAATCTCAAATAGGCGGAAAAGTCCGCAACTTCCCGCTGGCCGGGACGATAATGATTGCCGTGAGGTGAAGACGCCCTGTCGCACGCGTTTCTTGTCGTGCAACAGGGATCCATGGTCTGCACTTTCAGGAGATCCCATGCGTGTCGAGCTGCCGCCCCCCCGTCAAGAGACCCTTCGCCCGCAGGACGTGAGCCGTCGCACCCCGGTGCGGACTGCCCGGCCCGGCCCGGTGCCCGGAAAAACCCCGTTCGAGCGCGTCTGCGTGGAGTTGATGGCCTCCGAGCGCGCCGTGCAGACGGTGATCCTGCGGCTGCAGTCGGGGCGTCAACTGTCCCCGGGCCAGTTGCTCGAAGCGCAGATGGCGGTGTACCACAACCTGCAGCGTGTGGAGTTCCTCTCGAAGTGCCTGCAGGCCGCCCAGAGCACGCTGCAGCAATTGCGGCAGGGGTAGGGGGCCAAGACCCCCAGGGCAATCGAGTTCTAATTCAACTAGTTCAGTGAATGGTCCATTTCCCTCAAAATCGAAATCGAAATCGAAATCGGTCCAGAAATCTGCATGCCTATTAGTCACGAAAGATTGGACGTTTGCAATACAGCCGTCGAGTCTATTCGCTGGATTCATCAGAACCGATGATATCGAAAAAC
>JAHITJ010000207.1 GCA_018817795.1 Myxococcota bacterium | reverse complement strand
TTCGGACAGATGAACGTCGGTGCCGGCGAGGACCAGCCCTCCGATGGTCCCTTGCTCAGGGAGGTCCAGAAGGACATCGAAGGGGTGACCAACGAGATCACCACGAAGACCATCGCCGTCGGCGGCAAGCCCGGCCGGTACAGAAGCGGACAGATGCAAGGCCTCGCCGACGGCTACGTCAACGGCGACGGCGACGCCAACGCCGATCCGGGGCTCATCCCGATGACGACCCCGTCGGGGAACATCACCGTGATCTCGGACAACACCTATATCTTCTGCACCGACTGCGGCATCTCGCGGGCACCCTCCCCCTGCTCGGCCCTCTCCAAGCTGCCGTTGTGGCAGCGCGTTGGAGGCTGGCGCGAGCGGCTGGCCGGCGCCACTCCATGGAAGGTCATGGAGGTCTACCAGGACGCGATCCGCCTGTGCGAGGCCCCGAACTGGCACGCCAGGACCATGTTCCTGCGCGTGGCGGTCTCCGCGATGTCGACGATCCAGAACATGGTGCAGTTGTACCAGGTCTTCGTGCCCGCCCACGGCAACGGCGACCTCCTTCGCACCGCCATCCTGGCCAAGATCACCAAGGTCGAGGACATCCTTTACGTGCGCCGCAACCTGGGCCTGGGCACCACCGTGGAGCGCGTGGCCGTCGAGGAGATGCTGGAGAAGGCCCCCGGCGTGAACGAGCGCATCGCCATCCTGCAGCAACTGCGTCTGGCGACCCCCGAGGATCCCTGGCTGACCACCAAGTTGCTTCGCATCTATGAGGACAACGACATGAAGTCCCCGGCCGACGAGATGATCCGCGGCCTCTACGGCAACCCGCTGCTCGACGACGAGCTGCGCCTCAACGTGGTCGAGTACTACCTGCGGCGCAAGGACACCGCCCCGGCGCGGCGCCTGCTCTCGGAGATGGTCGAGTTCGCCCCGCGCGATCCCAGCCGCCGCCGGATGCTCGGCCAACTGTTCATGGCGTTCGGATGGAAGACCCAGGCCGTGCGCGAATTCCTGTCATTCTCGGAGCTGGTGCAGGACACCCTCGACGCCCGCTTGTACCTGGCGTTCGCGTACGAGGCCACCGGCGAGTTCGAGAAGGCCCTGAAGTACATCGAGGACATCCTGACCTCGGGCGATCCGGGCAGCGACCCCGTGAAACTGGCGCGGCTCTCGGGCTGCCTGTTCCTGGCCCGCATGCGCATCACCGCCGCCCCCGCCACCAAAGAGACCATCCTCAACCGCGCCCGGATGATGGCGCTGTTCCGTGACGACGAGGCGGTCAAGATCATCCTGACGGCCGCGCATCCCAAGGCCGATCTGGAGCTGATGTGGGATCCCTCCGAGACGGATCTGGGACGCGTCCCGTTCATCAAGCCCTCCTTCGGCGTGCAGGCGGCGATCCTGTCCAAGCTGCCGTCAACCATTTATGTGAAGGTCGAGCGCGCCGAGACCGGAAGCCTTCGGGCGCTCAACGCCGAGTTGATGATCATCCTCGGCGAGGGGACGGCCTCGGAGAAATTATTCAAGAAGGACTTGACGTTCGAAAAGGGCAAGAAACAGATCACCCTGAAAATCGAGGGAAACCAGATCACCGTGGTTTCGGAAAACTAGAGGCGCACACATGAAGACATCGCTCTGGACAACCACTCTCATTTGCGTATCCCTGCTGGCCCTCTCCTGCAGCAAACCACCGGCGGCCCCCCCGCAGCCGGGTGAGGAAGGCGCCGGTCCCTCGGTGAAGTTCGAGGAGACCGTGGCCACCGTCGATCCGATGGGCCAGGCGGTCACCGCCGACGGCTCCAACGGCGTCGCCCCGTTCCGCCTGCTGCCCGACCGCGAGGTCAGGACCCAGCACCACACTGCCGTGTATCTGGACAACGGCGTCGCCCTGCTGCTCGACGCGGCCAGCACCGTCAAGGTCAACGCCGGCGCCACGAAACTGTCGGCCGGACGCGCCTGGGTGCGGGCCCGCTGCGAGAAGGAATGGCGCCTGGAGCTGCCCGGTGGTGCCATCACCGCCCGCGAGGCCGCCTTCAACGTGACCCTGACCCCCGAAGGCGTGCTGCTGCACCACCTCGAGGGCGAGCTCACCGCGAACTTCGGTCCGAAGGCCGAGCGGCTGCGCGGAGGCACGTTCCTGCTGACGGGCGCCGGCCCCCAGGCCCGTCCCACGGAACTGTGGACCGACTGGACCGGCGGCCTGTACCGTCCCCAGAAGGCCGCCTCGGGCTACGGCGTGCTGATGGGCCGTCCCCAGGGCTCCATCGGCCTGGGCGCCGGCAACGCGCCGCTGATCCTCCGCCGCCAGAAAGTGAGCGTGAAGATCCGCCACCGCACCGCCATCACCGAGGTCGAGCAGGTCTTCTTCAATCCCGCCAGCTCGCAGCGTGACGGTGACTACCGCGTCAAGCTCCCCGACGGTGCGGTGATGCTCGACGTGGCCGTTTCCAAGCGGGCCGCCCAATGGATGACCGGGGCGGCCAAGCCCATCGCCCCGGCCGAGAACCTGGTGACCGACGGATCGTTCTTCCAGATCGGCGAGGGCGACTTCGGCGCCCTGATCACGGCGCTGCCCCCCGCCGCCGAGGTCGGCGTCCGCATGACCTACGCGCAGACCCTCTCGGACATCGGCGGACGCCGCCTGTACCGGTACCCCATGAGCGGTGGGACGCGCGCAGGTGACTTCGAACTGAGCCTGCGGGTCCTCGACGCCAACGCACGGCTGCGCTCGGGCTGGGACGGCTCCTGGGAGCGCCTGCAGTTCGTCGTGCGCAAGAGCGACTTCCTGCCGCTGTCGGACTTCGTCGCCGAGGTGTTCCCGGCCAAGGCCGACGAGCCGCTGTTCGAGGTCGAGAAGGACCCCGGCGACCGCGCGTCCTTCCTGCTGTCGATTCCGCTGCAGAGCGTGCTCAAGCAGGTCTCCGGCTCCGGCGCCCGTGCCTCCGAGCCCGCTGTAGTGTTCCTGCTGGACATGTCCGCGTCGATGGATTCCTCCAAGATCCAGGTGCTCAAGACCGCGTTCGCCTCCCTGTTCGAGAAGCTCGGTGACAAGACCAAGGTCGCCGTCTTCGTGCTGCGCGGCGACGTCACGCCGCTGGACGCCGAGGGGCTCGCGCCCATGCACGAGAAGCGCCGCAAGAGCTTCCTCGAGGCGATCTCCCGACTGAACCCGGCCGGCGCCACCGATCTCGGCCTGGCCATCGAGAAGGCGACCGTGCTGATCCCCAACGGCGAAGGCATGATCCTGTACGTCGGCGACGGTCAGCCCTCCCGCGGCCCGATGATCTCCGCCCAGCTCGCCTCGCGGCTGGCCATGAGCTCGCCTGCGCCGCTGTTCACCAGCATCATCCTGGGGCGTCCCGGCCAGCGCAACATCCTCGAACCGCTGGGCCGCACCTGGTTCGTCGAGGAGGTCGGCGAGCTCAGTTCCCGCGTCATCGGCCTGCTGCAGGAGCTCGAGAGCGCCGCCTTCAAGGACATCAAGGTCAGCCTCGGGCCCAAGGTCAGCCGCCTGACCCCGGCGCGAATCCCCACGGCCGCCCCGACCGACACACTGTTCCTGTATGGCTTCTCCGAGAAGGAGCTGCCCAAGACCGCCCTGATCACGGGCTACTATGCCACGCACCCGTTCCACCTCGAGATTCCGCTGACGCCCACGGTCACCTCCGACGTCTCGGTCCTGCGCAAGTTGTGGGCGGCCTCCCGCCTGAAGGATCTCATCGCGCGGGGCAGCGGCTTCGAGGCCATCGCCCAGCTCGCGCTGGAGTATCAGATGATCACGCCGTACACGGGCTACTCGTTCGTGTACTCCGGACAGAACCCCGACAGCACCCAGATCCCGTCGAGCATCTACCAGGAGATCCCGCGCCTGCCCGAGTATGAGTTCGCGGGCTTGCGCAACCTGCCGCCCTCGTCGGTGTCGGGCCTGTCGCTGCCGGATCTGGCACCGCCGGTGATGGACTTCTCCATAGAAACCTACTACCGCATCCTGCTGGCCAACGACGACCGCCGCGAGGCCGTGGACCAGTGCTACCAGCGCAAGGCCGTGTTCGCCCCGATGGCCGGCGGCATCGTGACCTTCGAGTTCACCGTCGACATCGACGGCCGCTGGAAAAAGATCGAGCGCAAGAGCGCGACGATCACCGACACCGGCATCCTGACCTGCATCGAGCGCGCCCTGCGCCTGGCCCCGCCGCTGCCGGCGCCGCCCATGGGACAGCCCGTGACGTTCACCCATGCGTTCTCGTTCGCCTCCTCAGGGCAGGTGCTGCCGCAGGAGTGCTCGGCCCTGTCACGCGCCTACATCGAGGACCGCAAGCGCGCCTGGCGCCAGAAGATGCCGTTTGGCGGCTCCGCCTACCAGGCCGAGAACCAGTGGAAGTCCGCCGAGGCCGCCTGCGAGCTCGAGAGCTGGACCGACCGCCGCGCGTTCCTGGAGATCATGCTGCAAAAAATGACCGACGTCCGCCAGAAGCTGGCCTTCGCCCTGCTGCTGGCCCCCGAGGGCACGGCCGTCTCCATGTTCATCCGCGAGCACATCCTTCGCAACATCAAGACCCCCGACGAGGCCCGCTGGGTGGTCCAGACCCTTTCGCTCAACGGCGGCCAGTTGTACGGCGCGTTCCTGGTCGAGCTGGATCGCTGGTACGAGAAGGACGGCAAGAAGCTCACGGCCGAGGCGATCAACACCGCGGTCCTCGAGATCGCGCAGAAGTGGCAGCGGCTGGATCCGCAAAACGCCGCGCTCACCCTGTTCGTGATGCAGGCGGCGATCCGCGCCAACCAGCACGACATCTCGCTGCGATGGGGCTCGGAGCTGCTCTCGCGCAACGACCTGACCGCAGGCCAGCGCGAGCAGGTCGCCGAACTGTTCATGACGATGAAGCAGCCGATCCTGGCGCAACTGGCGATCTCGACCTCGGTGGAGATGGCGCCCCACGACCCGTGGACCCGCAAGCGGCTGGGCGACTTCTACCGCCGCCACGCGCTCAATGAGGACGCCTCGGCCGAGTATGCCTTCCTTGCGTGGCTGCTTCCCCAGGCGCCCGAGCCGCAGGTGCTCATCGCCGAGACGTTCCTGACCCGTGGCAACTGGGAGCTGGGGCTGCAGACCTATGAGCATCTGCTCCAGAAGCAGTCGTTCCAGGTCGCAAGGCACCTGTTCGCCCTGCGTCTGGCGCAGTTGTCCGGCCGGCCGGAGATCCCGCCCGCCCAGCTGCGCGCCCGCGTGCGCCGCAACGGACTGCTCGACGACGCCGGCTCGGTGCTGGTGCTCGTGCGCACCCTCGAGGGGCACGCCCCCGTGCTGACCCGCATGGGCGGCTTCCCGGATAGTCTCGAGAAAGACCTCGAGACCTGGGGTGCCCCCACGTTCTCCAGCGGCACCCTCGGGATGGAAATGGTCCAGCATGCCAAGACCGAGGATCTGGTCCTGCGATTCTTCCAGAACGCCCTCACCGGGCTGAGGTTTTTACCCCCTGCCCGTCACCAGGTGGTCGTGGTCCGCAACCTGTGGACGCCCGAAATGACGGTCCAGACCCTCGAACTCACCCAGCGCCCGGGTTATTTTCAATATGTCTCCATCCCGGCCAAGGGAGATCTCCCGGAGCCGCGCTTCTTCGAGAAGAAGATCGTCCCGGTTCGTCCGCGCTGATTCACGAAGGCCGAACAGTGTATATATGGAAAAATCCCCGCCTTCCGTTCACGCTTGACAACGAAAGAAAATCCACTATTCTCCCAGTCCTGTCTTCGGCCCGGGGGCCATTGTGGCCCGCAAGACCGTACCGGCATGGGCCGGCAGGCTCGGACCAGACTGAAAGGAATTGCATGTTCGCGATTATTGAAACCTCTGGCAGGCAGTACAAGGTGAGCGAGGGCGCGCGTGTTCGTCTGGATCTCATGGACACCGAGATCGGCGGAAAAGTCGAATTCCCCAACGTTCTCCTGCTCTTCGACGACGACAAGGTGACGGTCGGTCAGCCGACGGTCCCGGGCGCCATGGTCACGGCGACGGTCGCCGCCCACGGCAAGGACAAGAAGATCATCGTCTTCAAGTACACGCGACGGAAAAACACCCAGCGCAAGATGGGTCACCGTCAGCCGTTCACCGAAGTGATCATCAACGGTATCAAGGGACTGTAGGAGGTACGTCATGGCACATAAAAAGGGACAAGGATCCAGTCGTAACGGTCGTGACAGTCATGGACAACGCCGTGGCGTTAAACTTTATGGCGGTCAGTTCGCCAGGGCCGGCAATATCATCATTCGCCAGGTCGGCACCGTCATTCACCCGGGACAGAACGTCGGCATGGGCCGCGACTACACGTTGTTCGCCCTTATCGATGGCATCGTGACCTATCAGGGTTTCGGCCACGACAAGAAGCGCGTCGCCATCCTGCCGGAAGTCGAATAGTCCACTCTCTCCCAAGCAACCGGACAGCGGAGCTGTCGGAACCTTTCCTCCCGACAGGCTCCACAGGGGTCCTCCCATGAAATTCATCGACGAAGCCGTCATCGAGGTGATCGCCGGAGATGGTGGCAACGGCTGCCGAGCCTTCCGGCGCGAGAAGTACGTACCCTACGGCGGCCCCTCCGGCGGTGACGGCGGACGCGGCGGATCGGTCGTGTTCGTGGCCACCGAGCGCGCCCACACGCTGTTGGACTTCAAGTACCAGCGCAAGTACGCCGCCAAGCGCGGCGACCACGGCCAGGGCAGCGACAAGTACGGCAAGAGCGCTGATGATCTGGTCCTGGCGGTGCCCGTGGGCACGACCATCTATGATCAGGAGACCGGCGACCTGCTCTTCGATCTCATCGCCGACGGCCAGAGCTGCGTCGTCGCCAAGGGCGGCCGCGGCGGCTTCGGAAACATCCACTTCGTTTCGTCGACCAACCAGGCTCCGCAGGAACATGAGGACGGCGAACCCGGCGAGACACGCTTCGTCCGGCTGTCCCTGCGTCTGCTCGCCGACGTCGGCCTGCTCGGGCTTCCCAACGCCGGCAAGTCCACGCTGCTCTCGGTGGTGTCGGCCGCCCGTCCGCGCATCGCCGACTACCCGTTCACCACCCTTTCGCCCAACCTCGGCGTGGTCCAGGTCGACGCCGACCGCGCCTTCGTCATGGCGGACATCCCCGGCCTGATCGAGGGCGCCCACGAGGGCCGCGGACTGGGTCACCAGTTCCTCAAGCACCTCGAGCGATGCCGCCTTCTGCTGCATCTGGTCGAGTTTCCGCTTCCGGATTCCGGCTCCGATCCCGTGCACGACGTCGAGACCCTCGAGCAGGAGCTCCAGCTCTTCGACGAGGGGCTCGCCGGCCTGCCTCGACTGGTCGTGATGACCAAGACCGACCTCGGCGCCACGCCCGAGGAAATCGAGGCCCTGCGCCTGGCCCTGGCCCCCCGCGAGTTCATCGCCATCTCCTCGATCGCGACCTCGGGCGTGCGCGATTTGCTCGACCTCGTCTGGCACCGCCTGCACCCGGCCGCTGAATAGCGGGCGCTGAATAGCCGGTCAACGTGGTTGACCAAATGTCAATACGAACGTAAAACAATGGGGGCCTGTTTCTTCAGGGCCAGGGAGATCGATGGCACTCCAGCAGATCGGAAAGTACCGGATCATCGAAGAGGTCGGACGCGGCGGCATGGCCGTCGTGTTCAAGGCCCATGATCCGAGCCTCGACCGCATCGTCGCGCTCAAGTTGCTGCACCCGCACCTCTCCGAGGAGCTCCAGGCCAAGGAGCGCATCCAGTCCGAGGCCCGCGCCGTCGCACGCCTGCAGCATCCGCTGATCCCGGAGGTCTACGACTACTCCGGCTCCGACTCCGAGCACACCTACATCGTCACGGAGTTCGTGCCCGGCGTGACGCTGGCGCGCTACTGCAAGGAGCACACGTTCGAACTGTCCGAGTCGGGTCTGCTGGTGTTCCACCGCCTGCTCACGGCCCTGGGCATCGCCCACGACGCCGGCATCATCCACCGTGACCTCAAGCCCGAGAACATCATGATCACGCCCACGGGTGAACTGAAACTGATGGACTTCGGCATCGCCCGCATCATCGAGAACCCGAAGATGACGTCCACCGGACAGATCCTCGGTTCGCCGGCGTTCATGGCCCCCGAGCTGGTGCGGGGCGAGGAGGCCGGCAAGCCCGCCGACATCTTCGCGCTGGGGATCCTGCTGTACCAACTGACCGTTGGGGAGCTGCCCTTTACCGGCAACAACCCCCACGCCGTGCTCGTGAAGATCGCCGAGACGGACTACCCCGATCCCGAGGTCCGCAAGCCCGACATCGGGACCCCCGTGGCGCGGATCATCCGGAAGTGCCTGGAGAAGATGCCCGCGGATCGCCCGGAGTCCACGCAGATCCTGAAGGGCATGACCGAGGAGACCCTGCTGCTTTCGGGAATTTCGGAGACCGAAATCCCGGCGCGCTGCCGGGAGCTGCTGGTCGATCCCGAAACCTTCGAGCGTGAATCCAAGCCCGAGATTGTCGAGAACCTGCTGGGCTGGGTGCAATCCAACTCCCACAAGCCGCTGGCCCACCAGATCATCGCCCGGCTCCTGCACCTGGCGCCCGCCGAGGAGCGCGTGCAGTCGATCTGGCTGACGCTGCACCAGACCAAGACCAACTGGAAAAAGTGGGCCCTCATCGGCAGCTCCCTGATGGTGCTGGGCATGCTCACGGCGGCCGGCATCTTCTGGTATCTGCACGCCTCGCAGGATCCCATGGCGGCCTTCGCCCCCGTGGCCGTCAATCCCGAGACGGTCCTCTCCACGGTGCCCGTGGAGCCCGACTACAACCCCGACGCCGACATCAGCGTCGACGACCCCCAGGTCCCGCCGGTGGAGCCAGACATGAACGGCGCGCCCCCCATGATCGAGCCCATGGGCATCCGCCTGCCGCCCATCGTGGTCATGCATCCGGACATGGCCGTGGAGGAGATGCGCTCGTTTGATCTGGTCCCGTTCCCCCAGGGCAACGTTAAAATATTTCTGAACGAAAAGGAGCTCGGCCAGTGGGGCCCGCAGCCACCCGCGATCTCCCGCGTCCGGGTGGGCACCGGGACCCACACGCTGATGTTCACCCACCCGCTGTGCTATGCCAAGTCCATCACGATTCCGGCCGGGATGTCCTCCTCCCGCCTGCACGTGCGCCTGAACTGGCGTCCGGCGCGCGTGATCGTCCACGCCCCCCCGGGGACCGCCATCGCCGTGCACATCCTCGAAGGCGAGCCCCGCACCCTCCCGGGCCTGCCCGGCACGACGCTGGAGATCCCGTTCCCGGAGGTATGGGACAGCTCGAGCCTGCAGGCCAAGGTCATCGCCGCGGGCAACTCCCTGACCCACCGCGAGAAGGCCATCACCCTGCTGGCCGGACGCCTGATCCGCGTGGACATGGAAGTACCCTGATGGGCCGCATGGTCTATCCGTAAAATATATTATATAATTGTTGACTTTGAATGCATGGTTTCATACTTATTTAGTATGTTATTTTTCAAGGAGAATCGAATGCGCATGCTTACAAAATATTTACTTGTTGCCCTTTCCATTACAAGTGCAGCTTTTTCTACGGTCGGCTGTACTCGCTCAAAAAAGAAATCATCCTACGAGGTAAAAGTTCTGGTCGCAGCCCAGGACATCAAGCCGGGCATGCCCCTGACCAAGGATCTCGTGGAGGTGGGCGAAATCCCCGAACGTCTCTATACGGATTCCCTGCTGACGCAGGGCGATCTGGAGATCAATGTCGGCCGAAAACTCGTCCACCGAATCGATAAAGGGCAGCCAATTTACTTTCACAACTTCGAGGACAATGATAAAAGCCTTGGGCAGACATTGCGTCCAGGGGGCCGTGGCTATTCGATCATGTTGAACCCCGGTCTGGGTGTCGGCGCATGGCTGAAAAAGAACGATCATGTCGACGTCATCGCCACGGCCCTGAAGCCGGGCGACGCCGCGAAGGAGAAGATGTCCGTCACGCTCATCGAGAACACCGTCGTCCTCCTGGTGAGCGAGAATCTCGTCCAGCGGGATTCATCCGACAAGCCCGCGACCCCGTACACCTCGGTGACCCTGCTGCTCCTCCCCGAGGAGGTGGAGCTCCTGCACCTCGCGCAGGTGACCGGCGAGTTGAGCCTGTCGCTGCGCAACCCCGATGACCGCGGCCGCCAGCAGGAGCGCAGGGTCACCACGATGGAGAGCCTCCTTTCGAACAAGCGCGTGGATCCGGGCACCCTTCCCGGCCAGCCGGCTTTCCCCCAGAAACCTGCCGTGCAACCCGCCCCCACCGATCCGACCGCGCCCCCGAAATAGTCCATTCTTATTGAATGTTCACGTGGATCGGATGGGCTCATCCTGTGAAATCGCCCGTCTAACTCCTTGACGTGAAGCTTTCATATCTATATGCTGTTGCGGATTGGTGTGTCCGTACTATTTCTGTACCACGCATACGACACACAAAGGAGTAAGACGCGCGATGAAAGGCAAGGCGCCAATTATTATCGCTATTGCGCTGGCCATCGTGGCCGCCCTGATTGTCCAGACCATCATCAAGCGGGAGCAGACCAAGATCCGCAACCGGTGGCGCACCGTGAAAATCCTGGTGGCCTCCTCGCCGATCAAGCCGCGCACGCCGCTGACCGTGGACATCGTGGAGGAAGGGGAAATCCCCGAGCAGTTCTACACGGATTCCATGCTGACGCCCGGTGATCTGGAAATCAACCGCCGCCGCCTGCTCGTGCACCGCATCGAGAAGGGGCAGCCGATTTATTTCCATAACCTGGAGGGCCAGGAGACGGACAAGAGCCTCGGACAGAAGCTGCGTCCGGGCGGCCGCGCCATCACGGTCCCCGTGAGCAACACGTCCGCGGTCGGCTACTGGCTCCAGGCCAACGATCATGTCGACGTATTGGGCACGTTCCAGAACGCCGCGGGCGACCAGTCCGAGATGGTCGCGATCACGCTGCTGGAGAACATCGTCGTGCTCAAGACCGGCGAACGCGGAGCGGGCGTGAACAACCCCGACAGCAACGACTTCACGTTCGGCTCGGTCACGCTGCTGGTGCTCCCTGAGGAAGCTGAAATGCTGCTTCTGGCGCAGAAGGTGGGCGACCTGTCGCTGACCCTCCGCAATCCCGACGACCGCGGCCTCATGCAGGAACGGGCGTGGACCACGCTCAAGACGCTGCTGACCCGCGAGCGCGCCAAGAAACTGCGCATGCAGCGCATTCAGACGCTCGACACGATCCGGATTCTGCGCGGAATCGGCAAGGACATTCCCGTTCCGCAATAAAGTGTGTGGGTGAACCATGCTCGGCCTTGCCGTTCTATTCTTTTTCGTTTCAACATTCGTCCTGGCGCTGTACGTCTTCAGCATCGTGACGAAGGCCCTCGAACTGTACGAGGACAAGTACGCCACCAAGGGCACCGCCACGCTCGGGGACATGTTCATGTTCATCTCCCCGGCGCAACTGATGACCATCACGCTGATCATCGCGTTCGTCCTGAGCATGCTCGGGTTCGTCATCTTCGGATGGTTCGGCGCGATCCTGCTGTTTGCCATCGGGTTCGTGCTGCCCTTCAAGGGCATCGCGATGCTGCGCAAACGCCGTATCGCGAAGTTCAACGTCCAGCTCGTCGACGCCCTCGCGCAGATGTCGGCGGCCTTCAAGGCCGGTCTCACGCTGCAGCAGGCGATGGAGAGCATCTCCCGCGAGGTGCCTCCCCCGCTGGGGCAGGAGTTCGGCCTGACCATCAAGGAACTCAAGCTCGGCTCGCCCACCGAGGAGGCCCTCGAGAACCTGAACAAGCGCGTCGGCTCCGAGGATCTGGATCTGGTCGTCACCGCGACCAACGTGGCGCGCAAGCTCGGCGGCAACATGGCCGAGATGTACGAGATCATCGCCGCGACGATCCGCGAGCGGTTCCGCCTGGAGGGCAAGATCCGGGCGCTGACCTCGCAGGGCAAGATGCAGGCCTGGGTCGTCGGCCTGATGCCGCTGTTCCTTGGTATCGTCATGAACGCGATGCGCCCGGACCTGATGGGTCCGTTCCTTCGCTCGACGTTCGGCAAGATCGTCATCGCCATCATTCTGGTGATGGAAATCATGGGTATCTGGCTTATTTACAAAATCGTGGATATTGATGTGTAGCCATGGATA
Organism: Myxococcota bacterium; assembly: GCA_018817795.1. Classification (GTDB taxonomy): domain Bacteria; phylum Myxococcota_A; class Polyangia; order HGW-17; family HGW-17; genus HGW-17. The sequence goes on along the minus strand of JAHITJ010000207.1, from coordinate 2,442 downwards.
GCAACCTGATGATATTATTGGCGATCGGCCTCACCGGACTGGCCGTCTTCCTCTTTTTCTGGGGTGCGTACCCGGCTGCCCTGCTGGCCGAGGCCACCGCGGAAGGCGATGGCAAGAACGTCGTGGGGACCGCCAGGAACATCCTGATCCGCAAGGCAGGAATGGCCCAGGGCAAGTTTCTCAGCGCGTCCTACCGCGAAAAGATGAAATGGAAGTTCATCGCCATGGGCAAGCCCGAGACGCGGGCCGAGGATTTCCTGGTGTATCAGGAGATCGCGACCATCTTCTTCACGCTGTTCATGCTGCTGCTGCTCAACGCGCTCAAGAAGCCCCTGTACTGGAGCGTCTTCGGCGGCATCTTCGGCTTCATCTATCCCTTTATGTGGCTCCGCGAGCAGATCAAGAAGCGCCAGAAGAAGATCGTGCGTGCCCTGCCCTACGCGCTGGACCTGCTCACGCTGTCGGTCGAGGCGGGCCTGGACTTCCAGGCGGCCATCCAGACCGTCGTGGACAAGGCCAAGGCCGGCCCCCTCTCCGAGGAGTTCTCCCTGATGCTGTCGGAGATCCGCATGGGCCGCACCCGCGAGGAGTCGCTGCGCAACATGGCCAAACGCATCCAGGTCTCGGCGATCAGTTCGTTCGTGACGAACCTGATCCAGGCTGACCGGATGGGCACCTCCCTGGGCAAGATCCTGCGCATCCAATCCACCCAGATGCGAATCGACCGGACCCAGCTGGCGGAGAAGAAGGCCAACGAGGCCCCGGTCAAGATGCTGTTCCCTCTGGTGGCGTGCATCTTCCCGACCGTGTTCATGGTCCTGTTTGCGCCCATCGTGTACGCCTTCATGAGCGGCGGAGGAGGAATCTAGGTGGCCCAGCAGAGACGTCATCACAACCGAAGCGGCCGAAGCTCGGCCAAAGGCCGCAAGGACAGCGCCACCGGGTTCATGCTGACCATCCAGGATGGCCGGCAACGCGGCGAGGAATACTTCTTCGAGTCCGATGCCACCGTGGGCCGCACCGACGAGAACTCGATCATCCTCATCGACGACAGCATCAGCCGCCGCCACTCGCACGTGTTCGGCAAGCGCGGCGTCTTCATGGTCGAGGATGCGGGCTCCTCCAACGGCACCCGCCTCAACGGCAAGATCCTCGGGCAGCCTGAGGTCCTCAAGGACGGTGACTACATCACCTGCGGCACGGTGAACCTGATGTTCACCAACATCGAGGCCGACGCCGCCGGCGATCCCACTGTGGTCATCTCCCTGACCGACAAGCAGAAGGAAAAGCTCGACACCGAAATCGTGCAACTCTCCCTGGGCGACAAGGTGGCCCAGATGTGGGGCAATCCCCGCGGCCGGCTCATGATGATGGCGTCGGCCATCCTCGTGGCTCTGCTGCTGGGTGGCCTGCTGCTCAAGGTCATCGCCCCGAAGAAGAACAAGGTCAAGGTCATCCCCGATCAGAGTGAGTTCTCCATCGACTACCGCGAAGCCAACTGGGGCTCCTTCCTGGAGAACTTCTTCGGCCAGTGCTCAGGCTGCATGCCGCACAAGAGCAGCCTCAAGCTGGTGTTCCAGGTCGCGGCCGCCGATACGCGCGTGGTGCTCTCCTATGCCGCAGGCATGATCGAGAAGGACAAGGAAGTCGACATCCTGCTCAACGGCGCGCGGGTCCGTTACGCCGAGTGGGCGCCCCCGAACCAGCCCAAATATAATTTCATGGTGGATCTGTACCGTGCAGCCAAGCAGAACCCCAAAATCAAGCTCAACGTCGGCGAGAACACCATCGAGTTCCGTAACCTGTACAACCACCCTGACACGCGTCAGGGCGACGGGAACGAGGAGTGGGTCGTGTTCTATGTCCGCATCAAGACCACCCAGCTGCCCAAGCCCAACCTCGAGAAGGCCTCCGAGGATTATTCTCTGGCCAAGCAGCGTTTTGAACAACGCGAACTCAACCCGACGAACTACCGTGAAGCATTGATCAAGTTCTATCGGGTCATCGACCTGCTGGAGCTGGCCGAACTGGAGAAGCCCGAGAACGGCCAGTTCAACGCGATGTACAAGGACTCTTCACGTACCATCGGGATCCTGAACAGGGAGCTCGATCACCTGTTCGAGATCAGCCTGGGCAAGGCACAGGAGCTGGCCCGGACAGATGATGTGAAGGAAATGAAGCGGACCAAGCTGGATCTTCAGGAAAAAGTCGAGAATTTCCCTCCCGAGGATCCGCGGCGACAAAAGCTGGAACTGATCATTCGTGATCTTTCTGAATAAAGTGGATGTGAGGTAGTCATGGACCCGAATAATGCTGGAGGCGGACCGTTTTTAGAGATTGTCGAAGGAAACGACGCGGGCAAAAAGTATCCCCTGGGTGGCAACCCGGTGGTGGTAGGCCGCGGAGCGAACTGCACCTTCATCCTGGCTGACCTTTCCGTTT
>JAHITJ010000206.1 GCA_018817795.1 Myxococcota bacterium | reverse complement strand
CATCGTTTTTGTTACGCTTAAGTTTATAGTTTACATCAACGTTTGTAACCAGTTGATCATGCCGCTCTCCTCGCTGGAAAAGGAGGCTACGAGCATGCTGCTGCGTACGGTGGTCATTCTGGTGGGTACGATCCTGGCCAGCTTCGCCCTGATCCCGATCGCCGGCGGAGGCATTCCCCTCATCGCCGGTGTCACAGCCTGCATCTGCCTGGCCTTCTTCTTCTCCGGCCACAAGGCTGCCTCGGCATACATGCACGAGCTCCAGACGGCGCTCCGCAAGAAGACGCTCTCCCCTGAACTGTCCCACAACCTGGCCATCGCCCCGGACGGACGCGTGGTGTCCCATCTGCGGCAGCGCCTGCTGTCAAGCGAGCCCGACGAGGCGATCTTTGCCGCCACCCTGCTGTCGGAATACAACGAGCTGCGCCTGGCCGATCTGCAGGCGCTCTGGCATCGCCCGGAACAGGGCAACACCTTCTCCCTCTGCGCCGTCAAGGCCGTCGAGCTGGCCCGGTTCGTGCCCGCTGCCGATCAGGAGGCCTTCTTCACACGGATCCTCGAAAATGCCTTCGACGCACGGATGGCCATACGGGTCCTCGATGCAGCGCCGAACCTTCCGGCGAACCTGCGGGAGATCCTCGGCAAGCAGACCCAGCTGCGCGCCGCGGGGCCGGTGCAGACCGCCACGGCATGCATCCTGCTCGACGTGAGCGCCCAGAGTCTGCAAAAAAAGGAATTCTCCGACCTGCTGGATCAGTTGATCGCTGGCGGTCTGCACGAGAAACGCCTGGCCCTGCGGCTCGCGGAGCGACTGGACGTGCCTGCCCGCGGCAGCGTGCTCGCGGCCTGCCTCTCCTGCGGCGAACCCGAGGTGGTCCGGGATGCCATCGGCTACGTCGGCTCGATGCGCCACGAGGCATTGTATGACACCTGCTACACCCTCTCCTTCCGGCCGGAATACCGCCGGGCCGCACTCGACGCGTTCCGCGCCGCCGGGGTGGAGCTGGCCATGTCCATCCGGGCCTTCGCTGGGGGATGTCCGGCCGGCTTGCGGAAGGAGTGGATCCGGATCCTCTGCGCCAGCAACGATCCGAAGGCCACCGAGCGTGTCAAGGACTTGCTGCTCACCCCGGACGCCTGGACCTGCTCGATCGTGCTCGACCAGCTCTCCCGGCCGGGGAGCCTGGAGCTTCCCAAGGCGTTCCTTGAGGAGTCTGCCTGGCGGATCGGTCGCGCCTGCGCCGCCGCGGCCCGAGCCTTGAGGATTGCAGACACCTTCACAGGCATGGAGATCGAGGCCCAGAAGCGCTTCTGGACAAGGGCGCTGTTTTCCTGCCTCCGCCTGAACGAACCCGACCGGGCCGGAGAGCTCCTCGAACTCGAGAAATCCGTGTTCTCGCGGGATGCCCGACAGCAGAACGCGGGTCTTGAGTTGTGGGAGAGCTGGTTCCTGTCCCGCGGCAAGGGCGCCTTCGCCACGCTTCTGGAGCCGATGGAGCTGCCACACGCGGACTGGGGGCTCGAGCCGGTGGCCCATTCGCTCGAAGGTCTCCTGGCGGCCTGCTGCGATCCCGGGCTGACCACACAACTGTCCGGCCGCCTCCACGCCACGGGGGCCCTGGCTGGGGCAGACCCACTGGCCCCGGCGCTCTTCTTGCGACAGTCGGACTTCTTCCGGTACCTGCCCACCGAGGTCCTTCTGGAGATGACCCGGCTCGGCGAGACGATTCGACTGCCGGCCGGAGAAGTGCTCTTCGAGGAGAAGAGCCCCGGTGACGCCCTTTATTGTGTCTTCTCCGGGCGCCTCTGCGTGCGCATACAGAAGACGCAGGTCAACGAACTGTCCCAGGGCGCGGTCTTCGGTGAGATCGCCCTGCTGGACTCGGGTCCGCGCTCGGCGTCCATATCCTGCATTGAAGACTCCGTCCTCCTGAAGATCTCCAGCGAGACCTTCTCCGAGGTGCTTCAGGAGCATCCGTTTGTGGTCAAGCAGGTCGCGATGACCCTGGCCGCGCGGATCCGTGATCTGGTCGTTCTGGTCGAACGCAGGGCAAGCGGACCTTTCCGCGCGCTCGGGGAAGAGTCGTCATGAGCCATCTGCTAATCACCCTCGTAATGATTTTCTCCGGTGCGACCGCGCCATGGGAACCGGTAAACCTGCCCTCCTGGTCCCCGGAGTCCGCCGCCCGCATCGGACGCTGGCTGACGGCGGTGACCACGCCCGGGCCGCTGTACATTCCGCGACATGCCCGGATCGCGGCGATGGACCTCGATGGAACGCTGATCGTCGAAAAGCCGGACTACTTTCACGGGCTGGTCAGCAAGGAATTCGTGCGCCTGAAAGCCGGTCGGGATCCCGCACTTTCCACGCACCCCCTGGTCCGGGCCGTGCTCGACGGGGACGAAAAAACGCTCCTGAAGAACCTCAAGGATTTCCTCCTGTTTTCCATGGAAGGGGAGACCTGGGAGACGGTGCGGGATTTTTCGGTCAGGATCGGCCGCGAGTCGATCAACCCGCTGTTCAGGAAACCCTCCGTCGAACTGATCTATCTGCCCATGATCGAACTGATCCAGGCGCTGCGCGCCCGTGACTTCGAGGTCTACATCATCACGACGGCCCAGCAGGACATCGTTCAGGCGTTCCTGTGGGATGCGCTGCGCCTCGAGCCGCGCTTCGTGCTGGGCTCGGGCGTGGTCTACGATTGGGACTTCGACAAGGGGATCGGCCGGCGTGGACGACGCTTCCTCGAGCCCCTGTGCCACGGATCGGGCAAACCCGTCCGCATCTGGGACCGCATCGGTGCCTGGCCCGTGCTCGCCGCAGGCAACTCCACCAACGACGTCGACATGCTCTCCTCGGTCAACCTGTCTGGCTACTGGACCCTGTCCCTGGCCATCGAGCACGATCATCCCGACGAGGCCGTCTACGGCAAGCCTGAATTCCTGGAGATCGCAAAAAGGCGCGATTGGATGGTCGTCTCCATGAAACGGGACTTCACCAGGCTTTGGGGACGACCGTCTCCGGCTGTCGTGCCCGGCCCGGCTTCCCGAAGGCTTCCCGCAGGCTGGTGGATTCTGTGGTTGGGGGCCGCCGCCGTCGCGATCGGGGCCAGCGTGCTGGTCAGACGCAGTCAGAGACGTTGATCAGAGGTTTGGGTGCTAGATGCAGTAGATTGCGGTGGCATCAACCGTTTCGCCGACATCGTCAATTGGTTTAAGAAAAAGTTTCTTTTCTGTTGCGTTGTATTCCCAGGCTAAGTTGAGGCGATTCTTGGCGGAGATGACCAGACATTCCTTGCCCTGCGTGGTGCAGACGGAGCAGTCCGTTGAGCCTGCCTCGTTGTCCTGGAGCTCGGGCACGCACACGTCGTTCAGGATTTTCACGCCCGCCTCGTTATCCGATTCGTTAAGATGCACGCAGCGATACGGGGCGATCTGGAAACGGTCGGCCGTAATCAACAGGGGGTTCATGATGGTGTTGCAGTAGTTGTCGCTGCCCGTGAAGTCTTCCTCGTCACTGAGGCCCATCCCGTCGGTTTTGTTCGGGAAATAGAGGCGGCAGCGGGGCAGACAGGCTTGATCCGAGGGCACACCGATGATCCCCGTTCCGTAGTAACCAACGGCCAGGGGACAGGTGGTTTCCGCATCCTGGGTCTCCGTGCCCGTGGGCTGCCGGATGAGGGGAAATCCGAGCCTGCTTTCACAGTCGAGGGTTCCGCTGCCCCCATCGCCGCACTCACGTTGAAGCTGCTGCCTGCAGGACGGAGACGTCTGACACTCGAGATCCTCGCAGTCGATCAGGCTATCCGCGTCTTCGTCCTTGCCGTTGGTGCAGATTTCCACATGGTAATTATTCTGCTTCTTGACCACTTCCTTCTCGGATTGGCAGAACCCCCAGTAGTTGTGATTGACCGGTTCAGCGGTCTCGTCGGTAAAATATACATACGTGTTGAAATAATTGTCGCAGAAGAAACCGCCCGGAGGACACTGGGAATCGGTGTTGCAGGCGAACACACCCGATTGCAGTCCCGCCTCGATGCAACCGCTGAAAACAGGCGTGCTCAGCAGCAGCGCGATCAAAGACAAACGGTAAACAAACCGTGAGGGGTTCACATGAAACATCACCCGACCTCCTGATTCACCCGGATTCCCAAGTCATTGGGCTTCCCCAGTGGGCGAGCCCATTATATGAGAATATCTCCTGACTTCAAGTTCTTTCCTGAATTCCGGCATGGAACGCCCGGTTTTTCAGTACTTAGAACAACTCCATCTGGCGTTTTCGGAATTTCCAGGACCGTCGCAGATGTGGAGGGGGATGGCCGAAGCGGTGTTCCCATTCTTCAATAAATGTCATGGTCGGACCATTGGGATAGCCGCCGCCACGGAGTTCGAAGCCACGTGATCGTGCGAACCCCTCGTAGGCCTGCATCCAGTCGTCCCGGAAGGTCTTCGCGACGATGGAAGCCGCCGCCACCTCGGGATAGTCGCGGTCGGCCTTGTTGACCGCGATCAGGTGGGGGTAATTCCCCGCCAGTGAAGAGAACAGGTTTTTTCCGTCGGCCACGATCCGCTCCAGGGGGCGTACCTGGCGCAACAGGCAATCGGCCGCGCGGCGCTCCAATTCGTTAAGTCCGGGACCACCGTCAACATGGGCATCGATGACGGAGGCCGGGATCTGGACCCAGCGGATCTCACATCGGGAAAAAAGTTCGTTGCAGATACGGCGGCGCTCACGCCTGGCGGCCTCACCGGACCCGAAGGACTTGGAATCGGCAACGCCCAGCGCCGTCAGTTGGCCGGGCTCGCCGCTGACACAAAGGGCCAGAAACATCGGTCCGATCACCGGACCGCGGCCGGCTTCATCAAGACCAGCGTTCATGGCCTGGAGTCCTTCTCCGGAACCGGAGCCGGGGCCGGTGGCGAAGCCGGCTGCGGATCTTCCGCGGGACGACCGACCCAGACGCGACCCGAGGACGAGAGTTGATCCCGCTTCAGTTGCGTCGTAAGTGGCAGCCTCGGGGCCAGGTTGATCAGGACCCGCGATGCATCGGTGAGCATGCGGGAGAGGCTGGATTTCGGCTTCTCGGCCTCACTGGATTCAGGACCTGCAGGTAAAGGCTTGTCCGCAGGCTTCTCGGCGGGCTTGTCCGCAGGCTTCTCGGCGGGCTTCTCCGTCTCAGGATCAGCCGGCTTCTCTGCAGGTGGATCTGCCGGATTCGACGGCTTGTTTCCAGACTCCAGACCAGGATCCGGCTCCTTGACAGGAGGCGGACCGGCTTCTGGCTCCGCAGGCTTCTCGGCGGGCTTGTCCACAGGCTTGTCCGCAGGCTTGTCCGCAGGCTTCTCTGGTTGCTCCGGTTTTTCTGGCACCGATTCGGGCGTAGTGACCTGGCGGGGCACCCGGTCCTTTTTGGCGTATACGACGATCGTCGTGCCCGTCGCAAAGGAGTGCGCCTTGTTGATCGTGCGGATTGAGGTCACGGTCGTGCCGTATTTCTCCGCCACCCTGTCGAGCTTCTGGTTCGCCGTCAGTGTATGCAGGATGCGGACTCGGTCGTATCTCACCAGGTAATGCGCGATGAACTCCTCGCCGTCGACGGGAACGACCTTCACGGTGTCGGCCGCGAACAGCGCCTTGTGGGTGGCCGCCGCAGGCGCCAGGAAGACCTGCAGCACCATGCCCGAGGGGAGCGCAGCCTCGGGGTTCAGGTGATTCCACGAGATCAGGTCTTCCTCCCTGGCCCCCAGGCCTTCTACCAGGATCTCCAGCGTGTCCCCGGCACAGGTGCGGTAGAACATCCGGACCAGGCCGTCGGGCACGGCCACATCGCCGGGCACGGCGACAAACGGTGTCTTCAGTTCCGCACGAACCGGCTCCTCCAGTTTCGCCGTCCTGGGCACCACGAGCGTCACACCGGGCACCACCTCGGCCGACGACTGCAACTGGTTCATCGAGCGGAGCTTCGCCGTCGAAATCCCAAAACGCGCGGCCACGCTGTCCAGCGTCTCGCCGAACTGCACACGGTACACCTGGAAGTCCGCCCACTGAGGGGACAACTTCCTCAGGGCGGTCTCGTAGGTGGTCTTGCGTCCCCACGGCAGACGGACCCGCACCCATTTCTGATCCGGAGGCAGTCGGCGGCGGGTGTATTCAGGGTTCAGGGCCCGGATCTCGTCCTCGCCCACGCCGGCCAGCCGTGCCACCTGCGAGAACGTCATCCCTCCGGGCGCCGGCACCGCATCGAAGGTGTACGCCGGCTTCATGGACGGCTTCGGAATCAGGAATCGATCCCGGTTCAGATCGGCGATCGCAACTGCGATCCACTTCGGCACATACAGTTGGGTCTCGCGCGGCAGGGCATTCTCGTACTTCTGCAGCTTCCAGAAGTCGTTGGACTGGTAGCGTCGGATGCTCTGCAGCATGCGACCATATCCGCAGTTGTAAGCTGCCAGCGCGACAGGCCAGTTGTGGAAACGGAACTTCAGGTCCGAAAAATACAGCATCACGGCCTCGGTGGACAGTTCGGGATCCATCCGCTGATCCACGAAGTGCGACAGGCGAAGCCCGTAGACCTTGGCGCCGTCGGGCATGAACTGCCACAGCCCCAGCGCCCCCGCCGACGACCGTGTGCCGACCTCGTACCCGCTCTCGATCATCGCGATGTACAGCAGCGCCGAGGGCAGCTTGTGGCGCGCCAGCACGTTCAGGATCATGGCTCGATACCGGCCCGAATGCTCGATCCACGATCGGATCGTGGCCCGGCCTCCGGGATTGAAGCGGAAATACTTGAGATAGGTGATCACGGTCTCGTCGAACACGATCGGGATGTCCGGATACTTCATCCCGGCGAGCCAGGCCAGCTCGGCGGGGACCGGGGGCTGGGCCGACACGGGAAGGTTTTCCTGGGTCTTTTCGGAGGCTCGGAAGAGATCCTCCTCGGCCAACTGGAGGGCCCACAATGTGGCGGGCGTACCTGCGGACGAAACGGCACGGCCTCGCACCCAGGTCCTGCCGTCGGTGGGCGGGTTCAGCCGCGCGGCTTCCGATGGACCGGACAAAAACGGCGACGGTTCGGCGCCCCAGAGAATGAGAAGCAGGGGTAACAACTGAAACATTCCAGTCGCATCATAGGAGATATGCAGTCTTCCGCAAGTTTTAACGTGTCTTCAACGAGCTCACGCCCGCGATCCAGACAGCCAGCGCGATCGTCACACCCGCGGCGACCGCGGTGCCGGCCCACTGCCGGGCCGCAGGGATGGCGAGCAGAAGTGCCGTCCCTGCCGCGAGCGTGACCAGCGGCTCCCGCACCGGACGCCCCACCTGGGCCAGGCGACGCCACGCACCGAAGTGGGCTGCGCAGAACACGGCGGTGGCCAGCACCCAGGGCACGTGACCGTCGACGAGCCACATCAGGAACACGAGTCCACCGGCCCAGGCCAGAAACGCCACGGGCACAAGCCCGCGCAGCTCTCCGCGAGGGGGGACCGGCCTGAAATCGACCGACGGGGCCGGCGGACGCGACAGGGAAAACCCGATGTAAGCGATGAACAGGAAGAGAACGCTGACGAGGTCCAGCGTGTCGGGCGGCGGGGAAGTGGCCATATGGAACGCCATGGCCGAGGGGAACGCGACCAGGCGGACGGCCGCAGCCCCGGGAAGCTGCCACAGGAACCAGGGCCAGGCGAGCCCCAGTGCTGCCCAGGGTGGCCACGCCGGCGGCTCCAGGCCGACCACCGCACACCAGGTGGCTGCCGATAACAGCAGCATCCATTGGTTCCTGCCGGGCGGGACCGAACGGATCAGCAGCAGTTGTTTCATGATGTCCGGAGAATCGGAAAAGAGGAGGGCGTGAGATCAGCGACCTTGGAGGTCAGCTTATTTCTTGCCCTTTTTGGCGGCCAGGGACTCGTTCATGGAGATCTTGAAGTGGCTGCCCGGCGTGAAGGAAATCGTGTAATGAGCCGGAATCGTGATCTCTTCCTTGGTCTTGGGGTTGCGGCCCTTCTTGGCATCGCGGTGTTTGCGCTTGAAGGTACCGAAACCGGGCCAGGAAAACTTCAGATCTTTGCCCTTCACCGGCTTGGTCTTCACAAAGTATTCTTCCATTTCTTTAAAGAATGACTCTACGACGTGAGCGATCTGTTTCTTGGTGAGGCCCTGGAGTTCTTCGTGCTTGGAAATTTTTTCGATCAGTTCGGGTTTGGTCATGCTCTTCTCCTATACGGTTCGGGTTGATGGTAATCTGCAAACAATGTTTACAAAAACCTGCAATTCTGCCGGTATATGTCCGGAACAGTCGGTCTCAGCATGAAAAAAGGAGGATCCCTTGTCAAGCTGAAAAACGCGAATTTATTGCGAGGAAAATCCTCCTGTTTCAGGGGTTGGAGATGATCTGCGGGGTACCCGTGAACAGCCTCCGCCGACTGGAAAGCAGGTGATCGACCTGCGCGTGAAAGCGGAAATGCACGCCCTCCCTGTCATTTGTGTAATACCTGTATGATTTCAAAGTGTTGCGTATGCGGCATCGTGTCCAGGACCAGGAACTCAAGGCGTTCGTAACCCCCCCGGATCCACTCCGTCGCGTCCCGCGCCCCGTTCATCGGATCACACGAGATCAGCACGACGAACCGAGGTGCGAGCGCGACGAGAGCATCATTTGCGCGTTTGTCAATCCCTTCGCGAGGTGGATCGAGCACAATCGTACGGGGTGAAAAAGTGATCTTTCGGGACCGCACCGCCTCCTCCACGGACATCTGAAGCAGGGAGACCTTTCCCGGTCCGGGATGATCCCTAAGGTTGCGCCCGAAAAAGCGGGCCGACTGCGGGTCGCTTTCCACCGCCACCACGTCGGCGTGCTGCCGCAGCACCCGAGTGAGGTTGCCGGATCCCGCATAGCACTCAAGCACGGGTCCCGGACGGTCCAGACCACTCATGATGCGCTCGATCTCCCGCAGGATCAGTCCGTTGGCATGCGGCCCCGCCTGGAAGAAGCCCGCCGAGGAGACGGTGACGGGGCCGAAGCCCGGCGTGTCCACCGGCAGGCCCTCGAATCCGGACTCCCGGCCCGCGAGGCGCACTCCGGCGAGCCCGGAGACGGCGTCGCGCAGGGTCGCGAAGTCGGCTGCAAGGGCCTGGTCCACGGTGAGATGCAGGCGGTCGTCGTCCCCGTACAGCAGGCGCAGCTCGGCGGACCCGGACCCCCTCGACGACGCGACTCCGGCGGGCAAAAACGGCCGCAGTTGGTTGTGCAGCTCGGGTCGAGGCACCATCAGGCACGCCGCCACATCCACGATTCTGTGCGACAGCGGCGCGAAAAAACCCAGGTGGCCCCCAGCGGCGTTCATGCGCGTGCGACATCGGTAGCCAAGGTCCGGTCCCGCGGTGCTCACTTCTGATGGCGTCTTCACCGGGTTCCTCGTCGAGGAGAAGGCACGGGAAACGATGGCGAGTTTCTGGACGCGCTGCTGCTCCAGGGAGAGGTTCATCCACGGGCAGCCTCCGCAGGCCTCCGTGACGTGTTCGGGCGAGTCACAGGCATGCGTGCAGGCCGGCTTGATGCGATGCTGTGAGGGATGCACCAGCCTGAGTGCGGGCAGGACCAGCCAGCGACGACGATCTGCGGCACCTGTCAGATCCAGCTCGACGACATCACCGGGAACCGTACCCGGCACGAACAGGGTGATCCCGGATGCATGAGCCACGCCATGACCGCGGCCGCCTGCCAGTGATTCGATGGTGACGGTCTCGATCATGGGTTCTGAACCTCCTCGTCTTCGCTCCGGGTCAGCCGCGCGATCCGTCCCCCGAGCAGGAAGGCGGTCGATTCCAGGCCCAGCGGTGCACAGGAAAGACGCGCGATGTTGGTCAGCGCCAGATGCATCCGCTCGACGGGGGAAGGATCCTCCATCCCGAGCCCTGGACTGCCAGTGAGACGACCATCGAGCGCCGCGCGCAGCGGAGCGCTCGAGTCGACGGTGTCCGCGCCGGCCTCCTGGATCTGCCGCACGCGATCGAACGCGCCCACGCCGAACACGTGCAGGGGAAGGCGTCCTATGCGCGATCGGATGCGGCGTACGACGTCCAGGCAGAAGTCCCAGGCGTCGCGGCGGCCCGCCACCCCCCCGAGCGCGATGCCGTCGATCGGCAGGGACAGCAGGTCGTCCAGCGCGGCCAGCGTCGCCTCTGGATCGTCGACCAGCGGCAGCGATCCGTACAGCAGGAAGGCGCAGCATCCGCGATGCAGCGCCGCATACCGGGCGTTTTCGACCGAGGCGCGCAGCCTTCGACCGGCCTCCTCCCGATCGCAGCCGGCGGGCACAGGGATGTCCAGGGTGAAGCCCACGGCGGCATGCCGTTGCTGGAGGGCCAGCAGCACGCCGCAGGTGACCTCCACCGTCCTGTCACCATAGGCCAGCCTCAGATCCGCGGTGCCGTCGGGATTGGCGTGCCACGCTCCGCCATGGGCGAACACCCCGAAGGATCCGCCGTCGATCCACAGGCGCGGAGGGAGCGGCATGGGTTCATGATTCACGAGAAAGAAGGAGGGAGCCGAGACCAGCACCCCCAGCGGTGCCACGCGTGGCAGGTGCGGCCAGATCATGCGGTCCAGCGGCCCCGTGCCCGTGACCGCGGGCACAAAGCCCGGCAGTCGCAGGCTTTCCCCGCCCAGCATCAGGCGATCCGGTCTTGCAGCGCTCAGGACTCGCATCAGAAGCGGTACTCGACGCCGCCGCCCATCACGAAGGAACTGCTGTTGTTGTCACCCATGAAAAGGAACTGACCACCCAGGAACACGGTGACGAACATCGTGTCGTGCCCGCCGTTTCCCCACAGGCGGATGCGATCCCCGAGCACAACGGTGCCAATGCCAAGGTCGAGCTTCTCAGTCGATTGGTAGGGGTCGTTGGCGACGTTGATGTCGTAGTTGGCGAGATCGAAGTCCCAGGCCGCGAACAGGTTGTGGCGGGTGCCGCCCAACTGGAGACGGCCGAAAAAGCCGCGCGGGGTGTCGACGGTCGACCGGTAGCCGAACAGGAAATGCAGGCCGTCGAGCATGCCCAGGCGCAGGAACATCGCCGAGAAGCCGATCAGCGGGGAACGCGGGTAGTCATCACCGTCCTCCATGAAGAAACCGATCTGGTATCCGATGGAGAAGAACGCCGTGTCGAAGGCAGCGTCCACGCGAATATCGCTGGCGGAGACCTCCGAGCCAAGGAAGCCGCGCCAGGAGACGCCCAGCGTCAGCGGCATGTGGGCCTGATACTCGTAATGGACCTGGGTGCCCAGCGAGGGGTCCCCGAACAGGAAGCCCGGCGTCACGGTGGCGATCACGCGCTGGACGCCCCCCCAGCGCATGATGCGGTCGATCTGGGGCAGCTTCTCCTCGTTGAAGAATTGCACGAGGTCGCCGACCTTCACGTCCTCACCCTCAGCCAGGCGGGCCCTCGCGACCTGCTCCTCAACCTCGTACAGGGTGAGTACGGCCTGCAGCCGGGTGCGTGCAGAGACGCGATCCCGTCCCCGAAGCGGGTTGTACTCGCTGTGACGTCCCGCGGAGAGCACGCGAATCCTGTCTCCGGCCCGGAAGCCCTCGGCCTCCCCCAGGTTGATCGTCACGATTCCGTTGTGGATGCGGGTGATGCGACCGGTGGCCTTCTCGCGCTCACCTGCAGCCGTGGGGGGAGGCGGCGCCTTGAGGCTTCCCTCCCGCACCGGAACCACGCCGGCGGGATCGAGCAAGAACACCTGGCTGCGGCGCACGGGCCGGATCACGAACAGATACGGATCATCGTAGATCAGGCCCGACAGGGTCCCCTCGACGTCGAGATGTGACACTCGGTCGAGCTTGAACTTCCAGTCCACCCGAAACACATCCACACCGTGCCGGGCGGTCGCCACATAGACCCTCTCGCGCCCCAGGGCCACACCCACCACCTCGGACTTGAAGTACGCCTCATCAAGCGCGGAGCCGTGATCATCCATCAGGAAGAGCCGCGCCCCGGAAAAGCGCACCAGCAGGCGACGGCGGAACTGCTCCCATTCAAGCCGCGGCACGTCGGCTGACGTCGGCGGCTCATCGACGATCTTCACCTCCACCGGAGCCGGCTCCGCCGCGGCTGCGGGAAACGCGAACAGGCACAGGGCCGGTACGATCCATGGCAACAATCGGTTCCACATCGCGGCCTCCTGCTCAGAAACGGTATTCAAGCCCGGCGGAGAAGGTCGTCCCCTCCACCAGATACTGCTTGTCGTTGTTGACGCCGCCGCCCGTGGTCTCGGTGTAGTACGGGGCGATCCGTGTATAGCCCAGCGTCACGGGCACAAGGAAGCTCCCCGGACCGCCGTTGCCGCGCAGGTAGGTGCGCAGTCCCAGGCCGGCATGGATGATGGTGCGCCCGTCGCCGAAGAAACGCGTGAACAGGTTCACGCCGGCCATCAGCGGGACGTTGAGTTCGGTGTGGATCATGCCCACCATCGCACGGCGCTTGTTGTCCTTGTTGTCGCGTGAGTAGACGGCCTGGAACTGGAACTGGATGTTGAGACCGTCGAGGGATCCAAGCCGCATGCGTTGCAGGAAAACGCCGCCGTGGCGGTTGTGCGGGCTCTCACCGTCGAGCACCGGCAACTGGTAGCCGAAGCCCGCGCCGATCTCGAACGAGTTGGTCTCATAGGAGGCCAGCACGAAGAAATTACCTCCCGCGGCGTTGGCGGTTTCGAACTTCGAGGTGCCGAGGATCGGCAGCGGGTCCACGCCGGCCTGCACCTTGAACGGCCAGAACGAGTGGTAGTGGACCGAACCGCGCAGGATCATGGACATCACGCTGTTGTCACCGTCCTCGCCGGTGCCGATCAGGGGCAGGACCTCGATTTCGGCACGCCACTGGTCACGATATCGGGCCGGCATGAGAAGTGAACCGGTAATCGGCCGCTCGGTGAAATACACAAAGTCGCCGACCTTCGGATCGTCGCCGCGCCCGAGCCGGATCGCGACCTGATCGCCTTCGGCCTGGATGATCCTGGCCACGCACAGAAGTTCCATGGAGACCTGTGGCCGGGATTTGCCGAGCACCGGGTCGTACCGACGGTCCCGGCGTGCCGAGCGGATCTCCAGGAAGTCACCGATGCCGGCGGAGAAGCCCTTTTCAAGTCTGATGGTCGCAAAACCACGATCCACGTGCCGCACCGTGCCGATGCGTTCGCCGGTCTTGCGGGCGCCGTTGACGCGCTTCTCCAGTTCGGGGTCCTGCAGCACCTCGGACATGGCCAGCGGCCGGTCCTTGTCCAGGTCCACGCGGTACGCCCCGATGTCGTAGGAGGTCGTCACCAGCACCAGCAGGTTGCCGTCGACGCGGAAATCCACAATGTCTTTGCCTTTCTCCAGCACGGAGATGGTCTTCATCGCCAGCGGATTGTCCACGTCGATGACGATCAGTCCCGCCGTTCCGCAGGCGGCGATCATCCATCGACCGCGCACTTCCCAGCGCCGTGGCGCGGCCGGCAGCATCAGTGTCCCCACCATGTCTGGGCCCTTCCACGCCTGGATCTCCCGGCCCGAGACGGCAAACCTCGTGTCCGTGGCCGACGCCGGCGGAGGGACGGTCACCAACGGGGAACCATCATCGGTCGGCTGGTCAACTGGCAGGGGCACCGGTGCGGCCGTCGGAGGATCGGCAGGTAACTGCGGCTGCTTTCCAAGGGCCGGGGCCGCGCCCAGGACCAGGATCAACAACGCGAGAAAACAGACGGATCGCTTCATGATCAACCTCACAGTGTCCGGCCTCAGGACGCCGGATCCGATAAAAAGAACTCACCCAGACGGGACGGATCCACGTTGCCACCGGACAGGATGATCCCGACCCGCAGACCGCTGAGCCGGTCCAGGTTTGCGAGCACCGCGGCCAGCCCGACTGCGCCGGAGGGCTCCACGACCAGCTTGAGCCGCGTGTAGATCAGCGCCATGGCGGTGAGGATCTCCGCCTCCGTGGCGGTGAGGATATCCTCCAGGTGCGTGCGCAGGATCTCAAACGGCTGCTCGCCCACGGAGGTGCGCAATCCGTCGGCCACCGTGTCAGGATAGGTCGACGGGATGATCACGCCCGCTGCCAGTGAGCGTCGTGCGTCGTCGGCGAGCAGCGGCTCGGCCCCGAACAGGCGGATCCTCGGCGACAGGTGCCGGGCCGCGACGCACACCCCTGCGCACAGCCCGCCGCCGCCCACGGGGATGACCAGCGCATCCAGGTCAGGCGTGTCCTCGAGCATCTCCAGCCCGATGGTGCCCTGGCCCGCCATGATGTCCGGATGATCGTAAGGGGGCACCAGCACCGCGCCGGTCTGATCCATCACGGCCGCACAAGTGGTCTCGCGCGCGGCCAGCGTGGGTTCACAAAGGACCAGGCGCGCACCGTAGCCCTCGATGGCGTCCTGCTTCACACGGGGCGCCGTGGACGGCACCACCACATGACACTCCAGACCGTGGGCCCGGGCCGCGAAGGCCAACGCCGCTCCGTGGTTGCCCGCGCTGTGGGTGGCCACGGACCGCACCCCTGCGGCGGCCAGAACGGCGACGGCCGACGTCGCGCCACGGCACTTGAAGGAGCCGGTCCTCTGCAGGTTCTCGGGCTTGAACACCAGCCGCAGTCCCGCGATTTGGTCGAGCATGTGCGAGGTCACCGGCTGGGTGCGGTGGCAGAACGGCGTGATGCGCGCGGCGGCGGCCACGACGTCTTGAAAATGGATGGCTGCGGGCATGCCCACTCCTTTGGGTCACGCTAGAGTGGCGCAAATCGCGGATCGGGTCAAGGGAGGACTTGTTGATGCCAGGGCAAGAGCATTATGAGCGGGGAGTGATGATAGTGTGACGATGCCGGTGACGGTAGCCGGTGACGGTGGTTTCATCGCATGCGCGACGAAACGCGGTGGCCCTTG
>JAHITJ010000205.1 GCA_018817795.1 Myxococcota bacterium | reverse complement strand
TTTCTTCTTCTTCTTTTTCTTCTTCTTCCGTGGTTCCTCACCGCCTGTGATGATGCGCCGTCGCGGTCCTTCGACGACCCCGACGCCGCCGGCTGGCAGAACCACACGCCGCCCGACGACGCAGGCGCATGCCCGGACGGCTGCACGGCCAACAACTTCACCGCCCCCGCCTTTTCCGGTATCGAGATCCGACCCGAGGGTTTCGTCCTCGACGGAGACTACCGCACGTTGCGCGGCGGCACGCTGCAGTGGTTCCGCCTGCCCCGCGGCGAGTGGGACGACCGCCTGCGAAAATTCGCGGCGGCGGGCTTCAACACCGTCGACGTCTATGTGCCCTGGAACGTCGTGGAGCCGGAGCCCGGCCTCTTCGACTTCACCGACCTGCTGGCCTTCCTGTCAGCCTGCCGTGCCCACGGGCTGTA
This sequence comes from Myxococcota bacterium, assembly GCA_018817795.1. Lineage (GTDB taxonomy): Bacteria > Myxococcota_A > Polyangia > HGW-17 > HGW-17 > HGW-17. Next base: position 10,422 of record JAHITJ010000205.1, on the reverse strand, counting down.
CGTATATTTTCGCCCGGGTCCATACATCTGCAACGAGATGAACGGCGGCGGGATGCCTGCCTGGCTGGTCACGACCTCGACCAAGAAGTCCCTGGCCGCCGACGGCCTGGTGAACCTCCGCACGAACGATCCGGACTACCTGGACAGGGTGCGCGCCTATTTCGCGGCGCTCAACGATGCGATCCTGCCGCACCTGATCACGCATGGGGGCCCGATCATCCTGTATGCCATCGAAAACGAGTACAACTGGTTCGAGACGTTCGCAGGCGTGGACAAGCTGGCCTGGTACGAGGGCGGCACCGAGCGCCCGGTCGGACAGGACATCGGCACCACCGCGTACCTGGCCGCGCTGCACGGGATGCTGCTCGAGCAGGGCGTGGACGTGCCGGTGACGACCTGCCCGGGGGACTCCAGGATCTCCGGCATGGGCGACCTTGCCGGCGTGATCCCGATGCCCAACATGTACATCTCCGGCGGGACCGAGAAGCTCGCCTACGACGTGGTCACCTCCATGCACGATCCGACGCAGTACGGCGGGCGGTTCACCGGCATGCCCTCGGGCACGACAGAGAGCGAGCGCAAGGCCTCGCGCATGACGCGCACGCTGTTCGGCGGGATGGACGCCTACTTCGCGTTCAACGTCGCCGGCATGCACACCCCGGACCGGCACAACGCGCTGGTCCTTAACAACGCCGGCCTGCAGTCGATGGTCGACGCCTCGCCCGAGCGGGTGCTGCAGGGCTTCGTGTCCCCGACGGTCGGCTACTTCCACAACGTGATCGACTACTACGGCGCCATCGGTCCGGCCGGTTCGCTGCGGGAGAAGTTCTATCATTTCCGGCGCGTCAACGCCTTCTTCGAGGCCTTCGATCCGCTGCTGGCGCCGCTGCTCCACCCGCTGCGGAGCGGGGACTTCGACGGCGCCGAGCCGGGCCTCGCGGTCTCCAGCGCCGAGGTGGGCGCCCTCGAGGAAGGCACCCGGGTCCACTACTGGTTCCGGACCCCCGACGGCGTCTGGTTCGTCCAGTTGCTCAATGAGGGCACGACGCCCGTGGAGCTGGCACCGCTGTCGGTCACCGTCGATGGCGTGTCCTTCCCGCGGTTCTCCACCATGACGCTGCCGACGGAGACCTACCCCGGAGGCGCCCCGTCCGGCGCCAGCGAGATGAACAGCGTGGACTCCCCGGAGGAGCGGCACTTTGCGCACATCGCGGTGGGGAACCTCCCGCTTCTGACGGATCTGAGGCTGCGCTACACCACCGCCGGGGTCCTCACCCGGCGCGGGTTCAACGGTGACCAGTTGCTGGTGCTGCACTGTCCTGCCGGCGTCACCGGCGAGGTTTCGTTCTCGGGCTTCGCCGCCGCGCCCGGGGTCGACTTCGCAGACCAGGGCGTGATCCGCGAGACGGCAGCCCCCGCCGACGAGCTCGTGTTCACCTGGACCGCCGGGGCGCCGCAGGTCGTCCGGCTTCGCACGGCCTCCGGGGAGACGCTGCGCCTGTGGCTGCTCTCCACCGCCGACGCGGGCAGGCTGTGGTTCTTCCGCGCGGCCTTCCAGGACCTGGCGCTCACGCCGCCGGCCGACCTCGAGCTTCTCAACGACGACGCCATGAACCTGCGGACCCGGGTGTCGCTCTCCCCTGGAACGGACCGGGTGTTCCTGTTCTCGGACACGCCCGTCCAACTGAACTGGGGCTATGGAGACCCCGCGTTCAACGCCGACTCCGGGGTGACAGTTTTTGACACCCCGGACGTCGTCGCCGCGCCCGGGCTGCCCGACCTGTCCGCCACCGGCCGGGTGCGTCCCGAGTCCGCCCCCGGAGCCGGCGACGACTGGCTCGAGCTGGGAACCGCGGCAGCGCCCCTGGAGGACGCAGGCATCATCTCGGGACCCTCCTGGGTGCGCGCCACCGTCTCGCTGCCGGACCCGGTGCCCGACAACGGCCAGCTCTACATCGATCACGCCTCCGACATCGTGGGGATATACGTCAACGGGCAGTACATCACCACGGTCTGCCCGGTGGGCACCGAGATCGACAACCAGGCATGGAACGGGTCCTACCGGTTCGCCGATCTGCGGCCATACCTGGTGCCCGGCGACAACGAGGTGCTCTTCCGCGTCGAGATCTGGGGCCACGGCAGCTTCATGTGGCCTCGCGGCCGCATCATCGCCACCAGCGCGCAGATCCCGTCGCTGGGCTTCGACGCGGTCAAGGGGCTCTGGGGTGCAGCCCGCCTGGCCGGACGGGATCTGGTGAACTGGCAGGCGCAGGCGCTCTCGACGGGGGAGCGCGAAGGCTGGTTCGAGCCCGGCGCCGACGAGTCCGAATTCATGCCGCGGACCCTGCCGCTGACCCTCGGGCGCGGGCAGTTGCTCTGGTACCGCACCTCCTTCTCCACTCCCGCGGCGCGCCCCGCCACCCCCTGGCGCGCCCCGCTGGCGCTGCGCCTGACGGGCCGGAACCTGCGGGCCACGATCTGGCTCAACGGGAAGCTCATCGGTCGCTGGCTCTCCGACGAGGAATTCCTTCAGCGCGGGGCCTGGACGCGTGCGCTGCGGTCGATGTGGATGAACACCTCCCCCGACGAGTTCCCGCTGGCCGACTCCCTGCTCACCGACGACGGCACCGACAACGTCGTCGCGATTCTCCTCGAGGACGTCTCCGCGGACACCGACGCCTCCGGCGGCCTCCTGTTCTCGGCGGACCTGGTCCACTTCGCCGGGGAGAAGGGCCGCGACGCAGCCGACAGCACCATCCCGGTGGTCCCATGGTCCCTGGAGTACCCTGTGGTCTTCGCGCCGTTCTAGATAATAATCCATATTCCGGGTTCCTTCCGGAGCCCGCCCGAACTTGCCATTCACGTCATGGCGCTCCCGCCTGGGTTGGCCGCGGAATCTTTCATCCTTGCTCGTTCCCGCCTTCGGGTGTAAAAGGGCAGGTAGCTTTCTCAGGGAGAAACACATCATGAATATCAGGTTGCTTGCCCTTTGCATTTTTCCGTTGTTCTTCTTTTCGTGCAACACCAAGACCAAGACGGTCGATCCATGCGGGGACGGCTTTGTCGACCCCGGTGAGGAGTGCGACTCCACCGTCGGCGAGTTCACCTGCGGGGCCCTGGGGCACTATAACCTGACGGGCACCCTGACCTGTGCGGCCAACTGCACCTTCGACCGCACGGACTGCGGCGGTCGCTGCGGCGACAACACGGTCGACGCCTCCGACGGAGAAGATTGTGACGGCGCCAACCTCAACAGCAACAGTTGCGCCAACCTGGGCTTCGGCGGCGGCTCGCTGGCCTGCGACGGGGAATGCCATTACGACACCACGGGCTGCTCGAGCTCCTGCGGCAACGACTACCGGGAGTTGGGCGAGGCGTGCGACGACGGCAACACCGAAGACAACGACGGCTGCTCGTCGGCCTGCACGCTGGAGTCCGGCTGGGAGTGCAACGAGGCCACCCCCAACGGGTGCTCCACGATCTGCGGCGACGGGCTCGTCGTCGGATCCGAGCCCTGCGACGGCACGGCGTTCGCAGACGGCGCCTCCTGCCAGAGCCTGAACTACTATGGCGGCACCCTCGCCTGCACGGAGACGTGCACCCTGGACCTCACCGCCTGCGAGGCTGCCGGCTCCTGCGGTGACGGCGTCATCCAGGCGGCCGCGGGCGAGGTCTGCGACGGTGCGCTGCTCGACGGCATGACCTGCGAGGGGCTCGATTATTACGGCGGGGATCTCTCCTGCTCCGCGGACTGCATGTCCTACAAGACTGATTCATGCGAGGCCGTCGGCAGCTGCGGCGACGGCATCGTGCAGGGCCCCTTCGGCGAGGACTGCGACGGGATCGAGTTCGACGGCCAGACCTGCGAGACGCAGGGCTACCATCCGGGCATCCTCGCCTGCAACCCCGACTGCACGTACAACTTCGACACCTGCGGCGGCTTCTGCGGCGACGGGATCCGCCAGGAAGGGTTCGAGCAGTGCGACCTCGACGAGCTCAACGGCAAGGATTGTTTCATGTTCAGTTTCTACGGCGGCACCCTGGCCTGCGACGACGCCTGCACCTTCGTGACCACCAACTGTGTCGGCTCCTGCGGGGACAACATCGTCCAGACTTCCGAGGGTGAACTTTGCGACGGGAACAGCTTAAACGGAGCCACCTGCGAGAACCTGGGACAATATCCTGGCACGCTCATGTGCGACACCTGCCAGTTCGACATGACCTCCTGCGGCGGCAAGTGCGGCGACGGCGTGTTCCAGAGCGCCTTCGAGGAGTGCGACGGCGCCCTGGGCACCGACTGCCGGGCCTTCAACCTCTTTTTCGGCGAGGCGACCTGCTCGGCCTCCTGCATCAAGGCCCCCGGCACCTGCCGGACTACCGAGCTCTGGGGCACGTCTGCCATTGACCAGGGCCTGGCTGTGACGTCCGACGCCGCCGGAAACCTCTACGTCACCGGGTCCACCAATGCTTCGCTGGACGGGCAGCCCTCTTCGGGCGGCATCGACGTCTTCCTGACCCGGTTCAACGCCGACGGACAGAAGTTGTGGACGCGTCAGTGGGGCTCGACCAGCATCGACATCGGGTATGCGGTCGCCGTGAGCGCCACGGGCGACATCTACGTCACCGGCAGGACCAGCGGCGCCATGAACGGCCAGACGGCGCGCGGCGGCCAGGACATCTTCCTGACCAGGTTCAACGCCGCCGGCGAGTGGCAGTGGACCCGGCAGTGGGGCACCGCCGGCGAGGAGCTGGGCCATGGCGTGGGCGTGGACGGCACCGGCGACATCTACGTCACCGGCTACACCGACGACGATCTCGACGGACACCCGAACCATGGCGTCGACGACCTCTTCCTGACCAAGTACGATGGCACCGGCAACAAGTTGTGGACCGTGCTGTGGGGCTCCACGGCCTCGGAGCTGGTCTTCGCCATGACCGTGGATGCTTCCGGCAATTCCTTCATCACCGGGAGCACCAACGGCGCCGTCGACGGCTATGCGCCCATGGGCATGATCGATGCCTTCCTGGTGAAATTCGACGCCAGCGGCAGCCGCCAGTGGACGCGGATGTGGGGGACCCCCGACGAGGAGGAGGGGCACGGGATCGCCCTCGACATTTCGGGGAACGTGTATGTCACCGGTTTCACCATCGGCACGATGCCCACCCAGACCCATTTCGGCGAGCAGGACGCCTTCCTCACCAGCCACACAGTAGACGGCGTGTTCAACTGGACCAGCCAGTGGGGGTCCTCCCAGAACGACGTCGGCCATGGTGTCGTCTTCAACAACAACCTCGTGCACGTCACAGGCTCGGCCGCGGAGGTGATCGACGGGAAGCCGTTCCTGGGAATGACCGACATTTTCCTCTCCAGCTTCGACCTCAACGGCATGAAGACACGCACCATGATGTGGGGTACTTCCACGGCTGAACAAGGCAACGGGGTTGCGGTGGATCCGACCGGGAGGCTGTTCATCGTCGGCACCACCGAAGGCGCCCTCGACGGCCGCCCGAACAACGGCCTCCTCGACATCTTCCTGAAGTTCATTCCCCTGTAGCCCGCCGGGATGCCGTCGGGCATCATTTGCCGAAAGAATCCTTGGCAATTTCCGTAAAGTATATTACAAACGATTTCAAGATTTTTCTGATTCTCATTTCGGATATATCGATGGATCGCCGATGCCAAGGAGTGGCAATGTCCGAGCCCACCCAGAACCCACATTTCCTGTCGCTCAGCTCCCTGCTGCCCGACGGGGTCTTCCTGGCCGATCGCGACGGCCACATCACCTACGTATCGGAGAAGGCCGGCGCCCTGTTCGGGCAACCGGCCCACGATTTGGTGGGTCGGCACTTCGGTGCCCTCCTGCACCCGTCGGACCGTGAGCTGGCCGGCCATGCCCTGGCCCAGGCCGTCGGGACCCGTACGGGGCCCCTGCAATTGGATCTGCGCATGCTGGGCCCCGGGGGGCGTCCCTTCGTGGGACGGGTCCGCGTCCGGCTGACCGACGGTGGCCTGACGGGCATGGTGCACGACGTGACCGCCGCCGACGAGGAGCAGCGGCGCCTTCAGGACTACCGGAACTACCGGGACCGGGGGCTGGCGCTGCTGTACCTGTTCACCGTCGACATGGCCTCCCTGCCGCCCGACGCCAACATCCACGCCTTCATCGCCCGGGGCCTGATGGAGTTCACCGGCGCCCGCTTCGTCACCATGTCCGAGTATGATCCGGCCGTATCGGCCTTGCGGCACCGGCACTACGAGGTCGACGCGGGGGTGTTGGGGAAGGTTATCACCCTGCTGGGGTCCCGCGTGGAGGACCTCTTCACCCCGGTCACCGACGAGATGGTCGCCGAGGTCATGTCCAGCGGCTGGGTTCGCATCGAGAGCCTCTATGACGCGGCGTTCGGATCGATCCCGCGTCCGGTGGCCGCCGCGATCCAGCAGTTGCTGGGCATCGACCGGCTCATCGCCCTCTCCTTCGTCTACGGTGGCCGGCTCTATGGCACCTCGCTCATCGCGCTGCTCCCCGGGGAGCCGGATCCCCCCCTCGAGGTGCTGCAGGCCTTCCGCCACACGGCGGCCATCGCCCTGCGCTGCCGCGCCCTGGAGAACGTCCGCACCGACGGGTAGGGCGGATAGAAAGCACAATTACTTGTAATCCCAGGTGGTGCACCAGGCGAGCGCTTCTACGCACTCGACGGATAGTTCGGGGTGCCTGGAGGAGAACTCTTCAGAGGCCTGCTTTCCCATTTCAATCAGGTCGACTGCGGTGAGATGAGCCTCGGACTTGTTTCACTTTCTGACAAATAGAAATGATGTCAACCAGGAAAAATAATGCGTGATGTTTGCGAGTGGCCTATTGGGTGGAAAGCGGAGTGAAATGCTCCGATTTTGCGTTATTTCCGGCTTGACATAGGCCGGGAAATTATTTAGAGGAATTTTCAACGACATGGTAGTCGGTCCCGTAGTCCAAGTGATACCAATCACCGGGTGACGGGAAAACCAGGACGGAAGACACAGCCCCCCAACACTTCGGCGAAAGGACGCCGAAGAACGCGGCGCACGTGCGCCGACAAGCATGGCGTGGGAACGCCGAAGAAAGAGAGTTGTTCCGCATGTCCAAGATCCGTACCTCGTATTATTCCCGTCGTGAAAAGGTCGTGGCCTCGCAAGAGATGCTCCGGCGCATCAAGGAGGAGTGGGCCGACGACCCGGTCATGATGCACGTTGTTGCGCTGCTGGAGCCCGTGATCCTGCGCATGGTCGAAGGCTACGGTGGCCTCGACACGCGACCAGCCACCGAGGCCGTGCAGTTTGCCGAGCAGGGCCGGGACAGCGCCGACCAGGCCTTCTACTTCTTTCTCAGATCCCGGATGCTCTCCAACGCCCACAGTGACTGCTGGGAGGCCGCCTCCCAACTGCTCGAGGTGCTGGCGCCCGACGGTCTGAACTGGATCTACTACTCCCACGCAGCCCAGACCCTGAAAACCCAGGAGATCCTGGCGCGCTTCTCCGAGATGGGACCCCAGATCGAGAAGTGCCAGGCCCGGGTGTTCGTGGACCAGATGATCTCCGCCCAGGCGAACTTCGAACAGAAGATCACCGAACGCGGCGGCCTCGTGGCCGGGAAGCCCGAGATCCTGGCCAAGGTCTCGCCCCAGTTCGAGCGGACCCTGCGCGCGGCCCTGATGCTCATCGAGCAGCGCCCGGAGGATAAAGCGCGGACCTACGTGCTCGAGCCCTTCTTCCGGCTGCAGCGCCAATCCGGTGGTTCCACTGCGGATCCTGCGCCGGCCCCGCAGGCCTAGATCCACTACTTCCATTTTCCCTTCCACTCCCTGGAAATGAGACAACGTGAGAGAAGATTCTCCGCGACTTCCAGGACATGTGATCGCGCGCGCGAAGTTTTTCCGCGACCCCCCGGAACCATGGCCACCTCAGGAGAGACTCTTCGCGACCCCCCGGAACTGTGACCGCGGGAGGAGAGACTCTGGCCGCCCCACGGAACTGCGGCTACATGAGGCGGGATTGCTCCCGACTCCCCGGAACTGTGACCACCTGGGGAGAGACTCTTCGCGACTCCCCGGAACTGTGACCACATGAGGAGAGACTCTTCGCGAACCCCCGGAACCATGGCCACCTCAGGAGAGACTCTTCCCGAACCCCCGGAACCAAGGCAAGTGCAAAGGAAGCGGTTCGCGGCTGAAGCCGGGCAGGAGGGGAGGGTCCAAAGAAACAGGGCAATCGATCTCTAAATCAGCTCATTCAGTGAATGGTCCACTCCCCTCGGGATCCGGATCGAAATCGAAATCGCTTCATTCTGGTTGAGGTGTTTTATCCTTGAAGATTGAATGCATCTGAGGCGGTTCATTCTTTCTTGTATGTCTTTCTCGCTCGGTGTACAAAATAAGTGACTCAAATTTGGGGAAACCTGCAATGAAACAATTTCCACGTGCACTCCTTGCGATATCCCGGCATTTCCGCTGCCTGTCGGTCGCACACGGTCTGGGTGGATCCACGGACATCGCGCCTCCTTTGTCCTGGTTTTTTGCTGATGACATGGAAAGGAAACGGATATGAGTCAACTGCCGAACACCGGCCGGTTCGAGGGCAACGAACGCTTTCAGGTGCTGTCCCTGCTGGGGCGGGGCGGCATGGGGGTGGTGTACGAGGTCTATGATCGGGAGCGGCAGGCGAAGGTGGCGCTCAAGACGCTCAACGAGGGCAGCCCGGTGGAGCTCCTGCGGCTGAAGGCGGAGTTCCGGGCGCTGCAGGAGCTGGAGCACCCGAACCTGATCTCCCTGGGCGAGCTCTTCGAGGAGCAGGGTCAGTGGTTCTTCACGATGGAGTTGATCGAGGGGGAGAACTTCATCAAGTACATCCGGACGCCTGAGGACGAGGCGGGGGGAGTGTTTATTGGGGGCGACACTTCCGAAAATGACCCGTCCGGCGAGAAACCGAAGCCCGGCCGTCTGATCTTCGACGAACAGAAGTTGCGGGACAGTCTGGTGCAGCTGTGCGGCGCGCTGGAGGCGCTGCATGGCACGCACCGGGTGCATCGCGACGTCAAGCCGGAGAACGTACTGGTTCAGGCCGACGGGCGCGTGGTGCTGCTGGACTTCGGATTGGTCACGCAGAGCGATCCTGGCCAGCTCTCGGTGCACTATCAGCCGGTGGGGACGGCGGCGTACATGGCGCCCGAGCAGGCAGCGTCCCTGCAGGTCGGGCCGGAGGCGGACTGGTACGCGGTGGGGGTGCTCCTGTTCGAGGCACTCACGGGCACGCCGCCGTTTACCGGCACGTTCAGCCAGGTGCTGCTGGCCAAGCACGCCAAGGCGGTGCCGCATCCGCGGGATCTGAACGCCACCGTTCCCGAGGATCTGGATCAACTCTGCATGGCCCTGCTGCAGCACGAGCCGGCCAAACGCCCCCGGGGTGAGGACGTGATCCGGGTCCTGCGCAAGAAGAGCCTGACCGCGGAAAGCCTGTCCCTGTCGATGGGGACCAGAGCCCCGGTGTTCGTGGGTCGCCAGCGGGAGCTGGACTGGATGATGGAAGGGCAGGCGGACGTGTCGTCGCAGGGACTGGTGACCCTGCTGCTTCACGGGGCATCAGGGCTTGGCAAGAGCGAGCTGCTGCGCACGGCGGGCCGGGAGATGCTGCTGAAGGACCCGCGGATGTTGATCCTTTGGGGACGGTGCAACGAGCGGGAGTCGGTGTCGTACAAGGCCTTCGACGGGGTGGTGGACGCGCTGAGCCGGTTCCTCGCCGGGCTGCCCGAGAAGGAGGTGGCGCAACTGATCCCCCGCAACGTGGACCTGCTGGTGCGGGTGTTTCCGGTGCTTACCTTTCTGCGCGAGGTGGACAGTTCCGGGTCCGGGCGTGCATGTCCGGTGATGGAGCTTCAGGAGGTCCGATCCCAGGCGTTTTCCGCTCTGCGGGAGCTCCTGACGCGGCTGGCGGATCGACGGCCGGTGGTGCTGGTGCTCGACGACATCCAGTGGGCCGACGAGGACAGCATCAAGTTGCTGCGGTCGCTGATGCAGCCGCCCGATGCACCGGCAGTGCTGTTCGTGCTGTCGATGCGGACCCCCACCGACGAGGCCGACGCGACGGACATGGTCTCTCGGTTTCACTGCCAGCTGCCCTCCCGGCCGCAGGATCTGCGGCTGGGCCCCCTGTCGCCGGAGGCCTCTGCGATGCTGGTGGAGGAGCTGCTGGCGTCGAATCCGGATCTGCAGGCCGCCGAGCATGCGCAGGCGAAGTTCATCTCTGGGGAGGCGGCCGGACATCCGCTGTACATCCACGAACTGGTGCATCAGGTGCAGATGAGCGGCCCTGCGGATTTGGGCCGGGTGTTCAAGCTCGACGACGTGCTGTGGGCGCGCATCGGGGCCCTGGAGCCGGGACTCCGGCAGGTGGTG
>JAHITJ010000204.1 GCA_018817795.1 Myxococcota bacterium | reverse complement strand
CGCCGGGCTGCTGGGTGACGGGATCTTCGGCACCGACTTCTCGTTCGAGATCCGCATCCACCGCGGCGCCGGCGCCTTCGTGTGCGGCGAGAGCTCGGCGCTGATGGCCTCCATGGCCGGTCGCGCGGGCGAGCCCCGGGCCAAGTACGTGCACAACGTCGAATACGGCTTCCGCGACAAGCCCACCGTGCTCAACAACGTCGAGACCTGGGCCAACGTGCCCCCCATCCTCGAGAAGGGTGCCGCCTGGTTCGCCGGCATGGGCACCGGCGACGTGAAGGACAACCCCTGGAACGGCTCCTCGGGCACCAAGGTCTTCTCGCTGGTGGGCAAGGTCCGCAACACGGGCCTGGTCGAGGTGCCCATGGGCATCACCCTGCGCGAGATCATCGAGGACGTCGGCGGGGGCGTGCCCGACGGACGCACCTTCAAGGCCGTGCAGACCGGCGGTCCCTCGGGGGGCTGCATCCCGGCCTCGCACCTGGACATGCCCGTGGACTTCGACTCCCTCACCGAGCTGGGATCGATGATGGGCTCGGGCGGCATGATCGTCATGGACGACCGCACCTGCATGGTCGACGTGGCGCGCTACTTCGTGGACTTCCTCGTCGACGAGAGCTGCGGCAAGTGCACGCCCTGCCGCGAGGGCCTGTTCGCGCTCTCGCGGATCCTGCGCAGGATCTGCGACGGCCACGGCGAAGCGGGCGACCTCGACATGCTCGAGGCGATCTGCGACACCGTCCGCGAGACCTCCCTGTGCCAGCTCGGCGGCTCGGCGCCCAACCCCGTGCTCTCGACGCTGAAGTTTTTCCGTGACGAGTACGAGGCGCACATCCATGAGAAGCGCTGTCCGGCGGGCGTGTGCAAGCCGCTGATCTCCTACCGCATCCTCGAGCCCGAGTGCACAGGCTGCGGCGCCTGCGTCAAGCCCTGCCCCACCGCCGCGATCACCGGCGAGAAGAAAAAGACGCACACCATCGACGCGGAGAAGTGCATCCGCTGCGGCATCTGTTTCGAGGTGTGCAAGTTCCACGCCGTGGAGGTGAAGTGATGGCCCCTGAAAAAATCGACATCACCATCAACGACAAGAAGGTCACCGTCCTCGAGGACAGCATGCTCATCAAGGCCGTGATCGGCGCGGGCATCGCGCTTCCCACCCTGTGCTACCACAAGGACCTGACGCCCAACGGCACCTGCCGCCTGTGCGTGTGCGAGATCGAGATCAAGGGCAGGAAACGACTGGTCACGGCGTGCAACTACCCGGTGCGCCAGGAGATGACCGTGTGGACCAGCTCCGAGCGCGTGCAGAAGCACCGGAAGCTGCTGGCCCAGATGTACCTGGGGCGCTGGCCCAACGTGCCCGTGATCCAGGACGTGGCGCGCCGCTGCGGCGTCACCGAGGGTGCGGCGTTTGCCAGCGACCTGACCGACCCCAACCCGAAGGCCTGCATCCTGTGCGGCCACTGCGTCAAGGCCTGCGACGAGTTCATCCAGGAGCGCATCCTGGACTTCGCCGGCCGCGGCATCCTGCGGCACCTGACCATGCCCTTCGGCGAGTCTGATCCCCACTGCATCGGCTGCACCTCGTGCGCCCACGTCTGCCCCACCGGCGCGATCCAGATCATCGACGACACCAATCATCCCGTGGACCCCGACATGATCCGCAGGCACGGCATGAAGGTCAACGCCGAGATGGCCACCCTGGACAAGAACCAGTGCTGCATGCGCGAGGTCGGCACGGCCAACATCGTCGAGGTCATGGACCGCTACGACCTGCTGCCGGTGCACAACTACAAATTCGGCCAGCACCCCGACACGTACAAGGTCGACTCCCAGGTCCTGCGGAAGAAGTATTTCACCCAGAACAACCCCGACGCCTGCTGGTTCGGCTGCTCGATGTCCTGCGCCAAGGCCGTCGACGGCTTCGAACTGAAGACCGGACCCTACAAGGGCCACCGCGTCACCGTGGACGGTCCCGAGTACGAGACCGTGGGCGCCTGCACCAACATGGGCTGCTTCGATCCGGACTTCATCGTGGAGTTCAACTTCTACTGCGACACCTACGGCATCGACATCATCTCCGCCGGGACCGGCATGGCCTTCGTCATGGAGTGCTTTGAGGCCGGCGTGATCACCACCGCCGACACCGGCGGCATGGAACTGAGGTTCGGCGCCTGCGACGAGGTCCTCGAGTGCATCCACCAGATGAGCCGCGGCGATGGCTTCGGCGTGGAGGTGGGCCAGGGTGTTCGCCAGCTCAAGGAGAAATGGATCAGCGAGGGGCGCGGCAATGCGCAGTTCATCCGCGACATTGGCATGGAGGTCAAGGGCCTGGAGTACTCCGAGTACGTGCCCAAGGAGAGCCTCGCCCAGCAGGCCGGTTACGCCATGGCCGTCAAGGGCCCCCAGCACGACGAGGCCTGGCTGATCTTCATGGACATGGTCAACAACCAGATCCCGTCCTTCGAGGACAAGGCAGAGGCGCTGTACTACTTCCCGCTGTGGCGCACCTGGTTCGGCCTGCACGGCCTGTGCAAGATCGTCTGGAACGACGTCGCACCCGCGGACAACAAGAAGTACGCCCCCCAGCAGGCGGCGAAGATCCCGGAGCATGTGGACAACTACTTCAAGTTCTTCGAGGGCATGACCGGCGAGAAGCTCGACGAGGAGAAGATGCTGGCCCAGAGCGCCCGCGTGCACAACCTGCAGCGCCTCATGAGCGTCCTGTTCGGCTTCGGCACCCGCGCCGAGGACACGCCGCCCTACCGTTCCCTGGGCCCGGTCACCGAGGAGGAGTATCTCTCCCGCGCCGAGCGCTACGACGGCCAGCTCAAGAGCGTGCTGGGCCTGGACCCGGAGAAGATGACCCTCGACGAGAAGCGCGCGACCCTGCGCAACCACCGCGAGTCCCAGTACCAGAAGGTCATGGACGCCGCCTACGCCCGCCGCGGCTGGTCCCAGAACGGCATCCCCACCAAGGACCGCCTGCGCGAACTGGGCATCGACCTGCCCGAGCTGCTGGCCCTGGCGGCGGACTGAACATGATCCGTGTGAACGATCCGGCGACCTGGTCTCCTCAGGTGGCGCGCTCACGCGCGGCCCGGGCCGCCGCGATAGGCGGCCCTCTTCCCGCGTATTCACCAGATGATGCTTTTCGCCTTCTAGCTGTCCGGCCAGCCAGAAGGCTGGCCTCTCTGCAGGAGACCCCATGATCCGCGTCAACAACCTCCATGACGTCCCGTGGCGCGAGGGCCTCACCGTCCAGGACGTCCTCGACCACCTGAAGTACTCCTACGCCCTGATCACGGTCACCCTCGGCAACGAACTCGTGGAACCCGAGCGCTACGCCGACACCCTCGTTCCCGACAACTGCGCCATGACGGTCTTCCACCTCGCCCACGGTGGCTGATCTCCGACTTTTTCCGCCAGGGCAGTCGAGTTCTCATTTTGGACGTTCGGTGATTGTACGTACGCACACCCCAGAACGCGGACGAAGTGAGCGGGACTCCGGCGCCAGCCGGGATCCGATTTCGATTTCGATTTCGATTTCGATTTCGATTTCGATTTTGTCGGAAGAGAGCGCAACACGTACTCGCAGTGTCAGATAATGATCAGAGG
>JAHITJ010000203.1 GCA_018817795.1 Myxococcota bacterium | reverse complement strand
GACTCGACGGCTGGTTGGCAAGCGTCCATTCTTTCGTGACGAAGAAGCCTTCGGATTTCTGGACCGATTTCGATTTCGATTTCGATTTCGGGGGGAGTGGACCCTTCAGCTATAAATTGAGTTAGAACTCGACTGCCCTGGATGTTCCCCACCTTCCTGTTGCAAAATTCATGTTTGCAGTTATGCTTGTGTCATCTTTCCGGGGCGCTGCCTCCCGAAGGACGAACCTGACCCGACGCAAGATCAAGGGAGTCAAACGATGCGAATTCCGATCCTTTTCACCGTCCTTTTTTGTGCGGCATTCTGTGCTGCCTGCGACACGAAGGTCAAAAACCAGGACAACTGCGGGGACGGCTTCCTCGACCCCGGCGAGGCGTGCGACGGCCCGGACTTCGGACAGGCCACCTGCCTGGATCACGGCTTCTACCAGGGCAGCCTTGCCTGCCGCGCCGACTGCACGCTGGACCTGTCCGGGTGCTCCGAGTCCTGCGGAGACGGCGTGATCCAGACCGCCAACGAGCAGTGCGAGGACCAGGACTTCCAGGGCGTCACGTGCGTGAGCCTGGGCTACTCCTCCGGCGCGCTGACCTGCTCCCCGACCTGCCAGCGCGACCTCTCGGGCTGCGTGTCCCAATGCGGCGACGGTGTGGTGAACACCGGTCAGGACTGCGACGACGGCGGAACGGAAGACGGTGATGGGTGCTCGGCCTCCTGCACGCAGGAGGAGGGCTGGATTTGCATCGGGAGTCCCTCCACGTGCGACGAGGTCTGCGGCGACGGGAATGTCGTCGGGGACGAGATCTGCGATGACGGCGTCAATGACGGTGCCTATGGTGGATGCATGCCCTCCTGCCGGGAGCAGGCGCCCCATTGCGGGGACGGGATCATCGACACCAGCGACGGCGAGGTATGCGACGGCGACGCCCTCGGGGGCGTCACCTGCGGGACCCTGGGCTATTTCGCCGGAACCACGGCCTGCAGCACAGACTGCGGCAGCGTCCTGGAGGACGCCTGCCTGGGGAAGGCCCTCGACGCCACCCGGTACGGGGGCATCAACAACGATGCGCTCAGCAGCCTGGCTGTGGACTCCGCAGGCAACGTGGTCATGACCGGGAGTTTCTCCCTGAGCACCGACTTCGGCGACGGGCTCGTCAGCGGCAACGGCACATATGACAACATCTTCGTGGCCAAGGTCGGTCCCTCGGGGGCGCTCGCCTGGTTCCGGTCGTACGGCAATTACGAGGCCTCCCGTGGGCTCGACGTGGCGGTGGATTCCCAAAACAACGTATACGTGACGGGATACTTCTCCAGCACCCTGACCTTCGGTGACGCCGGATCCCGCACCGCGGTGGGGACACGGGACGGCTTCCTCCTGAAGCTCGATCCGGACGGGAATCCCGTCTGGGTGCGGCGTTTCGGTGGACCGGGAATCAATCAGGGCAACGGCGTCGCGATCGCCTCCTCGGGGAAAGCCTACATCACCGGCGCGGTGTCCGGCGGGAACCAGAACATCCTGTTCGAAGGGTGGGTCGCCGCGGAAAGCGGCGCTGGCGGCACGGACATCTTCGTGGTCTCCTACACCTCCGCGGGCGACTTCGGCCACAGCGAACTGTACGGAACATCCCTGGACGAGGCGGGGACGGGCATCGCCATGGACGGATCCGACCAGCCCACGATCATCGGGACCTACCGCGGAGCCATCAGTTTCGGCGGCATCCCCCTGGCAAACGCCGGGGACACCGACGTGTTCATCCTGCGGATGGATCCCGTGCTGGACACGCCCTTCTGGGTCAAGCGCATCGCGTCCGCGGGCGCCGACACGGCCACCCGCGTCTCCGTGACCGCTGACGGCAGGGTCGCGGTGGCCGCCGCGGTCAACGCCCAGGCCGAGTGCGGCGCCACGCAGGTGATCCCGGCTGGATCCCAGGACGGGCTGGCGGCGCGCCTCGACGAGCTTGGAAACTTCCTCTGGTGCAGGCCCCTGGGCGCCACCGGCTGGGACAACGTCTTCTCCCTGGTCCTGGATCCCTCCGGCGGCCTGTTCATGGCGGGCTCCTTCGCCGGACAAGCCACCATCGGGCCCTTCGTGCTGGCCAGCGCCGGACTCCATGACATCTTCCTGGTCCGCCTGGATCCCCTGGGCGATCCGGTCTGGGCACGGCGCTTCGGCAGCCCCACCGCGGAAAGTGCCTACGCTCTCGGAGCGGGTCCCGACGGAATGGTCCTGGGTGGCGGATTCGCAGGCACCCTCGACTTCGGAACCGGGGAGCTGGCCGTCAACGGCACCAACGGCAACGCGGACGTCTATCTGGCCTGGTTCCGCCCGTAATCGCCCGCTCCTACAGTTGATCCTTGCCTTCGTAATACAGGAAATTGTCGATGCTGGGCTGGAAAGCCGCGTTGACGAAGCCATCGGGACACCCGGGGAGGTAGAGCATGCGGTAGCCGGCGCCATCGGCGTAGGTCGCGCCCAGGAAGCGGCCGTCGTCATGGTACAGGTATTCGCGGTCAAAGGTGGGTCCCCCCTGCTTCATGGAGACCAGGTGGTCGCCGCTGTCCCATTCCAGGGTGAGGGAACCGTATCTGACGAGACGGCCGTGGGTGCCGTATTCGAGGGTCATCTTCGAGCCGGCGGACTCGAACCCGATGATCCTCCCGTACCCGTCATACGAAAAGTCCGCGTGCCAGGCATTCTTGAAGCGGATGGTGTACTTCGGGGCTTTGCCGCGTCCCGGCGGCTCAGGCTGCAGGTCGAGGTTGAGGGTGGAAAACGTGGTGCGTTCAAGCTGGGCGTTCTTGTATTCGTAGGTCCGCACCTCGGTGTCCAGGGCCCGGGGCCGGTCGTTCATGCGATACACCTGATATCGAGCGAGGCGGCGGCCGCCGGCGTCGAAGCGGTAGCAGAGCTTCATCTCCTGACTGACGACCTTGCCTTCGAACGCGGTGGTCCAGGTCATGCGGCCGAACACGGGGACGTTGGAGCCCGGCGCGTACGTGCGGTCGGTGCGCGTGACGATGGTCGTGGGCGAATCGTAGCGCACCAAGGGCTCACGCCAGGCCGGATACCAGGCGGGCTCGCCGCCGGTGGAGGTCATGCAGGCGGTGTCGCTCACGACCCGGCCGTGGGCGTCGTACTCGTACGTCCGGGTGCTTTTCTGCACGTCGGAGACGATGGATTCAACCCGCAACAACCGGCCCTGGTCGAAGACCCACCGGTCGGTCATGCGCCCGCCGGCCAGATCACGCTGCTCGACGATGCACGCGCCCGCGGGGTCAGGGACGGGCGCGGGACAGGACACCGGCACGATGGGCGTCTGAGCCAGGCAGGCCGCCGGGATCTCCGCGAGCCATTCGGCGATGACATCACGGTCCGTCGGCGGGCGCGGACTCGTCGCCGGGACCGTCGCCTCGGGGCGCGAGCAGGAAAGCGTCGCCGCAACGAGCCACACCCACGCCAGCCATACCCAGGGCTTCGGGGAGAACCGCGGGGCGGGACCAGGCCTGTCCGACCGGTCAGACTTGTCGCTTATTTCACGCATCGGGTCTCCTCTCCCCGCACCAACTGCGGCGAAACGCCGGTATACGAACCATGGAACGATTTCTTTGCAGGGGAAAAGAACCGGGATGAAGCGGGACCGCTCACTCGGGCTTGAGCACGGCGTCCTGCGGCACGACGACGACGTACATGTCGGTGCCGGCGATGTCCGCGGTCTTGAGGCCGCGGGCCTCGTCCTTCTTGCGGTCGTAGCCGATGACGACGCCGTCGAGCAGCGTCACGTTGCGGTCGATGATGGCGTTGCGCACGCGGCAGTTGCGGCCGATGGAGGTCTCCAGAACCTTCGAACGGTGGATGTTCCCGCCGAACAGGACCGAGGTCTCCACCAGCGCATAGCTGCGGATGACGGTGCCGGGCCCGACCACGCACTGCCGCACCGTCGCGCCGGACACGATGACGCCGTCGGCGATGACGGAGTTGATGGCCTTGCCGACGCGGTAGCCCTCTTCGTGGACGAACTTGGCCGGCGGGAAGAAGATGGGCCCGCGGAAGAACGGCCACTGCTCGCCATAGAGGGAGAACGGCGGCTCCACCGCGATCAGATCCATGTTGGCCTTCCACAGGGAGTCCAGCGTGCCGACATCGCGCCAGTAGCCGGCGTCCGCCGTGGGGCCCAGCTCCTTTTCCCGGCCAATTGCGTCCTCGACCACCACGTAGTCCTCGATGATGTTCTGGGTGGAGAAGTCGAAGGCGAACACGGGCTCGCCCTTGGCCACCATGGCCGGGATGATGTCCTTGCCGAAGTCGACGAAGTCGTTGTCCAGCCAGGTGTGCAGCGCGTCGTTCTCGAAGATGTAGATGCCCATGGAGGCCATGCAGTCCTTGGTGCCCGGGATGCACTTGGGCGCCGCCGGCTTCTCCTCGAACCCGATGATGCGGCCGTCGGGACTGACCTCGAGCACACCATACTGCCCGCGGGCGACCTCGGCGGGCACGCGGATCACCGACACCGTCAGTTTCGCGCCGTTGTCCTTGTGGTATTGCCGCAGGCGCCGGTAGTCCATCTTGTAGATGTGATCGCCGGCCAGGATCAGCACGTTGTCGGGTGCCACGCCGTCGATGAAGGAGAGGTTCTGCCGGATCGCGTCGGCGGTGCCCTTGTACCACTGGTTGCCCAGCTGCATCTGCGCGGGAATCTCCTCGATGAACTCGTCGAGGCGCCGCGACAGGAAGTTGAACCCCGTCGACAGGTGGCGGCTCAGGGAGTGCGACTTGTACTGGGTGAGCACCAGGATCTGCCGGATGTCGGAGTTGACGCAGTTGCTCAGCGCGAAGTCGATGATCCGGAAGACCGCGCCGAAGGGAACCGCGGGCTTGGCCCGCACGCCGGTCAGGGGGAGCAGTCGCTCTCCCTTGCCACCGGCCATGATCACTGCCAGGGTACGTTCAGTCATCTCGTCCTCCTTGGGTGAAACCGTCCATGATTATCCCCGTGAAGAGCGGCAAGTCAATATTCTGTTTATTGCAATGTGAACGCCCCGCCGGCAGCCGGCGTTCGACCGTGGGCGCGACAGCTTGACACCGGTGCGCAGGCCGGGGATAGTCCAAAAACGACAACCGCGGCCAGGACGCGATTTTGGCCGCTCACCGCCACAGGAGCCATCATGGAAGTCATCCCCCGCAACCCCGAAGCCGCAACCGAAATCCTGCCGGGTGTTTTCAAGACCCCGAAGGTGAAGACCGACGCGCTGGAAGTGCTCGAGCTCGAGATCATGCCCGGCGCCGCGCTGGAACCCCACGACATGCCCTGCTTCGTCACGTTCTTTGCGATCGAGGGCACCGGCACGTTCACCTATGGCGACAAGGTCGTCACCGTCCCCGCAGGCGACATGGTGCGCGCCAACACCGGCACGGAGCGGTTCTGGGCCAATCGGGGCACCGCGAAGCTGCGGCTGCTGGTCGTCAAGAGCCTGGGGGAGAAGTGATGTCTTTCCTGCCCAGCCTGAAGTCCGGGCTGTCCCTGTTCGCCTTTTTCCTGATCGCCCTTCCCTGCTGCGAGGCGGCCGCCCAGATCGTCAACGTGCAGGACCTGTTCATCAACCGGTCCGGTGAAGGGCTCCAGTTGGGCTCGGTGGCCAAGACCGAGATCAAGACGGGGAACACCGACTACCAGTACTACAACCTGTCCGCCGTGGCGAGATACCTCCACGGAAGGCACACCGTCGTGGGCACCGGCAACTTCGAGTACGCGGAGAAGAGCGGAGAAGCCTTCACCAACAAGCACTTCGAACACCTTCGGTACCGCCTCGAGGTCCTTGGGCCGGTGGGGCTCGACGCCTTCTTCCAGCACGAGTTCAACGAGTTCCGGCGCATCAACCTTCGCCTGCTCGCCGGTGTGGGTCCCACCTGGAAGGTCGTCAACTCCGAAAAGGTTTACCTGTTCCTGGGGTCGGTCTACATGTACGAGCTCAACGAGCTCGGCGGGGGCGACTACGACGACGCCGGACAGACGCGGCGGGTCCACCGATGGAACAACTACGTCACCTTCCAGTGGAACCTGAAGAAGGACATCAAGTTCCTGACGACCCTGTACTACCAGCCGGCCTTTTCGGATTTCCAGGACTACAACCTGCTGTGGAACGCCAACCTTTCGATCGCGATCAACCCTTGGCTGTCGGTCGTGCTGACCTACAACTTCTCCCGGCAGAACGTGCCGCCCCAGGGTGTCAATCCGTGGGACAGCGCACTGGTGGCCGGCCTCGCCGTCAAGACGGGGCTGCTTTTCCGGTAGCAACGGAGCTGGATCATGCCTCACCCCGACCCCACGTCCGACTTCCCGTCAACCGACTTGCAGTCGACCGGTTCCATGCTTTCGCAGGTCACACGGCAGACGGGGCTCCTGCCCATGCTCGGAGCTGGTTGCGCGCTGACGCTCGGTGCTTTCGTGATCCCTGTCGTGGCGGCCTGGTGGATCGCCGGTTGGAGCTGGTGGCTCGTCGCGGGAGCGGCTGCCGGCGTGATCTGCGCGGCCGCCACCGCTTTTCTGGGGGCGCGGATCGTGGCGCGCCGGATGCTGACCCGCCTGTCCGGACTCAGTCATCAGGACGTCGACGGCGATGGCGCGGAGCCCCGTGTGACGGCCGATCCCTACGAGCTGGCCACGGAGCTGATCCTGTCGGTGTTCCGCGGCGAAAGGGACACCGGCGACCTGTTCGTGCGCATCGACAGGGAGGATCCGTCGGTGGGCGCCGAGGTGGCCGCGATCGTGCGGGCCCGGGCCATCGACGACCTCGTCAACGGCATGGATCCGGACGAGGTGCGCGTGCAACGGCTCGCCGACCTCGTGAGGGCCACCGGCGCCGGAGTACGCAAGCTGGCCAGCCCCGGCACCGCCGGGCCCTGGAAGGAGCTGGCCGCCGAGCTCGAGGAGGTCATGAAGGAGCTGGTCGCGTCGATGGATCCGGAGGCCAACGAGCGGGCGCGAAACCAGGTTCCCGACGACGACCCGACTTGATTGTCAAAGCCGGGTCGGTCTTCTTTTGTTATTCCGTTTTTTCGTGTGACACGATATGGAGACGGTTTTTGCCTTCCCGTTTGGCCACGTACATCAACTCGTCGGCGGCATGGACGGCCTCCTCGAGGGTGGCCGGCGCCTGCGGAAAGAAGACCGCACCGATGCTCATCGTGACCGGCAGCCCGCGGTGGGTCATGGCCTCCTGCATCCTGGCGCGCAGCCGCTCGAGTACCAGGGTGGCGGCTTCCTCGCCCGTATCCGGGAGCAGGACCGCAAACTCATCGCCGCCAAGGCGGGCGACGAGGTCGCTCTTGCGGAAATGTTCCTGCAGGAGCCTTCCCGCTTCGCGCAGCACCTGATCACCCTCGTGGTGGCCAAGCTTGTCGTTGACGGCCTTGAAGTTGTCCAGATCGATGAAGCCGAGGGTCAGGGGTGCCTGACGTCGCTGCGACCCGGAGATCAGGAAGGACCCGAACTCGTAGAAAGCACGGCTGTTGTGCAGACCCGTCAGCAGGTCGCGCCGGCTCAGGTCGCGCTCCCGCAGCAGGCCCTGCCGCAGCCGACCGATCAGGAATGCGATAAGCAAAAAAGAGAGGGCCATCGTCGTGATGTTGACCCCCCAGGTGACGGGGCCAAAACTGTCGAGGCCGATGAGCAGATTGGACAACACCCAGGCGATGGAACTGAGAACGGCCAGGAACAGGCCGGCCTTCATGGATAGGAAATACGCGCCAAAAGCAATGGAAAGATAATACAGGGGAAAGATGCGGACGTGGACGCCGGTGAAATAATCAATCAGCGAGATGATGGCCACGAGCAACAAACTCAGGGCGAAGATGGTACGACCCCAGACGGGAAGGCCTGCAGGAGTGCGCGCGAAGAATGTACTGGCATCGGAAGAATGAAGGGATTCTGGAGTGTTCATGATGGCCACAATGTAGTGATCCGGACTTTGGAAACCTATGCGATGCCCCCGGTCAAGTCAAGGGCCCTTCATTGGGGAGCCGCTCACGCTCGCGGTGCTCACACCAGTCTACATTGAAGGACGCCCCATCACCCACCTGTGACTGATTCGGAAAAAAACACCAAAAGCTCGATAAAAACAGAAAAAGTTCAAGAATACTGAAAAAATAATTATTGAAATTTGGGATTCCTGATCGATAATGCGCCAACGAACGTTTTGCTTTTTCTTTGTGCCAAGGAGCATGGCCATGCGGATTCCATGGACGGAATGCATCAGTATGCAAGCGCTTGCGCGTTTGTTCTTGTGGGCTTTCTTCGTCGCCGCGCAGGTGTTCACCAGCCTGGCCTGTGACGACAAGAGCGCCCACGCCATCCCCGATGCCGGGGTCGATGTCCCCGACTCCGAGACCGACGCCGACGGGGAGACCGACGCCGGCGCCCCTTGCGGCAACGGCCTGCTCGATCAGGACGAGCGCTGCGACATCGCCATTTTGCCGGGGTTGCCCGGAGCCTGCCCGGACCTGTGCGGAGACGACGATCCCTGCACGACCCACTTCCTCACGGGCGTCGGCTGCCTGAGCCATTGCCTGGTCTCCGAAATCACCAACTTCATCGCGCATGACGATTGCTGCCCCATCGGCGGCAACCTGACCAACGACCTCGACTGCGCGGCGAGCTGCGGCAACGGCATCGTCGAGCCCGGCGAGGAATGCGATCCGCCCGGCTCATGCCCCTCGGCCTGCGACGACGGTGATTCCTGCACCGCCGACTACATGACCGGCCACGCCGACGACTGCACGGCCCGCTGCTCCTCGCTGCCGGTTCTCGCCTGCACCCACGACGACGGCTGCTGCCCGTTCTCCTGCAATGCCGTCACTGACAACGACTGCGCGGCCACCTGCGGCAACGCCGTGATCGAACCGGGAGAGACCTGCGATCCGCCGGCCTCCTGCCCGGCCTCCTGCTCCGACGGCATCGCCTGCACCGCCGACGTGCTCACCGGCAGCGCCGGCAACTGCGACGTGACCTGCACCTACCCGGCGATCGTGACCTGCACGGGAGGCGACGGCTGCTGCCCCTCCGGCTGCAACGCCAACAACGACTCCAACTGCTCCCCCGTCTGCGGCAACAACGTCGTCGAGGCAGGGGAAACCTGCGATCCGCCGGCCTCCTGTCCGGCCCTGCCCTCCTGCGACGACAGCAACCCGTGCACCACCGACCTCCTCATCGGAAGCGCGGCGACCTGCACGGCCGCCTGCGGCACGACCCCGGTCATCTCATGCCTCAACGGCGACGGCTGCTGCCCCTCCGGCTGCAACATGCTCACCGACGACAGTTGCTCGGCCAACTGCGGCAACGGCGTCATCGAACCCGGTGAGACCTGCGATCCCCCCGGCACCTGCCCGACGGCCTGCTTCGACGGCAACCCCTGCACGACCGACACGCTCACCGGCAGCGCGCTGAACTGCAACTCCGCGTGCACCTACCCGGCGATCCTCTCCTGCGTCGGCGGCGACGGCTGCTGCCCCTCCGGCTGCAACGCCAACAACGACAACAACTGCCTGCCCGCCTGCGGCAACAGCGTCGTCGAGGTGGGCGAGACCTGCGATCCACCCGCCTCCTGCCCCTCCTCCTGCTTTGACGGCAACGCCTGCACCTCCGATGTCCTCGGCGGCGCCGCCGTGACCTGCGACGTCTCCTGCGCCTATCCGGTGATCACCACCTGCACCCATGACGACGGCTGCTGCGTGGCCGGCTGCAACGCGCTGCAGGACAACAACTGCCCCGCCGTGTGCGGCAACAGCGTCACTGAACCCGGTGAGACCTGCGATGACGGCAACCTGGTTCCGGCCGACGGCTGCGACGAGACCTGCCACCTCGAGGGCCTGCCGGTCGTGTACCGGGTGAACTGGATCGCCCTGCGCGATCCGCACCTGTACATCCGTCCGCTGTTCACCTGCTACGACTGCACCGACAACGCCGTGCTGGGAACCCCCTCGGTCAACGCGCAGATGAACACCAACATCTCCACCGACGAGGACGGGGATGGCCAGCTGGATCTGAGCCTGGTCCTTCTCTTCCGGCCCCTGGATCAGACCGCGGGCTACACCGGACCGGCCGAGGCCGGCGAGGCCGTCTGCTCGCCGCCGATGGCCTCCACCGTCTGTGACGTGGATCCGGGCAACCCCCTGCGGATCACCACCATCTCCAACCTGGGCGGCGGCACCTGCCTGGAGCCCTACGCATCCACCGTGCGGCCGTTCACGCCTGCGATCGCCAACACCTACGCGCCGCCGGTCTGCTTCACCACCGACCTGACCGACATCGTGCTGATCATCAGCGGCACCCCCGTGGTGCTTCGGAACTCCCAGTTCGCCGCCAATTACGATGGAGACCCCGCCACAGGCCTGATCTCCGGGCTGATCCGCGGCTTCATGACCGAGACGCAGGCCCAGTCGACCAACGTCGATCTGGGCGTGCTGGGCTCCCGTCCGCTGTCGGACCTGCTGCAGCCTGATGCCTGCGGCACCGGAGACGATCGCGACTACGATCTGGACGGAACCACACGCGGCTGGTGGTTCTACCTGAACTTCACGGCGGCGCGGGTCACCTGGGTGGGACCATGAGGAGGCTGGCCATGAAAAATCTCATCAAGATCCTCTTCTCCCTCGTGTCGGCCGCGTTTCTGGGTTCAGCCTGTCAGTTGAACACGACGGGGCTGCCGGAGAATCACCTCAACAACCTCAACAACGACGCTGGGACCGACGCCGACATCCTCGACGCGGAGCCCGACGCCGACGCCGATGCCGGGCACGATCCGATCGTGGTCGCGAACGAGACCCGGACCTATCCGGTGGCCACCACCCCGGCCAACCCGGTCTCGGGAGAGACGGCGCCTTCCGAAACACAGTTCATCCGCGTGCAACGGTACTACGCCGAGAATCCGTGGGGTCCAACCCAGGCGATCGTGCTGGCCTACCCCGGCGCCCAGCTCGGCGCAGGCAGCTACAAGACCATCGCCGAGACGCTG
>JAHITJ010000202.1 GCA_018817795.1 Myxococcota bacterium | reverse complement strand
GACGAGACCCGCAACGAGCTCAAGATCGCCCTCCAGCAGGAGACCGCCGCCCGCTTCGACGCCGTCCACTCGGTGGAGCGCGCCGCCCGCGTGGGCTCGCTCAAGACGGTCATCGAGCCTGCCCGCCTTCGCCCCTACATCATTGACTTTTTACGCACGCACTGCCCCGATTCTTTGAAATGAAACTTCAGCGGCCGGCGCCGGGGATGCCCACGACCATTTCCACGACAGTGTTGTTGTCGTAGGGCTGGGGCATGTAGATCGCGTCGGTGCGCCAGCCGCCGGCGGCCACGCCCCAGTCACCGCCATGTCCATACTGTTGTCCATCGTCCCAATGATGATACAGGCGGGAACGGCCGTCGGGGGAGAGGCGGTACAGGGAAGCGGTGCCGAAGTTGGGAAGGTAGAGGTTGCCGCAGGCGTCCACGACCAGGGCGTCAAGCCACATGCCGTCGGGGACGACCCGCCCGAGCTTGCGCGGGACGCCCACCAGGCTGAAGTCGCCGTCGAGGGCCACGACGTACACGGAATCGCCGAAGGAGCCGATGTACATCAGGCTGGCATCCTGGTCAAAGGCGATGGTGCGGGGCTGCCAATTCTGATTGAACTCGGTGGGATCCAGGAAGACCTCCACGGCCCGCGTCTCTGGGTCGATGCGGTAGACCCGGGCCATGTCGGCCACATAGATCCGGCCGTCCGGACCGACAGTCACCCCGTAGGCGCCCAGGATGTCTGGCGCCAGGGTGTCGCGGGCGCCCGAGGGGGCGATGGAGATCACGCCGAGGTCGGTGGCGGCCACGAGGGTGCCGTCGGGGAGCGTCGCCAGACCCTCGACGACCCCGATGCCGGTGGCCACCGGCTGGACCTGTCCGGCCTGACTCACCGCGACCAAATCAGCGTTGTTGAAGCCGACCATCCAGCCACGGTCGTCCCAGGTCACGTCATGGTTGCCGGCCGGGCCGACGAGCTCATGGATCGCCAGCGGGGCGTCGGGCAGCCGCAGACAGGCGTGGTCCAGGTTCGTGGGCAGGTCCGCGGGCACGGTGTCGGAGCGCAAGGGCATGACCATGGGCCGTCCCGGGATTCCCAGCGGAATGGTCGTGATCCCGGCGCCGCCCGAGAGGGAGGCGTAGAGCGTCAGCGAATCCCATCCACCCACCCCGGAGCCCCAGATCAGGCCCGTGACCGGACCCCGGAGGTCCGAGGCGACCAACTCGGGCGCGCCGTCGGGGGTGAAGCGCCAGAGAGCGCGGGTGCGGGCCTCGGAGACGTACACGTTGCCGCAGGCGTCGGTGGCCACGGCGTGGAGCCGCCCGACCGGACGGTGGGAGTCGCAGAAGAGCGCCCCGCCCTGGCCCGCGTCGGCGCAGGTGCCGGGGAATCCACCCGCGGCCGTACAGGTGTCGCCGGGATTCCTGTCCGCGCAGGGCTGTGTGGGCGCACAGACCAGCAGGTCCCCTGCGCCCGCGGCGCAGGTGCCCGGGAGCCCGTCGGCCAGGTTCGTGCAGGCGTCCCCGGCGGACTTCCCGGTGCACGCGGGTTCGGGCCGGCAGAACAGAGCGCCGGAGCCGGTGTCCGCGCAGACGCCGTTTTCATCGGTCCCGAACGCACAGGCGTCCCCTGCAGCCAGGCCGTCGCAGGGCCCCGACACGGTGCAGTAGTATGTCCCCTGCCCGTCGTCGACGCAGGTGCCCGCCTCCCCTTCGACGGTGAGACAGGGTTCGCCCGCGCCCAGTCCGTCACAACTGAAGGGGATCAACATTTGATCCGCCTGGAAGCTTCGGGTGCCGAAGTGCCAGGTCGAAATCGAAATCGGATTCCGGCTGGCGCCGGTTTCCCGGCCTGACGGCCGGATCCCGATCGAAATCGAAATCGAAATCGAAATCGGATTCCGGCTGGCGCCGAAGTCCCGATCACTTCGTTCGCGTTCTGGGGCGTTCGTACGTACAATCACCGAACGTCCAAAATGAGAACTCGATTGCACTGCGCCGGCCCCTCAGGGAATGTGCCGCTCCAGGCGGGCGACGCGGACGTGCCAGTCTCCACCGATTTGGAGGATCTCCGTGTAACAGACCAGGGCTTCGACTCCGGACGAGAGCGCGTCGGCGAGCCCCCGGGCGTAGGCAGGATCGAGGTGGGCCGCCGGCGCGAAGGACGTGGCGTCGGTGCGGTTGACCACGTAGAGGATGACGGCCCGATCGCCCGCGGACCGGAGCGCCACCAGCGTACGCAGGTGCTTGAGCCCGCGCTCCGAGACCGCGTCCGGGAACTGGGCCACCCCCGGGCGGTCCGGCTCCACGAGGGTGACGTTCTTGACCTCGATCCAGCAGGCGCCCTGCCCCGGGACCTCCACGCGGAAGTCCAGGCGGGTGCCGGGCCCGGCCACAGCCTCCGGTTTCACCTGAGCGCCGACCGGGATCCCCGGGATCAACCCCTGCGCCAGGGCCTCGGCCACGATCCGGTTGGGCAGCTGGGTGTTCACGCAGGCCAGGGTCCCGGTCCCGGCCAGACGCAGCAACTGCAGATCCCAGGCGAGCTTGCGCGCCGGGTTGGAGGCCGGCGAGATCAGGGCGCGGGTCCCCGGGAGGAGCAGACTGCGCATGGAGCCGGTGTTGGCGCAATGGGCGACAACTTCGTTGTCGCCGAGCCGCACGTCCGCAAAGAAGCGCTGGCGGCGCCCGAGGAGGAGGCCTTCCTGAAGTTTTCCGAGGTTCATGTGGCCATCACAGGCTGACGGGATCGCAGGTGCCCGGCGTCACGCAGACCCAGCAGCCGTCCTGGGAGACGGACACGGCGTCGGGGCCGCAGTCGGGGCGGATGGAGTCGCACGACGGCTCCAGCTCGGAGGGACACCCGTGGGGGACGCAGGCCGAGACGCAGTCGGCGCAGGCCGGGCAGGAGCTGGACGCGCATTCGTTACACTGCTCGAAGACGCCGCAGCCGTAGTCACCGGTGCACTCATTGGCGCCCCAGGGGTTGCAGGTGGAGGGATCCACGCACACGGCGCAGCCGGCCTGGATGGCCTTGAGCTCGTGCTCGGCGCAGACCACCTCGGCGAAGGTCATACAGGTGATCTCGGTGCCGTCGTCGCAGTGCTCGTCGGTGAGCACCTCGGTGCAGGTCTCCAACTCCTGGCACTGCCAGCAGCCGTCGGCGGCCACCACGGCGGCGTTGCCGGGGCCGCAGTCAGGGCGGATCGCATAGCAGGAGAGCATCACGCCCGTGTCGCAGGGGTTGGGGCTGCACGCCGGGATGGCCTGGGCGCAGATCGGACAGGCCGCGCTGCCCCAGGGGTCGCAGAACTCGTCGGCCGCGCACTGGTCGTCCTTGAAGCACTCGGCCACGCCCCAGGGCAGGCAGGTCGCCGGGTTGACGCAGCGCCAGCAGTCGTCCTGGATGGAAAGGATCTCGCCGTCCTCGCAGACGGGTTCGGCGTCGTAGTCGCACAGCGCCTCGGTGCCGTCGTCGCAGGAGTCGTCCCGCCAGGGCGCGCAGGTCTGCAGGTCGACGCACTCCCAGCAGAGACCGGTCACCACGGCCACGCCGGACTCGCCGCACTCGGGACGCATGGCGTTGCAGGCCGGCTCGGCCTCGGTGGGGCAGCCGTGGGGCACGCACCCGGCCACGCAGTCCGTGCAGCCGTCACAGGAGGCTTTGGCGCAGGGGTTGCAATACTCGGTGTTCGCGCAGTCGAGGTCGCTTTCGCAGCCCGGGATGTTGTTGAAGTTGTTGACGTTGTTCACGTTGTTGACGTTGTTGGCGTTGTTGGCGTTGTTGGCCGACGTGTTGGCGTCGTCGCAGGCGAGGAACGCGAAGAGAACCACGAGCCATAAAGAAGTGCGAATGATCATGACAGACCTCCATTGTGTTGCACGATGAAACTTTCCCACCAATCCTGAAAAAGTCAATGCCCTCAGCGTCGGTCGCCCGGGGAACACGGACGAAGAGGCGGCCCGCAAGAAATCGGACCAGTCAGACCAGTCAGACCAGTCGGACCCGTCAGACCGGGCCGCCTGTGTGCGCCCTACCCTGGGTCCCGCAGGAGTCCCAGAAAAAAATCCTTCGTCGTTGTTTTACACTTGACAGAGATCATGGTTGTGTGAATAACCGATTACGTAACACATGACCGCAAACTCCCACTGGGAGCACCGGCGGATAACACGATGACTCCGATGGCGCCTGCAAGGACCCCTGAGAAACGCTCCGATGCACTCCATGCAGTGGATCGCAGGGCGCCATGGAACGGTTCCGGAGGCGGCATGGATTCGGGCGCGAGGCACCATGGAGAGGGACGCAAGGATGCATGGAGTGGGACGCAAGGCACCACGGGCTTGTCCGCAAGGCACCACGGGCATGCTCGCAAGGCACCACGGACATGCTCGAAAGGCACCACGGACATGCTCGAATGGCACCATGGATAAGGGCGCGATGTACGATGGAGTATGGATCATGACGCCATGGACCCCGTCGTGAGGCGACATGGGAGGTCCCACAAAGGTAGATGGACATCGTCAATGGGGACGATGGCCGTGGAAAAACCGTTCATTGAATCAGAAAGGAAGTTGGAGAGATGGCAGAAGAAAGATTGATCAACAAGGGAAAGACCGTCACGGTGTCCGACCTGCTGGCCCAATGCAACGTCTCGGCGGGCGCGGCCAGGGCCTTCGAGGTTGAACTGGCGGAGTGCGGGTGGCCCCTGCCCCGCACGGTCCTGATGGAAGACCTGACCAGGGAACTGAAGGACCTCGCCGGCTCGAGCGAGGCCCAGATCGAGGACGCCAAGCACCTGACCCGCAAGGAGGTCGAGGCCAGGCAGGGCGCCAAGGCCCTGTTGCGCAAGATCCAGGAGGGGCTGAAGATCATCCACCGCGAGGGCCTCCTCGGGGACCTGACCCTGGATTCCTTCTCCCGGGAAGGCAAGCTTTTACAGTCCACCACCGATCTGGCCGCCTATCTGTCGCGGGTGGAGCCCCTCATCGCCAGGCTGGATTCCCAACTGAGCCGCTTCTTCGGAGGGCGCCAGCCCTCAGAGCTCGTGCGCGAAGCGGTCACCGAGCTGCAGGAGGCCGACCGCGCCCAGGAGCTCGCCCGCCAGGAGCTGCCCGCCAAGACCCTGGAGCGCCTGGAGCTCAAGGGCCGTCTGCTGGATTTGATCGACGAGCTCAACGGCGTCGCCCGCATCGCCTTCGACAGCCAGGCCGAGAAGCGCGCCAGGTTCAACAAGGACATCCTGCTGCGCGCCCGGCGCGGAGGAACCGCGCTTGGGCGCGGCGGAACCGCGCTTGGGCAGTCCCATCCCGCCGCCCCCGCCGGCGACCCGCCCCAGGCGTAGGCACAGCCCGACGACCGGTTCCCCACCTCCGCCCAACACCACTTCTAGTGGTGTTCCGGACATGATGCCCCGGGTTGGCCGACAGGGGACCGGTCGGGCGACCCGGGACGGGTCGCACCTACCCGGGGTTCGAGAGGAAAGAGCCTTCCTTTTATGGATTGTAGCCCCGGGTTGGCCGACCGGGGACCGGTCGGGCGACCCGGGACGGGTCGCACCTACCCGGGGTTCGAGAGCAAAGGGCCTTCGTTACTGCTGGCGCTGGATCTCGATTTGGGCCGCACGGAGGGCCTGCTCCAGTTGTTCGACCTGGCCATAGACGGCGTCGCCCGTCACGAGGATGACGGCGCGTCGGGACGGCGCGCAGGCCGTGACCGCCGCCTGGGGGGTGTCGGCCGTCTTTCCGTTGACCAGGATGCCGACCGCGTCGACGCGAATCTGGCAGGGGGCCTGGGCCTCCATGGAAGGGACCGCCATGGAAGGGGCGTTGGGGGCCATCGCATTGGCCGGATCATTCTGGCGCTCGTTGCGGGGCGCCGGGCTGCCGCCGAGGCCGATCCCCTGACGGCAGTTCTTCCACGTCAGCACGAACAACAGGAGCAGCGCGATCCCGATGAGCACCGCCAGTCGTAGCCACCGGCGCCGCTTCCCAGGCTTGGCCGCGACAGGGGGCTTGGCCACCGCCGGGGCCTTCTCCGGCGCTGAAGCCGGCGCCTTGGCCGTCTCCGGCGCAGGCCCAGAAGCCGTCGCCGGCGCAGTCTCGGGCGCGGTCTCCGGGGCCGTCT
>JAHITJ010000201.1 GCA_018817795.1 Myxococcota bacterium | reverse complement strand
TCATGGCGCATTCAATGACGCCGAATAGACGGTTGAAGGAATCCATGGGTCGCAAAACGTCAATGACAGTTTCATTCGCGGGAAAAGATTTTGAAGACAGGAGGACGCGATAAAATGGCTTGACTCTCTACCCATCATAGAAGGGTAGCTTGGCTACCCTGGGAACACATCAAAAGAAAGAAATGACCCAAAGCCCTTGTTCCGCACCATGCAAGGGTTTCAGACGGAATCAGTGGACCTGACCACCGCTGAAAAGATTGATGCCCAGAGGGGAGAACGTGTAGCAGTCCCGCTCGTCGAAGTAGCCGCACCGGAAGTGCCTCAGGGGAATACCCGTGCGCACCGAGAGCATGAATGTATACAGGAAGACCTGGGTGGCCGCGTGCCGCTCCCTTCTGGCATGGGGCTTGTAGTCCCACACCTCGATGGCGCCGCCTTTTTCGCGCACCAGGTCGATATGGCCCGTCAGCGGTCCATGTCCCCCGAAGACCTCCGCAAAGTCCTCGATCTCCCGGGCCTCGAGCCATACGGGGACCTCCACGCCCACCGTGAAGGGATCGCGGGTCAGGAAGTGGTACTGGCAGTTCTCGTGTCGGGCCTTGAACTCGGTCACGTTAAAGGAGTCCGCCGTCAGCGCGCACATCTCGTGGCGTTCTTCATGGCGCAGGACTGCCGTGGCATGTCCCGGGAAGGACGAGCACCGGAGCCCGTCCAGGAAGAACAGGTGGTTGGGACAGTGATCCACCACCTGGCGCACGTATCTGGCCAGGCTCGGATGCACGCTCCTAAGGCGCTCGGAGTCGAAGCGGAACCGGTAGATCGGCTGGTGATCGAAGGAGCGGCACACCAGGCGCTTTTCCTTGGCCGCTTTGCCCGGAAAGAACCACCCCGCGTGTTTGAGGTCGAAGTCCAGCGGTGCGTGAACTGCGCTTCCGCCGGTGACGGTGGCGTAGGTGAGCGGGGCGCAGGTCGCCGGCGGCGGCCAGAAGGCGGCCTTGAGGATGGAGCGGACCGTCTCGGTTCTGCGGCCGCGGACGAACAGGGCGTGAAGCTCCCTGGCCTTTTCCAGCTCGGGGACCTCCCGCCACAGGTGCGCGTCGATGGACTGCAGCGTGTGCTCCAGCAGCATCAGCCGAAGCTCGCCGAGGATGAAGTCCACGCTCTTCCGGGGAAAGTGCTCGCGCACCGGGAGCAGGAAGAGCATCTCGCCTTCATGATCGGGGGTTCGCAGTGAGGTCGCCAGGGCAGTCAGATCCATGGCGTGAAGATGGCACTCTCAGGCCGCAAAGGCAACGTTCACCACGACCATGGTTCAATTTTTGTGCTTTTTGTTGGATCGGCCAGAGGCGAAAGCAGTGATCGGGAAAGGTGCTCAGGGGGTGCCGGCGCACTCGCGGATGCGGCGCATCAGGGCGGGCATCTGGCGGGGCATCTGGAAGACCTGGGTGCAGCCGCAGTTGGAGGAGGTGCGGCACTCCTCCTCGGTGATGTCATTGGAGAGGAAGAACACGGGCTTGTGGTGGAAGCGCCCGCTGCGGATGGCGCTGCAGAGCGTGTGGGAGTCGCTCCACTGGGGCCGGGAGTCCATGATGATCACGTCGGGATTCTCGACCTCGAGCTGGGAGACGAACCGCAGGCCGTTGTCGGCGCGCAGGATCTCGTAACCCTGGCCCGACAGCGAGTGATCCAGCTCGGGCGTGCAGCGGGAGGGATGTACCAAAAGGATCTTGGGCGCCATGTCTACTGGCCTTCCGTATACGGCTTGCTCTCGACGCCGGAGATGCCCAGGCGCGTGAGTTTGTCGATCTTGAGCTGGGCTTCGGTGAGCATGGTCTGTCCGTGTCGCGACAGTTCGGCGCCGCGCTCGTACAGTTGGATGGATTTTTCCAGGCTCAGATCGCCGGTCTCGAGTTGTTCAAGGATTGTCGACAGTTCGGCCATGACTTCTTCGAAGGTGCTGGGCAGGGTGGATTCCTGGGTCGTCATGGACATGCCTCGCAGCGTACCACGGAAGGTGGCGCGCCTGCGACTTTCTAATGGATGTGCGGATCGAATGCAACGGGGAAAACGGGTTTTTCCAGGGCGATCGAGTTCTCATTTTCTGGACAAGAGGATCCACGTCGTATCCGCCTGGTAACTTCGGGGGGCAAAGTGCCAAGTCGAAATCGAAATCGAAATCGAAATCGAAATCGAAATCGGTCCAGAAATCCGAAGGCTTCTTCGTCACGAAAGAATGGACGCTTGCCAACCAGCCGTCGAGTCTATTGGCTGGATTCATTAGAACCGATGACATCGAAAAAC
>JAHITJ010000200.1 GCA_018817795.1 Myxococcota bacterium | reverse complement strand
GTTTTTCGATGTCATCGGTTCTAATGAATCCAGCCAATAGACTCGACGGCTGGTTGGCAAGCGTCCATTCTTTCGTGACGAAGAAGCCTTCGGATTTCTGGACCGATTTCGATTTCGATTTCGATTTCGATTTCGATTTCGGGGGGAGTGGACCCTTCAGCTATAAATTGAGTTAGAACTCGACTGCCCTGCCGAACTAATCGCCCTACTTCTGGACGTACTGACCGGCGACGTTGCAGTTCTTGAACTTCGGATCCATGGCCTCAAGCAGCGCCTGCCGGTCCCGGGGCAGGGCCACGAGCGCGCCCTCGGCGTTGATCAACTTGCACTCGAGCTCCTCCTTGGTGACGGTGGAACGGGCGTCCTTTTCCTCCTCAAACTTCGTGAAGAACCACTTCCGCTCCTGCCAGTAATAATGAAAGTTCTTTGTGGGATCGGTCTTGTCCTCGTATAGGCTCACCGTGGTCCGGTACTCGTTCTTGCGCTTTCCCTCGGTCTCGCTGTCGCTGTCCTCGCCGATGTAGCCGTTGAAGGTCGTCCGGAAGCGTCCCTGCACCAGGGCCAGCAGGGCGGCGCGCCGCTTGGTCACACCCGTTCCTCCCGCGGCCTTGGCATCCGCGTCCGTGCAGTATCCCGTGCCCGCGCTCTCGAACGTGATCCCCTCGAGGAACACGAACCAGTTCGGCGGCGTGAAGGACACCACCGACTGGAGCTTCACCGGTCCGGGGCCGAGGTTCAGTTGAAGGGGCTCGGCCACGATCTGGTACTTGTCCCCGGCGGCCGGCGCCACGCTGATGGCACAGAAGTTCTCGGCCGAGCAGTCGCCGGCGTCCCCCTTGAGAAAGTGCACGATGAAGCCGTAGCCGAGCTTCTCATGCATCACGGGCATCCCCTTGACCAGGGGCACCGGGTCCACCAACTCGGCTCGCATCCCGAAGGTGCAGGCGCCCTTGGGCGCGATGGACACGGCCTCGAGGAGCGGGCGCAGTGCCAGCTTCTCCTTTTTCCGCGCGGCCTCCCCGACGGCGGCGTGCAACTTCAGGTACACGGCCTTGGCCTGCAGCCGGTCGAGCTCGATGGACTTGTACATCTTCGGCTTCGGAAACACGATGGTCTCCACGGCCGGCAGCGTCTCCTCCGGAATGCCACCCCCGGAGGCGTTGGGGTCGGCCGCCATCTCCGGCGTCATGGGGTCGGCCGCCATCTCCGGCGTCATGGGGTCGGCCGCCATCTCCGGGGTCATGGGATCGGCCGCCATCTCCGGCGTCATGGGGTCGGCCGCCATCTCCGGTGTCATGGGGTCGACGGTCGGGGCGCCGGAGGCCTTGTCCCCGGATTTTCCACCACAGGCAGTGGTCAGCAGAAACATGAGGGCGACGCTTATCATGCGGATGTTCATTTTCATATTGGACCTCCTGTATCCATGAGCGTAATAGTTTTAAAAAAATTGATCAATTGTTTTTTCTTGCCCATTCCTGACGGGTTGCATTTCTTGATTCATGAAAATGACTTCGGTCTGGAATCCGCGCCGCTGCCATGTCATCCCGGGACGCCATCGCCGTCGGGCGGCGCCCCTGGTTCAGCGGCAGTCGTACTGGACGATGCCGTTGAAGGAGCGGTCCGCGAAGATGCCGCTGCTCAGGGGATAGTAGGTTCCCACGCCCGAGTAGATCTGCAGGTCGGCGTTGGACGCCAGCAACGTGCCCGCGGTGGGGCCGCTGGTGTAGATGTTCCCGCTTCCGTAGGTCCCCTGGCAGGTCACCCAGAACGCCACGCGTTGTCCTGCATTGACCTGCACGGAAAGGTTGATCGGGATCGGCGTGGCGACGCCCGTCCCCTGGCCGGTGATGGAGGCCGTGCCCAACTGGGTCCAGCCCGTCATGCCCGAGGTGTTCCCCACGTAGGTGCCGGTCCGGTACCAGATCTCGACGGTCTGGGCACCGGCGTAGAACGAACCCGCGAAGCCGGTGATCGTGACGTTTCGCTGGGCCACCACGTCGAACATGCTGCCCGCCCAGCCGTTGCCGCCGGCCAGGGGTGTGGTCAGCGGATCCAGGCAGACGATGTTGTTGGTGCAGGCGTTGGAGCAGTCGTTGCCGTCGATGTCATCGCCGTCATCGCATTGCTCACCGGCGGTGACGTTGTGGATCCCGTCGCCGCACTCGGAGATCGTGCAGTTGGCGTTGCAGGCCGCGCTCTCGCCGGCATCGTCACATGCCTCGCCCGCGGTCGCGTTGGTCGTGCCGTCGCCGCAGGAGGACACCGTGCAGTCCGCGTTGCAGGAGGCGGTCTCACCACCACCGTCACAGGCCTCGCCCGCGGTCGCGTTGGTCGTGCCGTCGCCGCAGGAGGACACCGTGCAGTCCGCGTTGCAGGAGGCGCTCTCCCCGGCATCGTCACAGCCCTCGCCGGCAGTCGCGTTGGCCGTGCCG
>JAHITJ010000199.1 GCA_018817795.1 Myxococcota bacterium | reverse complement strand
CGTCTCGTTGACGAGGAACAGCGTGTTCTGGCGGTCGAGCACGCCGAACCCGTGGGTCCGGTTCTGGAAGAACGCCGACAGCCACTGCTGGGAGCGTTGCAGCGCCTCGGTGATCATGCGGCGCTCGGAGGTGTCCGTGAGGGTGCCGATCATGCGCAGGGCGCGGCCGTCGGGGGTGCGCTTGATGACCTTGCCGCGCGTGATGACCCATTTATATGAGCCCTCGTCGGAGCGCATGCGGTGCTCCTGCACGTAATTGTTCGTCAGGCCCTTGACGTGCTCGTGGATCGACAGGGACACGCGCTCCACCTCCTCGGGGTGGATGCGGTCCTTGAAGTCGAAGTCGTCGACGTCGCTGAGCTCGTCGGAGATGCCCAGGATCTCCTTGAAGCGGCGGCTGTAGTGGATGGTCTTCTGCGGAATCTCCCAGTCCCACACGCCGTCGCCCTCGCCCTCGAGGGAGAAGGCCCACATCTCGCCGATGCTCAGCAGGGCGGCCTCGGCGACCTGGTGCTCGGTGGCGTCCTGCAGAATCACCATCAGATGATCATCGTCAAGGAAGAACACCGTGACGGTGACGGGTTTGTGAACGGGCTCCAGTTGCAGTTCGAGCGTAAAGCTCTGCCCGAGATCGTGGAGGCTGGCGAAGTATTTCTGCGTGAGCAGGTAGAAGTTGCGCAGGATCAGGTGCAGGGGCCGGCCGATGAGTTCGGTGTCGGGCTGGCCCGCGTGGACGCAGAAGGCCTCGTTCACCGCGACGGGGACGGCCTCCTCGATGGTGCCGGCGGCCGATCGCTTGACCGAGCACAGGCACAATCCGTTAGGGCAAAATTCAAAAAACTTTTTCAGCAGCGCATGGTGGTCCATGAAACGCTCAGTCTCCCATCAGTTCCGTCGCCTCGCTCCCGCACACGTGCAGGACGGCGGTCGCGAAGAATTCGTCGAGGTCCCGGTTCTCCATCTTGCCCAGCTTGGCGGCGTACCGCAGCGCCGAGATACCATCGCGCACGGACCAGGGGGCGCCCTGTCTGTGCGCCTTCTGTAAAAATTCAACCATCTTCTGCAACGGCAGTTTTCCCGCGAAGGGCAACTGGCTGGCCAGGATCAGCAACTCCTCCTCGGCCGAGGGCCAGTCGATCTGGATCTGCGGCTGCAGGCGGGAGTGGATGTACTCCGGCAGGTCGAACGTGGAGGCGTCCTCATTCATGGTCGTGCAGAAGCGGAAGTCCGCGTGGGCGTGGATGCGCAGCCCTGCGACGACGCTCTCGACATAGCGCCGGTAGTCGAACAGCGGCGCCAGGGAGGCCCAGGCCTTCTCGCTCATCCGGTTGCCCTCATCGAGGATGCATACGCCGCCGGTGATCACCGCGGTCAGCAGCGCCGAGGCGACATATTTCAATTCATTGGCGCCGGCTAGCACTGGCTGCACGATGAGATCTTCGGGACGTGTGTCCATGGTTGCCTGGAAGAAGAACACGTCCTGGCCACGGGCGGCCGCAGCCGTGTAGGCCAGGGTGGTCTTTCCAGTGCCCGGAGGTCCGATGATGCGAGGCGCCAGCGGCAGATCCGAGGGGTCGACGACCATCCAGGCAGCCTGCACCTGCCGCAGCAGATCCGTGCGCCCGGCCCAGGAAACCTCCATCTTGACAGGAAGCGCCAGTTCAAGGCGGACTCCATCGAGAACAATCGAACGTGCGGTGGACGATGACATGGCTGCGCATCATAGGCATTTTTTCCTGCAAAGCAAGCTGAGCGGGCGTTTACATGTAACTCTCATGTATGATATGCTGGTTGTTGCGGCTCGAAAAGCCGCAGGCGAGTCTCATGGGTTTTGATCTGAAACAGCAATTGAACATTACACAGCGGCTTGAACACCGCCTCGTGATGACGCAGCAGATGCAGCAGGCCATCTCGATGCTGCAGTTGTCGCACCTTGAATTGATCGAGCAGATCAACGAGGAATTACTTGAAAATCCCATCCTTCAGGAGGCCGACGACGCATCGGGCGACGATGCCGAGGGCCGCGATTCCATGGAGCTGCCCGCCGTGGGTGACGCCGACGATCCCGTGGCCCAGCCCGACGACGACGTCCGGCTCGAGAGCGAGCGCCTCGAAGGAGAGGCCTCCGGCGTCGACGATCTCCTGCCGGAGGTCCCGTCCTCGGAGAGCCTGAGCCTTGAGCAGGAGAACAGCCTGCGGGAGGACGTCGAATGGAACGCATACGTGGCCGACTCCGTGAACTACACTCCGGACCAGGGCATGTACGACCCGTCCGCCCTCGAGGAGTGGGTGCCCCCGGAGAACCGCCTCTCGAGCAAGCCCACCCTGGCCGAGCATCTTCTGTGGCAGATGCAGGTCTCCGATTTCCACTCCCATGAACGGGCCGCCGCTGAGTTCATCATCGGCAACCTCAACGCCGACGGCTACCTGACCTCGATCACGGTCGAGGAGATCGCGCAGAAGACGAACCTGCTCGTGGAGACCGTAGAGCGGACGCTCGCGAAGATCCAGCAGTTCGATCCGGTGGGCGTGGGGGCCCGCAGTCTCGTCGAATGCCTGCTGATCCAGGCCC
This sequence comes from Myxococcota bacterium, assembly GCA_018817795.1. GTDB lineage: Bacteria > Myxococcota_A > Polyangia > HGW-17 > HGW-17 > HGW-17. Next base: position 92,176 of record JAHITJ010000199.1, on the reverse strand, counting down.
AGCACTACGGTACGGTGGACCCGGTGATGGAGACGATCCTCGCTCGGCACCTGCGCGAACTCGAGCGCAAGGACTACGGCACGATCGCACGGGCGCTGAAGATTCCCGTAGAGGACGTGCTCGAGACGGTCAAGGCGATCCTGGTGCTCGATCCGCACCCGGGTCGGGCCTACGGCTCCGAGGACGTCAATTATATTGTACCCGACGTGTACATCTACCGGCAGGGCGATGACTATCAGGTGACGCTCAACGATGATGGCATGCCACGGCTGCGATTGTCCCAGAAGTTCATCAACACCCACGATCAGGCGGCCGTGAAGGAATACATCGAACAGAAGAAACGCCACGCAAAGTGGCTGATCCAGGCGATCCAGATGCGCCAGGAGACCATTTTGCGCGTGACCCGCAGCATCCTCAAGTTCCAGCATGATTTCTTTGATTTTGGGCCCAGCCGGCTGCGCCCGCTGACGCTGCGTGAGGTCGCCCAGGACGTGGAGCGGCATGAATCGACCGTGTCGCGCGTGACGACGAACAAGTACGCACACACGCCCCATGGGTTGTTTGAGTTGAAATATTTCTTCCGCAACGCCGTGACCCGCACCGACGGGGACGACATCGCGTCGGAAGTGGTCCGGAGTAAAATCCGGACCCTGGTGGAGGCCGAAAATCCCAAGAAACCGATGAGCGACCAGGAAATCGTCGCAGCGCTGGCGCGCGAAGGGATTGAAATCGCACGCCGGACGGTACAGAAATATCGGGAGCAGTTGGGAATTTTGAACTCCTCGCAGAGAAAACGGTTTTTTTGAGGGTTCAGGTCTTGCCATGGAGGATTTGAACCCTATGTTGCACCAGCCCGCCGCAGGCGGGACCTAAGGAGGCCAATATGCAGATTGACATCACCTTCCGCCGCATGGATCCCTCAGACGCTCTTCGCAACTATCTGACAGACAAGATGGGTCGCATCCGCAAGTTCCTGGCACGCCCGTCGCATGCGCACGTCGTGCTGACCTCGGAGCGTTTCCGTAACAAGGCGGATATCACGCTCACCCTCAACAACGGGCTCTTCGTGAAAGGGGTGGACACTTCCGACGACATGTACTTCTCGATCGATCAGGCGCTGACGCGCATCGAGAAGCAGTTGCGCAAGTACAAGGAAAAGATCCAGAGCCACAAGCCGGCCCCGGCTCCTGTCCTGATGCTCACCGACCACACCCTCGAGGCCGACCTCGACACCGACTTCATCGACGATGACCTGGAGCCGGCCGCCGAGGAGAACCAGAAGGTCGCCGTTCCCGAGTCCCCGCGCAAGATCGTGTCCTCGTCGGAGATCTCCGTCGAGCCCATGGACGTCAACTCCGCGCTGATGCAACTGGAACTGCAGAATTCCCATTTCTTCCTCTTCGTGAACGCCCAGACCAAGACGCTCAACGTCGTTTACCGCCGTGAAGATGGCGCCTTCGGCGTCATCGAGACCAACCGGTAATCACCGCGGATCCGGAATCTTTTCAAGAAAATTGAACCGCAGAACATGCGGGAAACGGTACAACAGGTCCGACAAATCTGACTCCCAGCTTCCAGGGTGACAGTTTTTGACGCGTTGTGTCATCTGAAGATGCGTCAAAAATTGACTCACCGCGTCATAACTCATTGAAAATATTCATTATTTTACAATTCTGGAGGTTGACGGAGCGAAGTCCTTCGGCTACAGTCTTCGTCGGTAACAAGGTCCCTCTCTTTTCGCCCCAGATCCGGATTCGAGGCGCTCATGAAATTATTTATCCTTTCGGTTTTGATCGGGTGGTTCGCAGTGGCGTGCTCCTGCGAGTCGGTCAACTCCATCCGGATTGAATCCCCGGAGCCCGGCTCGTTCTTCGCCGCGGGACAGGAAATTGAGGTCCAGGTCACCACCAAGGATAGTCCGATCACCGTCAACGGCACCCGATACAGCGGCAAGTCGTTCACTGCGGTGCTGCCGCCGGTGGATGGCCTGGGCTTCATCAAGGCCTCGAAGAAGGGTGACCCGCTGTTCACCGTGCGATCCTATCTCCAGGGTGTGTTCCGTGACATCGCCGACTTCCAGTCCCAGACGGTGCAGACACGTCTGGGTATCGACATCCTGCAGAACCGCGATGTCTCCTTCGCCTCGATCTGCGAGGAGATGATGGCCGGCGAGGAGCTCGTCTCCTATATGGACAACCCCATTGTCGTCGAGACCGAGATCGCGTTCATCCCTGTGACCATCGAGGTCACGACCACCTCGGTGGTGGCCGAGTCCATCGAGGTCACCATGCACTTCGAGGGCGACACGCTGTACTTCCACTCGCGGCTGAGCAATGTGCTCATCTATTATAATTCGAAGGCCGCGGGCATCTCGGGATCCGGTCAGGCGCTCTATGACTGGATGGAGATCGACGGCGAGCTGGTCCTGTCCGTGGGCGACTCGGACCTGATCAACATGAGCGCGACGGCTTCTGCGCCGCACATCACCGACGACGGCGGCGTTCCCGAGGAGGCGTTTGGCCTGATCATCGACAAGCTCGACGTCGCCGTGCAGGACGCGATCATCGTCACCACGCGCAACTCCTCGCGTATCGTCTTCAACACCATGATGTCCACGCTGGTACCCCAGGTGGTTTTGGAGTTCGAGAACCCGATCCTGCAGCAGACCCGGGCGCAGAGCATGGACATCCTCGACGGGAACATCCAGTTGGCCTATGAGACGAAGATCCAGGCCGAGACGCCGCTGCTGGCCGGACCCCAAGCGGGCGTGCTGGAGCGCTTCCACCGCGACGCCGAGCGCGAGGACGGCATGTCGATCACCTTCGGATCGGCGCTGGTCAACCAGATCGCGTTCGCCATGTGGGACGCCGGCAACGCCAACGGGAAGATCTACACCAAGCAGCAGCTCTACGACCTGGGCATGGAGAAGCTCGGCGGCTACTACGACCGGCTCAAGACCTCGCAGATCGACCTGCTGCTTCCCCCGGTCCTGGAGTGGGACGAGACCGGACCCTGGCTGGTCATCGGCGGCATCGAGATTACCATGAAGATGGACGGCGCCGAGGACACCCTGGCCCACACCGCCGGGCGCGTGCCGATCTACTTCGAGCAGCGCGAAAACGCCATCGTGCTGCTGCGGGACGAGAGCCGCGAGGTCTTTTTCTACGACGTCGGGTTCAACCGCATGTCGGACCTGGTCGACCCCGCCAAGGTGGTGCTCCTGCTGACCACGGCGGTGCCCGGCGTCGTCTCGGACCTGTTCTCCACCTTCCCGATCGTGCGCATGACCTCGACGATGCTCCCCAAGCTCAACGGCGACCCGGGGCCCTCGGTCCTCACCACGCTGCTGGGTATCACCACACATGACGGTTTCTGGCGCCTGGACCTGGGCTTCGAGAAGCTCTAATTTTTGCTTGACAAATGTTGATCAATGGGGTCCATTTGACCCTTACCTGAGCTTTTCACTGTCTGAAACCAGCCGGTGTTGCTGGTGAGAAGAATTGAATCAAACAAAGGAGTTCATCATGGGATTTTTTGATTTTTTGACTGGCAAGGCGAAGAACAAGGCTGAAGACATGGCGCCGCCGCCGCCGCCGCCGCCGGTCGACGAAGTAGAAGAGGAAGAGGAAGAAGTCGACGAGGAATCTTCCGACAACGAGCCTTCCGAGCAGGACTGGTCCAACGTGCAGGCAATGGCCGACGCGGCCCACGCCGAGATGCGCGCCAAGCAGGCCGCCGCGATGGCAGCCAACCCGGCGCTGGTCGCTCCGGTCGACGGCGTGACCGTGGAAAACTGGGCGCAGGCCGCCGCGATGATGGCTTCGACGCCGGACGCCGGCCAGCAGATGCAGAAACTGGCGGCTCTGGGCATGGACCGCGCGCGCTATGAAAAGGCCAACAACGAGTTCCAGGCCCGCATGCAGGGGGACCAGACCGCCGTGATTGCGACGATCTTCGGCAACGCGTTCGCCGCCGCACAGAACGTGAGCATGGACGGCCCCGAGCCGATCACTTTCGAGAAATACGGCGAGCTCGCCGGCGCCCAGGCCGCGTGGGGCGAGATGGGCATGGACGTCAACCGCAAGCTTCAGGAAGTCTTCGGCATCACCGCCGTGGACGTGTCCAACTATGGCTCCTACTGGTCCAACCGCTTCATGAAGGATGTTCAGCTCGCGATGAAGCACGGTGACCTGCTGAACCAGTACAAGGCCAAATTCATGGCCGGCGGCACACCCGACGACGACATCGACATCTAGGAATTGGATGTAGTGGACGCCACCGAGGGCTATCTGAACCAACTGGAAACCTGGATGCGGGAACGCACCACACTGATCGTGGATGCGGGGGCCTCCGTGGAGACCGCCGGCGGTGACAACGATCGCTGGCGCGCCGTCCGGGAGGAATACGGCATCGCCCGCACCCCGCAGGCGGACCGGGAGTTGATTCTGAAGGCCAACGAGCAGCCCAGGGGCGCTTTGGTCGCCGAGATCCAGGTGGCCCTTGAGGCCGTCGCGCGCGAGGTCTTGCGCAATCTGAAGAAACTGGCCTCGCTGGACGGCTATGACGGAAAGATCGACCGGCTCCGGGCCCAGGCCGAGCGCAACACCGAGGAAGCGCTGAGGAACTACCGTCAGAAGGTCTTTCCGAAGCGGGGCATGTTTGCGTTCGCCAAGGAGGCCGCCCAGAAGCCGTCTCCGGTGATGCCCACGGGTCCGGTGTCCGACGTGATCGTCCACACCTGCCGATTCTGCGGGGCACCGCGCACCAGTTCGGAACTGAAGTGTCAGTTCTGCGGGGAGAAATTCGGATGACCATCGACAAGAACCTGCTCAATGAAATCGCCCCCCAGCGGGCCCAGGCCTTCATCGCGCTGGTGGATCGCTATGTGACCTTCGAGGGGAAGATCCTCTCCCGCGTGGAGGAAATCCGTCAGGAAGCGGCGGGAATCCAGGAGTTGATCGATTCCAATCCGCTGGATTCCGGGGCGATCTCGGCGGGCTTCACGTCGATCACGTCGCGGTTTCACCAGCTCGGCAACAAGGTGGACCAGGCCGTCGAGAAGCTCGATTCGGAGTGGAGCGAGAAAGCAGACGACGACGGACTCAAGGACAAGGAGCACCGCAAATTGTCGGTGGTCTGGACCCAGTTGCTCAACGACTCGCGCGCGCTGCGCAACAAGCTGGAGCGCGAGGGCAACACCCTGGAGATTCATGCCGGCGGCTACTGGGCGCGGGCCCTGTACAACCTGATGCAGACCGAATACGGACAGCCGACGAACTGTCCGCGCTGTGCCGGCCCCATGCCCGTGATGCTGCGCTTTCAGAGCGCCAACGAGACCTGCCCGCACTGCGGATCGGTCAACGAGATCATGCCGAAGATGGGCACGGCCCTGTACTTCGGCTCCGGGCTGCATTACCTGGCACAGGAGGCCTCTCTGGCCGAATATGACGCGATGAATGCGGCCGAGGAGAAGTACCAGTGGTTCCGCCACCCGACCCAGGCCGACCACCAGGTCTTCCTGCGTGCGGCTGAAGCATATTGGACCAAGTATTACAACACGATCGTGTCCATGCACCCGGCGCCGGTGCGCACCGTGCAGCAGAGCGTGGCCGACAAGATGATTCACTACACCAACAACGTTTGGAACGACAACGCCGACGACCGCGAGCGCCAGGAGAAGGAACGTCTGCTCGCCCTCGCGCACGCGGGCGACGCGGCCGGCTTCATCGCGGCGGCCAAGGCCCTGCAGATGGACATGGACGAGGCCCGCCTCGCGCTCTTCGAGCACGGCATGTTGGACTTCCTCGGCGTGCTGCTGGCGGTCAACTTCGAGCGCAAGCACAAGACTTCGATCGTGCAGATCAACGGGGGAAGCATCTCCTTTGCGCCCAACACCGATTTCGAGGAGTGGCGGACGAAGAAGGTGCGCGACCTCGAACACGATCTCGCCACCCGATAAGAAAAAGAAAAAGAAGATAAGAAAAGAATATTTTTAACCACGGAATACGCGGAAAGAGAAAATGGGGTTGACTGGGGTACGGGTTTGTCGGATGCTGGCTTCGACGATTCAAAAATTATTTGCGATTTAACCCGGTCCTGCGGGACCATATCCATTGGAGGGATTCATGCGTTCGACCCAACTGTTCACCCGGATTTCCGTTCTGATGCTTCTGTCGATCTTTGCCGTCCTGGCTCTGGGCTGCGGCAAGAAAGACGGCGGCGGCCCCGACTGCGGTGCGCTCTATGACAAGATGGCCAAGTGCGGCAAGGAGCCCGGCACCTTGACCTGCGGTCTGAGCATCAAGCCGCCTGAAAAGGAAAAATGGGTCAAGACCTGCGGCGGCGACGCCGACTCGAAGAAGGCCTGGACCGACGTCGTCAACCGCTGCATGAAGCGCGACTGCCAGGATTTCTGCGCCTGTCTCTCCGATACGCTGGCCCGCAACAACGGCGTCAAGGACGCCAAGGAATGGGACGTGATGAAATAGCCCCGAAAAAAAATCAAGCAGAAGACCTTTTCACCACGGAACACACAGAAAATGGATGGGATGGGGGATTCCGCGTGTTCCGTGGTCAATCCCCATCTTTTTCTTTTCATTTCTTTTCTGTGGTGATCTTACTTCTGCAATCGCAGATAGATCGACAGGGCGACGACGGCCGCCGAGGTCAGGCCGGGGATGGACAGAACCTCGCCCAGCGTGGCGGGTCTCCGTGCGGTGAGCTTCTGCGCCCACTCCACGCGAAGCCCCGGGACGTCCTCATAGCGCAATTGAGGTGGCAGCGGGATGCGGTCGAGCTTGTGCATGCGCTCGATCTCCTGCTGCTGCAACTGAATGTAGCCCTCATACTTGATGTCGCTCTCGATGGTCTCGGCCAGGGCCGGGTCACAGTCGAAGGCCACCACGCCGTGCTCGCCAAAGTCCTGCCAGGAGACCTCGGGACGCCGCAGGAACTCCGCGATGGTCATTGCACGGTGAGGGCGCGAGATTCCCAGCCGGTCGGCGAAGGCGTCGGCGTCGGCCTCGGGCAGTCGGATCGTCCGTACCGCAATCGTCTGGGCATCACGTGCAGCTTGCATCGCCTCGAACCGGGTCCAGGTCGCGTCCCCGATGAGCCCCAGCCTGCGGCCCGTCGGCATCAGCCGATCCGCAGCGTTGTCCTCACGCAGCAGCAGACGATGCTCGGCCCGCGAGGTGAACAGCCGATAGGGTTCGTCCACGCCGTGGGTGACCAGATCGTCGATCATCACGCCCAGGTAGGCCTCGTGGCGCGACACGGTCAGCGGGTCGCGCTCCTTCACGCGCAGGGCCGCGTTGATCCCGGCCAGCAGGCCCTGGGCGGCGGCCTCCTCGTAGCCCGAGGTGCCGTTGATCTGGCCGGCCAGGAAGCAACCCGGCAGCAGTTGGGATTCCAGCGTGTGCGTCAGGTCACGGGGATCACAGAAGTCATACTCGACGGCATATCCGGGGCGAGCCAGCTCCACGTGCTCGAGGCCCTCGATCGTGCGCAGAAACTCCACTTGCACGTCCACGGGCACCGAGGTGGACACACCGTTTGGGTAGATCCAGTCGGTGGTCAGCCCCTCGGGCTCCAGGAACACGTGGTGGTGCGCTTTTTCGGGAAATTTGACCACCTTGTCCTCGATCGAGGGGCAGTAGCGGGGCCCCGTGCCCGAGATCTGCCCGTTGAACAGCGGTGCCACGTCGAGCCGGGCGCGGATGGCATCGTGGGTAGCCTCAGAGGTCCAGGTCAGGTGGCACGGCACCTGCGGCAGCGTTGAACGCGTGCCGAAGATCGCGAACGGGGGCACGCCGGCCTCTCCCGGCTGCGGGGTGCAGCGGGTGAAGTCGATGGTCTGCCGCAGCAGGCGCGGCGGGGTGCCGGTCTTGAGGCGACCGAGCCTGAATCCCAGTGCCAGGAGCGCTCCCGAGAGAGCCTGTACGGACGGCTCTCCGTCGATGCCGCCGGGCCGCACATGGGTGCCTGTGTGCAGCAGTCCGCGCAGGTAGGTGCCCGAGGTGATCACCACCGCGCCGGCGGTGATCCGGGAGCCGTCGGCCAGCGTGACACCGGTGCATACACGACCCGTGGATTGGTCGTTGAATCGGCGGGAGTCATCACTGAATCCAACGGATTCCGTAACCAGTCCTGCCACCTCAGCGGCGCGCACGGTGAGCCCGGGAACGGCTGCGATCCGGTCGATCATGTTTTTCACATAAAGATGACGGTCGGACTGCACACGGGTAGCGCGTACCGCCGGTCCGCGGCGGCCGTTGAGGCGCCTGTACTGGATCGCCGAGGCATCGGCGACGGTGGCCATGATTCCGCCCAGCGCGTCGATCTCCTTGACCAGGTGGCTTTTTCCGAGCCCACCCACAGCGGGGTTGCACGGCATCTCGCCGAGCAGCCCCGGGTTGAGTGTCACCAACAGCGTGAGGCAGCCCATACGGGCGGCGGCAGCTGCAGCCTCGCAGCCGGCGTGTCCACCCCCGACGACGATCACGTCGAAATCACGGATGGCGGGCGTCATAGGTCCTTCTTTCCGTCGCTGAGATCGACACCGTCGCCGTCCGCATCCGTAGGATCGTCGGGCAGGGCTCTGCATAGTTCGCCGAGATCTGCATCGGCCACGCCGTACGCGTCGACCAGCTCCTTCCACTGCTCGGGTTTCAGTTCTCCCGTTTCCAGATCACCAAATACCCAGAAGGACCGTAGTTTTCCGAATGGGGCACGCACGTACACCGGCTCGCCTGGATCGCACACAATCTCGGCGCCGTGCGCGGCTAAAACCGCCGTGATCATGGGTCCGAACATCGCGCCAAGCTGGCTGAGCAGGTCGGGGCGCGAAAGGTCCGGATCGACATATTCGTCGAGCTTTTCCAGCAGCGGGAAAGGGTCGATCACCCACATTGGCAGATCTGCCAGATGCAGCCCTGCAACATCTTCGGCATGCTCCCTGGCAGTCCGGTTGTAGCCGGGCAGGTACACGCGGTCCAGCGCTTCGGTCCACGCGATGTCACGGAGTGTTTCGACCCCCGCGGCCGGAAACGCCGCGTCGAGCAGGCGACGTTCCAGGTCAGGAGGCTTCCCCAGCCAGGCCGAGGCCGGATCCGGACGGTTGCGTGGCCCCGAGGACACGAAGGCGTGCACGTTGCGGATGCGTTCGGACAGGGGAGGGTGCGTGTCGATGTCCACGGCCTCGGTCTGACGCAATTCGTCGGCCAGGGCGTCCTTGACGATCTTCTGGATGAACGGATTGGCGCAGAACGCGCCGAAGCCGGTGGCCAGCGGCGGCAGGTAGCCAGAGTCCAGCAGGGGTACCACCTCGGTGTGCCAGAAGTGGTCGTGCCCGGGCGCCAGGGTCGCGATCTTCTTGAGCCCGGCGACCAGGCTCTCCCCGCCGGCCAGCCGCGCGGCCAGCGTGTCAGCGTCGAGCTCCTGCTGACGTGAGATGGCGTTGGTCACCCGCAGGAAAAGTCGGGCGTATCCGGCGAACACGAAGTCCAGCACGTTGCCCGACAGGTTGTCCAGGGTGCGCGCGAGTGCCTGGCGTGTATGGTAGATCCACGGCGTGAGCCAGGTGTCCCCGGCAGCGTAGTGTCCGAACTCGTGGGCCAGCACCGCCCGCATCTCGTTCTGGGTGAGCTGGATCAGCAGCGGATAGCCCAGCGCCAGCATGCGCCGAGCATTCCATAATCGTCCGCGCTCGGCCACCCACGCGTTGGCCTCGTGGATCAGGTACACGTCCAAGGGCATGGGCTGGTTTGTCGCGCGGGAAATAGTTTTAATTTCATTGAACAATTCAGGGTGATCGTCGGGTGAAAGCAGCAGCCCCGGGGCCACGAAGCGATCGGGACGGGGGATGATCGCCGCCACGATGAAGAACACGATCGTCGCCGAGATGAAGATCAGGTACGGGTGGACGCGCCCGATGGCGAACTGCATCCACGTCAGCGCGACCATGGCCGCGATGATGCCCAGCGCCAGGGCATAGAAGCCCAGCCAGAGCCCGAAGGCCGCCAGCGCCCGCAAATACAGGGAGGAGTTAGAGTCGTTCATGGGAAATGATCAGGGGTTCTGCGGATAGATCGTCATCTCGCAGGAGATGGCGAAGTGATCGATGCGGCTGTCGCCGAGCTGGTCGAGGTACAGATATCCCACGTCGAGGCGCTCGGTGGAGGGCATGCCACCCTCGTCGTGCACCACGCAGGAGCCGGTGATTTCATTGGTGGAGACAACATGGTCAATCGCGACGATGCCGGCCATAGCGAACGATGAATTCGTGGTGTAGCGCTGTCCTGATTCGTCGCGCGGATCCATGTCAGTGAAGGCGCAGGATGGACAATTAATAAATTGGTTCCACACGTCGTCGGCCTCCGACGGCTGCAGGATCGTGCGCAGGCCGTAGATCTCGAGGCCCAGGTTCCAGTCGCCGAGGATCACGGCCTGTTCGCCCGGGCGTACCATGGAGACGTCGCCAGCGATGATGCCGTCCTGAAAGACCTGCCGGATCTGATCCGCGCGGCAGGGATCGCCGGCGACGAAGGCGCTCACCTGTGCCATCGGATGCATGTGCACCACCCGGAGGTCGCCCGCAGTGGTGTGCACGAGCACGTCGGACACGGTGGACTCGTCGTCACAGGTGTCGTTGTTGCACTGGCCAGCTGCCCAGTTGCAGCCCGGCAGCGGAAGCTCCGGCGTGTGCGCGCCGAGCTCGACATAGGCGCCCGGCTCGACGCCGTCGATGGTGCCGAAGGACACCTTCACGCCGATGCACTCGACCTGCTCCCGTTGGTCGCATACGATGCTGTACCCCGGTCCGATCAGGCGCACGGCCGGGCGCAGCCGGGTGTCCCATTCGTAGCAGGTCTTGTTCGGGTCGATCTCGGTGAAGGCCTCGCAGGTCTTGCCCGAGAGCACCTCCTGCAGCACCACCACGTCGGGGGCCATGGCCTGGATGACAGCGCCCATGTAATCCTCGTAACTCTGGCTCCACAGGCGCAGCGGATATTGAGGGAACTCCGCGTCGCCGTGGCCGACGTTGGCCGTCAGCGCCGTGAACTGGAGGGGCGTGGGATCGACCGTGCCGCCGTCGGCGTCGGCGTCGATGGCGCCGTCGGTGACGTCGGTGACGTCGGCGTCTGATCCACCATCAATTTGATTATTGATATTATTGAAAGCGTCGGCGTCGGGTCCCCCATCCTGATTATTGAGGTTGTTGAGGTTGTTGAGGTTGTTGAGGTTGTTGACGTTGTTGTTTGTGTTCGTCGACTTGTCATTACATCCGAGTTGGGCGGCCATGAATAGAATCAATAACCAAACTGTGCGCATGCTTCTCTCCTCTTCGCTTTTCGAAGTCGCCTATATCAATGGGCGGGTTCGAGGTCCTATTTCCTTAGCTGTTTTTGCCAAATAGTCAAATGCTTTTTCACATATCCCGGACAGCGGGAGTGTGTGGTATGACATCGGTGGCGGCGCCGGCGTGCGCCCGGAGGCTGTGCGATGCTGCAATGGGAATTCCTGGAAAGCGTGAAGATGCCCGACGGCAAGGGGAGCATGGAATTGATGCGCCGCGGCAAGGAGATGATCATCCGCATCGATGACCACGAGCTCATGGGCACCCACGTGCACGGCTCCGAGGAGGCCCTGTCGGATTTGGCGTTCGACCATCTCGATGTGCTGCACCCGGAGGGCAACGTGGCAGTGCTCATCGGCGGGCTGGGCGTGGGTTTCACTGCGGCCGCGGCACTTCGGCGCTGCGGCCCTGCCGGTCGCGTGGTGGTGGCCGAGCTCGTGGAGGCCATCGCGCGCTGGAACGAGGGGGAGCTGGGGGACGCCTCGGGGCACCCGATGCGCGATGAGCGGGCCGAACTGGTGCTCACCGATGTCGCCGAACTGATCAGGAATCCGCCTCAGCCCTGGCACGCGATCCTGCTCGACGTGGACAATGGTCCCAAGTCCTTCACCCAGCTGGCCAACGGATGGCTTTACAGCCCGCAGGGAATTCGGTGCGCCTACGAGGCGTTGATGCCCGGCGGCATGCTCGCGGTGTGGTCCGCCCACGATGACCAGAGCTTCACCCGGCGACTGGAGCGCGGCGACTTCCGAGTTGAGTTGGTTCCAGTGCGTGCGCGTGGCTCCAGGGGCGGAAACCGGCACTTCATCTGGACGGCGATCCGACCGCAGTAGATTCCCATGAAGAAATACATGAACCAAAACCTCCTGTATTTATTGTTCATTATATTCTTTAATATATCCTGCACAAAGCCGGGGCCGGGCGCTCCGCCAAAGCTGCCTACGCCCAATGCGACCAGGACCAAGGTCACCGATGCGGCGCTGGTCTGGATCCGGCCGTTTCGGGAGATCGAATACAAGGGATCCGCAAACTTCGGATTCTGGGAGGAATCCGCTCCGGTGCACACGTTCTGGGTCGCTCCGGTGGGCAATGCCTGGGAGGTCACGGCGCAGCGGTCTGGTTTGTTTATTGCCCTGGGTCCGCGGCTGACGGAGGTGATCATCGCCCGTTATCATCACCGGATGACCGAGCTGCCTCCCGCTACGGAGCAGGACAGCGACGCGCTGAAGGAATGCCGTGGGATGGTGCAGGACAACAGCCTGACCGAGGGCATCAGCGCTCAGGGCAGCGGTCTGATCCTGCGGGACCTGGGCACCAGCATGAAGACGCCGCTTTTGCCTGCGGCTGCGTCCCTCGAGGCACTCGATTACCCGTCCGAATCCATGCGGTGGGCCAAGTTGCTGGGTGGCCTCGGCCCGTACCTGTTCCTTCGCGTCCATGGATACAACCAGCCTTGCGGCATGCGACCGTTCGATGTCGACGAGTTCGAGATTATCGATATGGCCCAGGGAATCCCGGTGACCACGAAGTTCTCAGGGACTGACGAGCAGAGCACCTGGAAAAAATACTTTGACCTTCCCAACCGGCGCAAGGAATTGGCGCCGATGATAAATAAACAACTTCAGGAATACGATAGTGGCATTGAATACGATGCAGGGAATCTGTATGTCGCGCATTTTTACCCGGTGTTTCCGGAGAGCCTGGCGAACATCGGTTTCCAGGTGGCATATCGCTACTGGGCCGGCTGTCGTGCGTGTCCCTCCTTTGACGGCTACGCGCTGGCCGAGGAGCTGCCCCCGGAGATGCAGGATTACGCTCCGATGCATCCGGCCATCGCCGCGGTGCGCTCCCGCGTGCCCAAGGACTGGCGTATCGGCGGCATATCAGTGTTATCCACCACGCCCGCCGAGGTGAACCGACTGCGCAGGGTGTTTGATGCCGTGGAGCCGAAATGAGTCCATCGTGAGTCCGTCCAGATTCCATTTTCCGAACAAGCCGCACGACGGCTTCGGGAGGACCGCCTGATGCCCGTCACCGTCGAGCAGGCCGTCGTTCTGTTTGCCTTCTACGCCTTCTGCGGGTGGCTCGTGGAGGTGGCCTACCGCTCATTCCAAGCGCGCCGTTTCGTCAACCCGGGCTTTCTGCGCGGGCCCTTCGTGCCGCTCTATGCCATGGGGGCCGCCTGCATCGTGCTGCTGGGACGGCCGCTGGATGGCCTGCATCCGGTCATTCAGGTCCCGATCTATGGCGTGGTGCTGACGGCGCTGGAGTATGTGGTCGGTTGGCTGCTGGAGAAGTGGCTCCATGTGAAGTTATGGACCTATGAGGACAGCCGCTACAACTGGCAGGGCCGGATCTGCCTGAGTTTTTCCGCTGCCTGGACGGGCCTGGCGGTGGTGTTTTCCCTGTGGGTCCATCCGGCCGCGCTGTGTGTTGCCGGCAGGGGTGATCCACAGATCCTGCGGCTCTTAGCGATGATGTTCGTGGGGTACCTGACGCTGGACACGCTGGCCGCGGTGGCTGAGATTCGCGCCTTCCGCCTGTTCCTGGGGCGGCTGCAGTCCGACTTCGTGACCCGCCGCGACTTCGAACTTGAGCGCCAGTTGGGGCGCCTGCGCCGCCTGCTCGAGGCATTCCCGGATTTGAACCGGCAACTGTTTACCGTGATGAAGAAGAACCTGCAGGGGGTTCTGCCCAATCTGTGGGTGCAGAACTTCCATAGATTCCTTTCAGGTGCAGGGAAACGCCACCCCGCAGGCGTTGGGAAACGTCCGGCTGTTGGACGGCTGCGGCGTCTGGTCTGGTTGCCGTTGCGATCGGTGCCGGGGCGGTTGCGATCGGTGCCGGGACGGCTGCAGGCGGGTATTCTGCGCCGCCGGCCCAGCCGGGTTGAGTACGCTGCGCTGGTGGCCGATATCATCGTCCATCCCGAATTTTTGCGCACGCGCGACTTTCCCCACCACAAGCACGTCACGATCTTCACCCACGCCTGCGCCGTCTCCTATTTATCCTATTCGATCTGCAAGAAGTTCGGTCTTGATTACCGCTCCGCCGCTCGTGGGGGCCTGTTGCACGACTTCTTCCTTTATGACTGGCGAAACCACGATGTGCCCGACTTGCCCCGCGAAAAGTTCCACGGCCTGGCTCACCCGAAGATCGCCCTGGAGAACGCCCGTACCCACTTCGATCTCAACGACATCGAGCGCGACTGCATCCTGCGCCACATGTGGCCCCTGACGCCCATGCCCCCGCGCACTCGGGAGGCTTTCATTGTGTCCATGGTCGACAAGTGGGTCGCCTCCCGCGAATTTTTGCGCCGTCGGCCCGCAGGACCAGCCGACCCCCGGCAAGGGAAGAAGCCTTGAAAAACTGTGCTTGCCCATGAATCCGGCGGTCGGGAGTTGGGATGCACAGGGTTGCAGGACGTTTTTAGTTGAAACTTCCAACTGGGGGCTTGACGTGGGCCGGGGGACTCATTAGTAATGCGAGCGGGGTCGCGGTGCGCATGGTTGGCGTGCGCCTTGAAGCGGCGGCTCCGGGGAGACTCAGATGGCAATGGAAGAACTTAAAGTACGCGTACAGACCGCCCTGGACAAGGTTCGCCCGGCGTTGCAGCAGGATGGCGGCGACGTGGAGTTGGTGAACGTCACCGAGGAAGGCGCCGTGTCCGTGAAGCTTCAGGGTCACTGCTATGGCTGCCCTTTCTCGCAGATGACCGTGAAGAACCTGGTCGAGCGCGTGCTGCGGCAGGAAGTTCCCGAGGTCACGCAGGTCATCAACCTGCAGTAAAAAACTCATGGCTGTACCGGTGGTCGACAGTCTGTACTGCCGCATAAGCTGGCGGCATTAGAGTTGCCTCCACGGCAACTCAGGGGTACCTCCCTTGACGGATATCAATCCCCTCGCGGAACGGTTGCGTCCGCGAAATCTCGACGAATTCATCGGCCAGAGGCACATCCTGGCGCCCGACTCGCCGTTCATGGCGCAGTTTCTGGGTGGCCGGCTCACTTCGACGATCTTCTGGGGGCCGCCGGGGACCGGCAAGACCACCCTGGCGCGGCTTCTGTGCCGGCACCACGGCTTGACCATGCACGAACTGTCGGCCGTCAATGCGACGCTCTCCGATGTACGGAAGGTCATCGATTCGCGCACGCCGCTGCTCAATCCGCAGGCGGTGCTGTTCCTTGACGAGATCCACCGCTTCAACAAGGCTCAGCAGGACGCGCTGCTGCCGGCCGTCGAGACCGGAGACGTGATCCTGCTGGGTGCGACCACGGAGAATCCGGCGTTCTCGATCATCCCGGCCCTGCGCTCGCGGGTGCGGCTGGTGGAGTTTCATGCGTTTTCGGTCGAGGACCTGATTGCGGGGCTTTCCCGTGCGGTGACGTTTCTGTCGAAGGAGCGCCGGTGCGAGACCGACGCCGACGACGTCCTTGAGCCGCTGGCGATCCTGTCGGGGGGCGACTTCAGGCGTGCGCTGGGGCTGCTCGACGAACTGTGGGCCGCCACGGCGCCTGCCGACGGGAAGAAGACCCTCGCCCGCGAGGTGCTTGACCGCATCCTGCCTTCGTTCGTGGTGCGGTATGATCGCGCGTCCGACGAACACTACAACCATGCCAGCGCGTTCCAGAAGAGCCTGCGCGGCTCCGATCCGCAGGCCGCGCTGTACTGGCTCGCCAAGATGCTCGACGGTGGCGAGGACCCGCGGTTCATCCTGCGGCGGCTGATTGTGACCGCATCCGAGGACGTGGGGCTGGCCGATCCGCAGGCCCTGGTGCAGGCCGAGACCGCGCTGAGGGCGTTCGAGCACCTGGGGATGCCCGAGGGACGGCTGGCCATCGCGCAGGCGGTGCTGTATGTCGCGACCGCGCCCAAGAGCAACGCCGTGATCGAGGCCCTGGGTGACGCGTCCGGGCGCATCGCCAAGGGTGAGAGCTACCCCGTGCCGCTGCACCTGTCCGACGCACACTATGCTTCGGCCGCCGACCTGGGCCGCGGCATCGACTACGTGTACCCGCACAAGTCCGGCTCCGCGCGCATCACCTACCTGCCCGACAAGCTCGCCGACGCGGTGTTCTACCGCCCCAAGAGCCCGGCAGAGCGAGAGCGCATGCTCAAACTGCAGACGTTTCTCACGTCCCATCACCGGCTTCCGCCTCAGGCGCCGGCCCATGTGGAGACTGTGCGGGCTTGGCTGACCGCGCACCGGCCGGAGTGGATTCGTACCGAGGACCTGGCCGCCGAGTTGGTCCTGACGCGCGAGGAAGTGTACGCGGCCCTGCGGGAGCTGGAGCTTCAGGGTTTCGTGGTGCTGACGCCGGGCGCGAAGGTCGAATATCCGCAGCAGTTCTAAGGGAATTAGAGAAAATGGATAATCAAGGGAAGCGTCAGAACGCGAGGCCGGCGCCGCCGAGGCGGGTCAGGTGCAGGCGCCACTTTCCTGGCCGTCGATCCATGTTTGAAGTTGATTCTTTTTATATTTACTTTCTGCGCTATACTGCGGGATGAACCCCGGCCCGCAGGGATCGGATTCCCAAGATCTTTACAGGAGTGACCGTCATGAGAAATCAAGCAACATGGATGTTTATGGTCAGTTTTATCTTTTTATCTTACGCCTGCGACGATGCCGGGAAGGTTCAGAGCAGTTGTGGCGACAATAATTTGGATCCGGAGGAGGAATGCGATGGCGCGGATCTTGGTGGCAACTCCTGCGAGAGCCTTGGGTATTACAATGTGACTGGTGTGCTGGGCTGCACAGGGATGTGCGAACTTGACATCTCCGATTGTGGACACCGCTGCGGAGATGCCCTGCTCGATCCGTCCGAGGCCTGCGATGACGGCAACTTCGATGCATCCGACGGCTGCGACGATCACTGCCAGGTACTGGAAGGATGGACCTGCACAGAGCCGCCTACGACATGCACAGCGATCTGCGGCGACGGACTGATCCTGGGCGAAGAGAACTGCGAGGCCAGCGACCTCGGCGGCGTCACCTGCGAGACCCTGGGCTACGAGCCCGGAGTCCTGGCCTGCGGGGACGACTGCCGGTTCGACACCTCCCAGTGCGGAGAGATCATCGACCGGGTGGCCGATCACACGGTCGTCCCCCAGTTCGAGCTCATCCCGCAGGACGCCCTGGTGACGGTGGTCAACAACCTTTACGTGTACTTCGGTCACACGTCCCATGGCAGCCAGTTGGTCACAGGGATGGGGATGCTGGACCCGCTGGTGGACCACTCCCAGATGAACCTGACCGAGGAATACGGGGATCTGGGAACCGAGGGCGACCTGGCCTGGGAGGGGCTCACGCGGACCCATCTCGGGGCGCACCCCGAAACCAACGTGGTGATCTGGAGCTGGTGCGGCGGCCAGTCCACCAACACCGTGCAGGGCGTGCAGATCTACCTCGACGCCATGAACCAGCTCGAGGAGGAGTTCCCTGATGTGGCGTTCATCTACATGACCGGGCACCTCGACGGTACCGGCGACGACGGCCTGCTGCGGGAGAACAACCGCCAGATCCGGGACTGGTGCCTGCAGAACGGGAAGCTACTGTTCGACTTCGAGGACATCGAGAGCTGGGACCCGGCCGGCGAATACTACCCCGACGGCACTGACGCCTGCGAGTGGTGCTCGGAATGGATGACGGAGAATCCGGATGCCTGCCCAGACTGTGCCGATTCCTGCGCCCATAGTCATTGCTTCAACTGTTATCAGAAGGGAAAAGCTTTTTGGTGGCTGCTGGCGCGCATCGCCGGATGGAACGGATAATTTCCTGCTGAAAACTACTGGGGATCGTCAAACTCGGGGCGGGTGGAACGGCGGTTGGCTGCGAGCGTGCGCTTGCGGATGCGGATGTTCAACGGCGTGACCTCGACCATCTCGTCGTCGCGGATGAACTCCATGGCCTGCTCCAGCGACATGATCCGGGGCGGGGTCAGGATGGTGTTCTCGTCGCGGCCTGCGGCGCGGATGTTGGTCAGGTGCTTTTCCCGGCAGACGTTGACGTTGAGGTCATTTTCGCGGATGTGCTCGCCCACGACCATGCCCTCGTAGACCTTGAACTGCGCCGGCACGAACAGCGTGCCGCGGGGCTGCATGTGGAACAGGGCGTAGGGGGTGGTCGGACCCGTGCGGTCGGCCACCAGCGCGCCGGAGCGGCGGCCCTGGATCGGTCCCTGCCAGGGAATCCAGCCCTTGAAGTGGGTGTGCATGATGCCGGTGCCGCGGGTCTCCGTGAGGAACTCACCCTGGAATCCGATGATCCCGCGGGTGGGAATCTCGAACAGCAGGCGCATGCGGTCGCCGACCGGGGCCATCTCCATCAGGCGGCCGCGGCGGGGACCGAGGCGCTCGGAGACGACGCCGACCATCTCGGCGGGACAGTCGACGGTGAGATATTCCTGGGGCTCCATCAGTTGGCCGTCGACGCGGCGCGTGACGACCTCGGGGCGGGAGAGCATCAGTTCATAGCTCTCGCGGCGCATGGTCTCGACGAGGATGCCCAACTGGAGTTCGCCGCGGCCCATCACGCGATAGGTGTCGGGGGAGTCGGTCTCCTCGACGCGGATCGCCACGTTGGCCTTGGCCTCGCGGAACAGGCGGTCGCGCAGGTTGCGGGAGGTGACATAACGTCCTTCCTTGCCCGCAAATGGCGAGGTGTTGACGCAGAAGTTCATCGACATCGTGGGCTCGTCGACCATGATGCGCGGCAGCGGGGCCGTCTCGGGCGCATCGGTGATGGTGTCGCCGATGTTGACCTCTTCGATGCCCGCGAGGCTGATGATGTCACCGGCGCGGGCGGTGTCGATCTCGATGCGTGTCAGTCCGGAGAATCCGTACAGGCGCATCACGCGGGAGGCCTTGGGGGCACCCGTTTCGGTGTGCAGATACACGGTTTGGCCGACGGTGATCTTGCCGGAGTGGATCCGGCCCAGGATCAGGCGGCCGACGTAATCGTCCCATCCGATGTTGTTTACGTGCAGTTGGAGCGGTTCGTCGCGAAGATCCAGCGGCGGTGGCACGAACTCGAGGATGACCTCGAACAGCGGAATCAGGTTGGTGGAGTCGTCTCCGAGGGTGCGATGGGCCACGCCGGTACGGCCGTTGGTGAACAGCACCGGGAAGTCCAGCACGCCCTCCTCGGCCCCGAGGTCGATGAACAGGTCGTACACTTCATTGAGCACGCGCTCGGGCTCGGCGTCCTTGCGGTCGATCTTGTTGATCGCGACGATGGGCACCAACTTCATCTCGAGGGCCTTCTGCAGTACGAAGCGCGTCTGGGGCAGCGGGCCTTCGGCGGCGTCCACGAGCAGCAGCACGGCGTCAGCCATGGTGAGCATGCGCTCGACCTCGCCACCGAAGTCGTGGTGGCCCGGCGTGTCCAGGATGTTGATCCGGGTGTTGCCGTAGCGCACCGAGGTGTTCTTGGCCAGGATCGTGATGCCGCGCTCGCGTTCGAGGTCATTGTTGTCCATGACGCGGTCGAGCATGCCATTCTTTTCGTTGAGCAGTCCGCTCTGGCGCAGCATCGCGTCCACGAGCGTGGTCTTGCCATGGTCGACATGCGCGATCACGGCGATGTTTCTAACGTCCTTGCGTGTTTTCATTCAGGTCAAAGTCCAATCCGGCGGGTTACCAACGATGCAGATAATCGAATAAGCAGCAGGAACCTTCCAGCTGAGCCCCCTCTATCACAATAATGAGCGTGATGAAAGCTGAATCCGGGAAATCGGAGATCTCCTGCGGACGTGGGGGTCCAATACACTTTGGTCGGAACGTTGGAATCGGTCGTGGAAATGTCACAGTTCTCCATGGGTGTCGTTGAGATCACCGTCGATGCCCCGATTTCGAATGAAATCTCCGACGTTCCAATGGGCCCTCGACGAGTCACTATATTCTAATTAACTTCCCCATTGACAACCGCTGGAAAATAGTAGACTGATACATCGGTCTAGTCGTATGAGGAATTTTATTATTCCGTCCTTAAGGTGAGAAAACATGAGCAATAACAAGTATTTGGGAATCGATATTGGTGCAGAAACCGTAAAACTGACCATTCTTGAGGCTTCGTCAGATGGCATGAAATGGACTGGCAGTACAGTCCTCCCCCACGGAGGGGATCCCCGGGAGATCATTTTACGGGAACTCGGCGATGGGACCGGGTTTGCGGGGGCTGCGGTCACAGGACGCGGCGCGGGTGTCATGACCCTGGCCGTGGTGCCGGCACCGCGGGCCCTGGAGCGCGGAGTGCAGTACGTGCATCCGCAGTTGCGACGGGCGACAGTGCTCGACGCTGGCGCCCATGGCTTCTCGGTATTGGAGATCCACGACGCCAACTCCCGGATCTTCCGCGAGAACACTCGTTGCTCGCAGGGTACAGGCAACTTCCTTGCACAACTGACGGGCCGCTTCGGGCTCGAGGTCGAGGCCGCTGACCGACTGGCCGCGGCGGTGGAGACGGCGCTGCCGCTTTCGGGGCGCTGCCCGGTGATTCTCAAGACGGACATGACCCACCTGGCCAACAAGGGCGAGGACCGGGCACGGATCCTGGCCGGCCTGTTCGACGCGGTGGCGGAGAACATCGAGGTGCTGGTCAAGCCCGGCCTTGCGCCGGCGACGGTGGTGCTTTCGGGTCAGGTCTGCGAGAGTGAGCGCATCAGGCGTCACTTCGAGTCGTTCTTCTCCACCCACGGCATGCGGGTGGAGGCGCTGAACGAGACCGCACACCGGTTCTATGGCGCGCTGGGCGCCGCCCTGGAGGCTGCCGACAGGGGGAGCGAGGACGGTTTTGCAGCCCCGGCGCTGCTGGACGATTGGTTCTCCGGGGAAAACCACCGCGCCTTCGAGGTCGTTCCTCCGCTGGTGGAGTCGCTGGCGCGCGTGCAGATGACGCCCGCGGAGCCGCTGCCGGGCCTGCCCGAGAGCGGGGCGGTGGTGCTGGGGCTGGACATGGGCTCCACGGGCTCAAAGATCGCCGCGATCGACGCCGGCGACGGCCGGCAGTTGTGGAACGCTTATGTGCGCACCGGCGGGGACCCGGTGGGCGCGGCGCAACGGCTGCTGGGGCGGTTCTTCGAGGCCGCCGGACCCGGCGTGCGGGTGCCCTGCGTGGGTGTGACCGGCTCGGGCCGCGAGATCGTGGGCGCGCTGATCCGCTCGGCCGCCGGAGACGACGGAGTGACGATCATCAACGAGATCGCCGCCCACGCCGAGGGCGCGCTGGCGGTGGATCCGGAGGTGGACACCATCTTCGAGATCGGGGGACAGGACGCCAAGTACATCCGCCTGATGGGGCGGGAGATCGTGGACGCGGCCATGAACGAGGCCTGCTCGGCGGGCACCGGCTCGTTCATCGAGGAGCAGGGGCTGCGCCTTTTCCCGGACATGGACATCGCGGAACTGTCGGAGCTGGCGTTGGCCGCCCGCAGCGGGGTATCACTGGGTCAGCACTGCTCCGTGTTCATGGCTGAGGTGATCGAGCAGGCCAAGGCCGCCGGTGAACCACTGGAGGCCCTCGTGGCGGGTATCTACGACAGCGTGATCCAGAACTACATGAACCGAGTGAAGGGGCCCCGCGACATCGGGAAGAAGATCTTTTGCCAGGGCATGCCGTTCTCATCGATGGCCCTGGCCGCGGCGGTGTCGCGGCAGACCGGACGCGAGGTCGTCGTGCCCCCGGCGCCCGGCCTGATGGGCGCCCTGGGCATCGCGCTTCTGGCCCGCAGGCACGGCAACGCAGGGGTGCTCACGGACCTGCCGCTGCGGTCGTGCCTTGACGCGACGGTGGAGGGCCGCGAGGAGTTCGTCTGCACCAGCACCAAGGGCTGCAGCGCTCCGGGCAATCGCTGCCGGATCGACCGGATGCGCGTGCGCTTCCATGACGGCGTGCGGCCGTTCTTCTGGGGAGGCGCCTGCTCGCTGTATGACCGCAGTCCAAGCCGGCGGTCCCTGCCGGCGTCGGCCCCCGATCCGTTCGTTCAACGTGCCGCTGAGCTGGAGGCACTGGTACGGCGGCTCGACGGGGCGGCCACGACCGGTATCACGC
Source organism: Myxococcota bacterium (assembly GCA_018817795.1). GTDB lineage: Bacteria > Myxococcota_A > Polyangia > HGW-17 > HGW-17 > HGW-17. Next base: position 69,773 of record JAHITJ010000199.1, on the reverse strand, counting down.
GTCCAACGCTGGCGATCACCCACGAGTTCCTGTTGCAGGGGCTGTTCCCCTTCTTTGCGACGTATTTCCATGAGCTCGGCTTCAAGTTGCAGGTGCCCGGGGACGCCGACGCCGGCCAACTCAGGCGCGGCATCGCCCAATCCAACGTGCCGATGTGCGCACCGATGCAGATGTACACGGGCCAGATCGGTACCATGATCGACGGGGCGCCCGACTTCGTTTTCCTGCCGATGCTGCGCGACGTGCCGCGGGTGGGCCAGGAGGAGCACTCGACTGTGTGCCCGGTTGCCCAAGCCAGCGCAGACCTGCTGAAACGGCTGTACTGCGACCGGCCCAAGGTGCGGTTCCTGCAGCCGGTGATCGACATGGGGCCAGGGAACCTGGACTCGGACCTGTTCCGCCGCTCATGCGAGGAGGCCGCCCAGGAGGCTGGGATCACGGATCCCCGGCTCGTGGAGCGCGCGTTCTCTGCGGCACGCGCGACGCAACTGGAGTTTGATGCGGCCCTGCCGCAGCTTGGACGCGACGCCATCGAGTGGGCCCGCGAGCACGACCGGCCGGTGGTGGTGGTGCTGGGACGGACCTACACGATTTTCAATCACGTCCTCAATTCAAACGTGCCGCGGCTGCTGCGCGACCTGGGCGCGGTGGCGGTGCCGGTGGACTGCTATCCTGTGGCTGAGGACGTGCCGGTGTTCGAGACGGTGTACTGGGGTTACGGCCAGACGAACCTGCGTGCGGCTCACGAGGTTCGGAGAAACACAGGGCACTACGCCGTGTTCTGCAGCAACTACTCCTGCGGTCCGGATTCCTTTTCCCTGCACTTCACGAGCACGATCCTGCAGGGAAAACCCCACGCGATCATCGAGACCGATGGTCATGCGGGTGATGCCGGAACGCGTACGCGGCTGGAGGCTTTTTTGTATTGCGTGAGCCAGGATCGGCAGATGGGGCATCCGAGCCAGGAGCGTCCGCGCGAGCAACTGAGATTGCTGGAGCTGGACTCACTGACGCTGGCTGACACGCGCCGGCGCGGCGACATCCTGCTGTTCCCCCGCATGGGAGAGAACGCCGAGCTGGCTGCGGCCTCGCTGCGGGGTGACGGCTTCCAGGCAGAGGCACTGCCGATGCCGACCCGCCACGATCTGCGGCTTGGCCGCAAGTACACCTCAGGCAAGGAGTGCCTGCCGGCGGTGGTCACCCTCGGCTCGCTGCTGGCGCGGCTGCAGGAGGCGCGTCACGAGGACCGGTTCGCCTTCTTCATGCCCACCGCCTCGGGGCCGTGCCGCTTCGGGATGTACAACCTGCTGCACAAGACGGTGCTCAAGCGGCTGGGACTGCTCGATCGTGTCAAACTGGTGTCGCAGCCGGATTCGGACTACTTCGCGGGTGTATCCAAGGGGCTGGCGCTGAAGACCTTTGCCGCGTTCGTCGCCGGAGACATGCTGACCGAGGCCCTCCTGTACACGCGTCCGGTGGAGGTGCGCCCGGGTGCCGCCCAGGAGATCTTTGACCGCACTCAGTTGGAGATGATACGTCACCTCGAAGGCACGCCGGCCCCGTCGCTGGGAAACAGCCTCATGGAAACCATGGGTGGCCTGTTCGGCGTGCGTGGAATCTGCCAGAAGGCAGCCGCCGAGTTCGCCCGGATCATGACTCCGGACAAGCAGGTCCCCACGGTGGCCGTGGTCGGCGAGATCTATGTGCGCCTGGATCCGTTCTCCAATGACTTCGTGATCGACAAACTGGAGAAACGCGGCCTGCGTGCGCGGCTGGCCCCCCTCGGGGAGTGGCTGGAGTACACCGACCTCAGCAACGAGGCCGAGATCCGCAAGGGGCGCTTCTCCACGCCGGACGCGTTCTGGGCCCGGGCGGTGTCCACGTTCCTGCAGAAGAGCATCACGGCACGGCTGTACCGTGTGTTCGCCGAACCACTCGGGTGGCCACAGCGAACGACCGCGGTCGAGTCACTGCAGGCGAGCGCGCCCTACCTGCGCGCAGACCTGCTCGGCGAGGCGGTGCTCACGCTGGGCGGCCCCGTGCACGAGTACCGGCATGGCGTCATCGACGGCGTCGTGTCGGTGGGTCCGCTGGAGTGCATGCCCAACAAGATTTCCGAGGCACAGTTCTTCCACGCCCAGCGCGACCTGGGCCTGCCTTTCGTGGTGCTGCAGCTCAACGGGGAGCCTCTCGACGAGAAGACGCTGGATCACTTCGTCTACGAGGTGCGCCGCCGTAGCGACACAGTGTCGGCCGGCACATCCCTGTCCGAGCCTTCCTGGGCCGGTCCCTTCTGAGCTTTCTCAGGCTCCTAGCCGCCGAAAAAAAGCGTTGCGCGCGTCGGGGGCATCTACTACACTGTGCGCTTCGGGAGACCCGGATGCACAAGACGCTGATTTACAACATCTTTCCCACGCTGGCCGGCAACTTGGACCAGTGGGAAGAATGGGTGAACCATGCGGTGGATCTGGGGTTCAACTGGATTTATATCAACAGTGTCTTCGCGCCGGGTGCGTCAGATTCGATCTATTCGGTAGCCGACCCGTTCCGGCTGAACCCGAAGTTCGAGGTCTCCGGGGACACGGAGTCGGGCATCAGCCAGTTGCAGCGCTTTCTGCAGCGGCACCGCGAGCGCGGCGTCCGCTTCATGACAGACCTCAATCTGCTGCACTGCGCCATCGACGCGCCGGCGCTGCAGCTTCATCCGGACTGGTTCATGCGGGAAGCGTCCGGAGAGCCGGTGCACCCTTTCGGACCGGACCCGCTGGACCCTTGCAACGTGACCCTGTGGGACGATCTGGCCGAGTACGACATCTACGGTTCACCCGATCGACTGAACCTCTGGAAGTACCTCGAGACCGTGGTGGACTTCTGGGTAGGCCTTGGTTTCTCAGGCTTCCGCTGCATGCATGCCACGTCGGTGCCTGCGCCGCTGTGGCGCACATGCATCCGCGCCGCGCTGGTTCGTGCGCATGCGCCCGTGCTCTTCGTCGCCGATGCCCTCGGAGAGAGTCTGGAGAAGGTCCGCGCCCTGCATGAATGTGGCTTCCATCACCTCTACAACTCCTCCTGCTGGTGGCAGTTCGATGCCGACTGGGCGCTGAACCAGCACGACCTGTTGCAGTCCGTGGCCCCGACGGTCTCGTTTCCTGAGAACCACGACACCCCGCGTTTGTTCCACAAGACCGAGGCGCTCACCGCGGTGCAGTACCAGCGATACCTGTTCGCGTGCTGGTTCTCCAGCGCCCTGCAGATGACCATGGGCTACGAGTACTGCTGGCAGAAGCCATGCCACGCCGTGCGCACCACGCCGGCCGACCAGGAGCCGCGCGACCCCGACATCTCGTCGTTCATTCGCGCCTGCAACCGCATGACCAGCGCCTGGCCGATCCTGTGTGAGGAGGGTCGTGTAATGGCGCTGTCGCCGCTCTGGGAGCCGACGTTGTTGTTGTCCAAGACGATCGATGGCCAGGAGGGCCGCCTGCTCATCAACAAGGACTGGACGCAGCCGCGCGAGGCCGAGTTGATAGACAACTGCGAGATCTGCCGGCCGGTGCTCGCCGAAGGACACTGGTCCTGGGAGCCCGCCTCAGGGCGTCTGGAATTGGCCCCGGCGGAGATCGTCCTGATCCGGAGAAACGAATGATGATGCCCAAATCGATTTGGATCCTGCTGCCGGCAGTCCTGGCGTTCTCTGCCTGCGACAAGAAAGCCGTCACCTCCGACAAGCCCGGAGAGGCCGTCGTGGCTAATCCACAACGCAGTTGCACGCATCTGGTCGCCAAGCTCAGCGAATGTGTGACCGGCAAGGAACTGAACCAGCGGTTCTCGTTTGCCAAACTCAAGGACTGGATGTATGAGGACTGCGAGAAACTGAAGCTCGAGAACAAGACCCTGTTCGACAACCTCATGTCCTGCGTCAGCCTCGACTGCAGCCAGATGGAATCCTGTCTGGAGCGTGTTCTGGGCAAGTGGCAGGAGAATCGGAAATAAAAGATGGGCCGTGGTGCCGCCTCCTGGAAAAGTTCGTGTCCTGACGTCCCGCCCGGTACGATGCTCGGCGAGTACGTCGTCCGGCGCCGGATCGACGCCGGGGGGATGGGCACCGTGTATGCGGGGGTGCATCCGGTCATCGGAAAAAAGGTTGCGATCAAACTGATTCATCCCCACGTGGCGCAGAACCCGGAGAACATCCAGCGCTTCAGGCAGGAAGCCATGGTGGTCAACGCCATCGGCGATCCGGGCATCGTGGACATCTTCGGCTTTGGCGAGTACGACGATGGTCGATACTATTTTGTCATGGAGTACCTGCGTGGCGAACGCCTGCTGGAGTTCCTCAAGCGGCACGGGAAACTGGGCGCCTTCGCGGCCGGCCAACTGCTGCGCATGCTCGCCCTGTCCCTGGCCGCAGCCCATGCCAAGGGTGTGATCCACCGCGACCTGAAAGCCGAGAACATCTTTCTGGTGCCCAGCAACGACGGACACTGGCCGCCGCGCACCAAGTTGCTCGACTTCGGCCTGGCCAAACTGCTCGAGTCGATCGACGGCCAGGATCTGCCCAAGACCCGCCAGGGCATCACGCTGGGAACACCATATTACATGTCTCCCGAGCAGTGCCGCGGCAAGCCCGTGGATGCGCGCAGCGACATCTACGCGCTGGGTGTGCTCGGCTATGAGATGATCACGGGGCGGCTGCCGTTCGTGCACGAGGATCTGACCGAGGTGATGCACATGCACCTGCGCGAGAAGGTCCAGCTGCCCCCGGCGGCGGATCGCCCTCCGCTGGTGGATGAGTTGATTCTGGGCTGTCTGGAGAAAAACCCCGAAGATCGTCCCCATGACATGCATGAGGTCATCTCGGCACTGGAGATGATCTTCCCGCCATTGGCGCCGCTGAGGATCGACGAGACGGGCTCGGATTTTGAATCCGGCTCACCCCAGATCTCCGAGCACGACGACGACTCCGAGCCGATCCAGACGCCCGTGGCGCCTCCGCCTGCGCATGGTGCCAGCGCTGCGGCCGACTCCCCGCCGGCGTCGCTGCCCCATGTGCCCTCCGAAACCCTGCGCGTGGCGCCGGCGCCTCCCCCGCGTCACAACAGCCATGTCGTCGAGGTCGAAGGAGCCGGCCGGGGACTCGGGTTGTTCCTTACGGGCTTCTTCCTGGGAATGATGATGGGTATGGGCGTGCTGTACCTGATCATGAGATAGCAAAGGAGAATCACATGACCAAGTTGATACTTCGTGCGATGGATCTCGACGGCTTCCTGACGGAGCGGGACCACGAGAAGATACGCATCCTCGATGCCAGATACGAGGAGGCCATGAGCGTGTTCAGACAATATGATCCTGCGTCGGATCGGGCCGAGGAGGTCCGCGATCGGATGATCGGTCTCTACTCCGAGTTAGGCCATGTGATGCACGAGATGCTGGGCGAGGAGAAGAACATTCACGTGTTCTCGTTCGAGACGCCTCCGTTCATCCACGGCGAGGCTTCGCGCCTGATTGCCAAGCTGCGTGATGTCCGTACGGAGCAGCCCGAGTTCGTATATTACATCCAGCGTGCCTATGAATTGTTGTTCAACATGGCGTTCCAGGGCACGCCCGAGTCCAAGCACCACATCCTCGTGAAGACACCTGTGGGGTTGCCGACCCAGCAGTACGCAATCCACAAGATACCCCAGATCGACGACTGTACCGGCAACGCGGTGATGTGTGTGATGCTGCGCGCCGCGCTGCTGCCGTCGATGATCGTTTCCAAGGAGATCCAGGAGTATCACTCCAGTGGCTACGTGACCCCGTTCGCGCTGTTCAAGATCGGGCGCGACGACCGGCAGACCGAGCAGAACATGTCCTACGTGCTCGACCTCAAGAAGAGCTATTTCAATCTAGAGATGCTTGACGGGAAGGACTGGTTCTTCGCCGATCCGATGAACGCCACCGGCGGCAGCATGATCACGGTCGTGAAGTTCCTCAAGGACCAGGGTGTGACGCCGCGCTCGGTGAAGTTCTTCAACGTCATCTCCGCGATGAAGGGTTGCCTGCGTATCGCACGTGCAGTGGAAAACGTCGAGATCTACACGCTGTGGATGGATCCCTCGCTCAACGAGAAGGCCTACATCCTGCCGGGCGTGGGCGATGCCGGTGACCGCATCAACGGCCGTGACAGCCATGAGACCCCGCGCGACATCATCCAGCTCATCGCCGACTACGGTACCCGCATCACGGCGCTTTACCGGGCCCAGATCCGGTCCATCGAGCGCACTGTCCTCGGTTAATCAAATATTCTTTATATTTATTGTCCACCATCGGCCGCCGTGGTGTCGGGGATGCGGATGGCGGTGCGGTAGGCGAAGCGATAGAGCACGGGCATCAGGTAGAGGGCGACGAAGGTCTCCATGATCAGGCCTCCGATGGCGCCGGCGGCCATGGGCTGCAGCATCTCGTTGCCGCCGCCTAGGTTGAGCGCCAGCGGCAGGAAGCCCACCAGCGTCGACAGGGTGGTCATCACGCGGGGACGCAGGCGCACGGCGGCCGCCTGGAGGATCGCCACATCGGGCGTGGTGCCGCCCTCGCGGCGCAGATCGTCGGCGAACGTGAACAGCAGCACACCGTCATTGATCGCGGCCGCGACGACCACGAGCATGCCGATGAGCACCGTGGCGCCCACCGGAAATCCCGTGATCTTCAGGGCGAAGAGCACCCCGGCCAGGCAGGCCGGCAGGTTGATCAGGATCAGGGTGGGCAGCTTCCAGTCGTTGAACTGAACCGCCAACACAATGAATGCAAAGAACAGCGCGAACAGCAGGATCGTGAGCATGTCCAACTGCATCTCCCGCATCATCTGCGCCTGACCGGAAAACTTCCAGGTGACGCCGGGCCGCAGGGAGACGTCGCTGAGCAGGGTTCCGGCGACCACCTGGGCTGCGCTGACGGTCAGACCCACGGTGGTGGCCGTGATCGAGACCTGCTTGGCCTGGTCCTCCCGGCTGATCTCCACGGGTCCGTTCCCGGGCAGAACCTGCGCGACGTCGGACAGCAGGATCTGGGCGCCGTCGGCCCGGGCGACGGGAAACATCCGAAGGTCCTCGGCGTTGTGAATCCGGCTCTCGGGGATGCTCAGGCGGACATCGAACTGCAGTCCGCGCTCCCGAAAGGAGGTGACCACGGTTCCTCCCAGGTAGGTCCGCAGGGTGTTGGCGATGTCCCTGACCGACAGACCCAGATCGGCGCATTTCTCGCGGTCGATGTGGATCTGATACTCGGGCTTGGAGAAATCCAGGGAGAGCTGGACGTTGGTGAAGGATGGATGCCGGGAGATGCGCTCCACCATCTGTGCGGAGATCACCCGCAGATCCTCGAGGTTGTCCCCGCGGACCTTGATCTCCATGTCGTTGTCGCCGAGCCGCCGGATTCCGCGGATCCGCTGCTGGTTGACCATCACGCGCACGCCGGGCCAGTTGAACTTCTGAATCTTCTTTCGAAACTGGTTCACCCATTGCATGGTGCGCATCCGGCCGCTTCCGGATTTCAACTGGAGGCCGATCTCCGCGTCGTTGGAGGACTCGACCATGTAGCCGCCGCTGCCCCTGCCTCCGGCGACTGTGAAGAAGTCCGCGACCCGGGGTTCCGCAGCCAGCATCTTCTCGATGTCCCCGGCGATGGCGTTGAGTTCGTACGCCGAGGTGCCGGGCTGGGCCCGGACCCGGATCGAGACGCGGCCGTCATCGAGCATCGGCAGGAATTCCCCTTCAAGGGACTGCCAGGTCCAGGCTCCTGCGAGCAGCAGGCCGATCGCGACGAACAGCCACACCCACCGCCAGCGCAGGAACCACGCTGCAGAGCGCGCGTACGCTGCGGTGATGCGGGCGAAAATCCGCTGGAAGACGCCGGTTTCGTCCTCATGGGTTTTAAGCAGGACGTCAGCCAGCATGGGCGTCAGGGTGATGGCCACGCCCACGCTGATGACCACGATCCCGGAGATGACCAGGATCAGTTCCTTGAAGAGCAGGCTGGTCAGACCGGGGACGAACAGGAACGGCAAAAACAGCGCGAGATAGGACAGGGTTCCCGCAGCGATCGCGGGTCCAACCTCGGAGACCGCGTCCGGGATCAACTGGTGGGCCGGCTCGTGGGGGGCCAGTCCGCGCCTCCGTGTGATATTCTCCAGCACCACGATGGAGTTGTCCAGGAGCACACCCAGCGCCACGACGAGCCCTCCGAGGGAGAAGATGTTGAGGGAGAAGCCGGCGAGCTTCATCACGCCGAAGTTGACCAGCAGGATGACCGGGATCGCCAGCAGCAGCACGAGCACGTGCCGCAGGCTGCCCAGGAACAGGAAGATGGTGATGATGACCAGGACCGCCGCGCCCAGCGCCGCAGAGGTCACGCCGTCGATGGCATCGGCGATGTAGACGGCCTGGTTCTCGAGGACGAGCAACTTCACGTCCGCGGGTAGATCCGGCTTCATCTGCTCGAGCTTCCGGGTCACCGCCCTGGCAACAGTCACCGTGTTGGCGAGGGCCTGCTTGGTGACGCTGACCTTGATCGCGGGAGAACTGTTGAGTCGGGAGAACAGGCGCACGTCCTCGGAGGCGTCCTGTACCTCGGCGACGTCTCCCACCGTGACCTGACCTCCGTTGTCGTTGACGAGTACAATGTTGCGAATATCCGCAACTGTCTTGACCTCGCCCATGGTGCGCACGACCCAGTGCCGTCGTCCCTCGATGATGCGCCCGGCGAACATCTCCACGTTCTCGTCGGCGATGCGTTTCTGGATATCTGTGGTCGTCAATTTATATTTTATCAATGCCTCTGGCTGGAGAAACACACGGATCTCCCTGCGAAGGCCGCCTACAATCTCGGTCCCCGCCACGCCGGGCACCGACAGCAGTTGCTTCTGCAGTTGATCCTCAGCCCAGGTACGCAGCCTTGTGAGATCCCAGGCCTGGGAACTGATGGAGATCAGCAGGATCGGCAGCTGGCTCGGGTCCATCTTGGCCACCAGCGGGGGGTCGATGTCCTCGGGCAGTCGCCGGTTGACGCGGCCCAGGGCGGCCGACGCATCCATGAAGGCCACGTTGACGTCGCTGTCGTAGGAAAAATTGAGCATCAACCGGTAATTACCCTCGGTGATGCTGCTCTCGAGGTAGTCCACGCCATCGACCGAGGCCATCTGCCGCTCCAGCGGATCGGCGATGGAGCGATCGATCTCCTCGGGGGTCGCGCCGGGCCAAAGAATGGAGACCCGGATCATCGGATACGTGATGTCCGGGAGGAAGTCCACCGGCATGGAGAAGAGGCTCACGGTGCCCAGCACAAGAAGCCCAGACAGGATCGCGAGCGTGGCGAATTTCCTCCGGATGACGGCGGCGGTCAGGCGCATGGGGGGTGATTCTATTCCTTTTTCCCGGCTTCGGGTTTCTTTTCGGCGCTGCCGGGCATGGGTGCCTCGGTCCTGCCACCGGGACCGGAGTCGGGGATGATCTCCACGTCCTGTCCGTCCCGGAACTGGTCGGCGTTTTCCATGATGATGCGGCTTTTGGGTTCCAGCCCGGACAGGATCTGGGCCTTGCCGCCAGCCAGGAAGCCGACACGCACGATCCGTCGCCTGGCCTTGCCTTCCTCGACGGTGAATACGAAACGCTCACCCTGCTTGGTCACGACGGCCGTCTCGGGCACGACGAGCTGGTTCGGGATCTCATCGAGCACCAGACGGATCCGGGCGAACATGCCCGGGATCAGCCGCACTTCCTCGGTGACCAAGGCCTCGACCCACAGGACGCGGGTTTTGGGATCCAGCGTGGGGTGAATGCGGTTGACCTCGCCGGACAATTCCCTGCCGGGGAAGGCGTCAAGGGTGACCAGGATTTTCTGCTTCAACCGGATCGAGGCGGACTGCCTCTCCGGGACGGAGAACCGGATGACCATGGATGATAGGTCAGCCAGCTCCAGCAGCGGCATCCGGGGCGCCGCGTTGTCGCCGGGCCGGGCCAGAACCCGGGTGATGGTGCCGGCGAACGGCGCCGGGATCCGGGTCTCGGCGAACTTACTGCGCGCCAGTTGCAGCCGGGCGTTGGCCTCGAGCTCGGAGGCGTGGGACACGGCCAGTTGAGTCCGGGTGGCGCCCTCCTGTCCGATCTTCAACTGGTTCTGTGCCGTCTCGAGCCGCGAACGGGCCGCGACGAATTCGACATCGGCCTTCTCCAGCACCTCCCGGGAGATGCTTCCGGCATCGACCAGCTTCCTGGCGCGATCACGGTCCTTGGTGACGAAGTCGAGCTTTTCACGGGCCGCGATGACCTCCTGCTCGAACTTGCGTACCTCCTCGGGCCGGAATCCGGCCTGCGCATCGGCATGACGGGCGGCGGCGACGTAGTAGCCCTGGCGGGCGATGTCGACCTCGCGCTGGTAGATCGATGGGTCGATGGTGAACATATCCTGGGTGGCCGTGACCTGATCGCCCTCGCGCCAGAAGCAGCAGACGACGGCACCCTCGACGTTGGCCGAGAGTGTCACTGTGCGGGGTGCGTACACCTCTCCGGTGAGCGAAAGGACCCGCATGAACGTGGAGGGATCAACCTGAAGGGTGCGGACCGGAAGCGAAGGACGACGACGGCCCGCGTCTTTCTTCTGGCCGGAGCACGAGAGCACCAATGCGCACAGAAACAACAACAGCACGCTTCTCATCTACAACTCTCCTATCGCCAGGCGAAACTGGTACCAGGCGATCCGGACTTCGGCCGTCAGTTGGAGGACCCGCACCTGCGCATCCAGAAACGATGATTCAATCAACTGAAAGTCGGTAAAGGTGCTCTGACCGAGCTCGACTTTCTTCTTCTCGAGCTCCAGGCTCGTCCGGGCCAGCGTCAGCGATTCCCGTGCGGTCTCCAGGCGATCCCGCGCCGAGCGAAGACGGGCCAGTGCGGTGCGGATCTCCAACACGGCAGACAACTCCATGGCCCGCAGGTTCTCAACCATGACCCGCAGGGCGGCAGTCTCCTGCTGGACGAGGTAGTGGATCCGGCCGCCCTCGAACGGGGACCAGGCCATTTCCAGACCGAGATAGCCGGAATTGCGCCAGTGGCCGTCCTCGACGGGCCAGCCGGAGATATCGACCCGCTGTCCGAACGAACCGGCCAGCGCCAGGGTCGGCCAGAGCTCGGCTTGGACGCTGGTCACCTTGGCCTGCTGAGACGAGATGCGCAGACGGGCGGCCTTCAGATCTGGCCGCCTGGAGAGGATTTCCTTCCAGCCGAGCTGGTCGTCGGATGGAACGGATCCCACGGGATCCTCGGTCGGGGGCTCCAGTTTCACAGGGACCGCCGACAGTCCCAACAGATGGAACAACTGCAGCAGGGCGAGTTCGGCCTGGGCATCCTCGGTCCTGGCCTGATCCATCACCTCGGCAGCGCGCACCTGCACACGGGTGACGTCCAGCAGCGATGCCTTGTCCTGAGCCAGGAGGGTTCTGACTCGCGCTGTCTCGGCTTCTAGTGCACTGGCCGAGGCGTGCAGGGCGCCGGCCACGGCACGTCGCCAGACGGCCTGGTAGTAAGCGGCGATCACAAGCGTGGTGACGGTGCGCTCCAATTGTTCCGCATCGAGCCGGGCGGCCCCGACCAGATCCTGGGCCATGCGGAAGTTCCAGACGTCGCGACCACCGGCGAAGAGGTTGAGCGTCACGACCGCGTCCCAGGTGCCCAGATCTTCGGAACTGACACTAATGGCGGTCGGGTTGGTCGCGCTCGGGGAGGCCACGCGTTGCGGATCCAGGTAGCGGGCAGCCCGTCCGCTCAACTTCACCTGTGGCAGCGCCGGGGAGAGCGCCTGCATCCGGACCGCCTTGGCCTGTTGTTCGAGATAGCGTGCGGCGACGGTCTGCGGGTTGCCCGCACGTGCGATCCGGATCGCCTCGGGCAGGGTGAGCACCGATCCCGGACGAATGGTCGTCTGGCGAGTTGTCAGAGAGAAGCCTGGTGGCTCAATGTTTGCTCCACGCCATGGTAGAGGGGAGCATCCGGTGACGGTGATGGAAAACGTAAGAAGAATGAGGAGCCGGGTCATAAACTTATCGAGCCTCGTACACAGGCTGCATTTCATAGATCACACCCTCGATGGTGGTGCCCCCGGGACCGTAAAACACGACCAACAGGTGAGTGCTGTCAAGCTCGGCGAACGACGGGTAGCCGCACTCGATCGCACCGCAATCGGCGATGCGCAGCGGCGCCGTCCAGGTGTTCCCATCGTCGGTGGAAGAGATCAGGGACACCCACTCCTGCGTGAACGCGTCGTTGATCTCGCGAAAAGCCGAGAGCAGGGCACCATGGGATGTCTGGAACAGATCCGGCGCGTGTCCGACGAACGGGAAGGGTTGCCATGAACTCCATGTGGCACCATCGTCAAGGGACACCGACTGTGCCATGTCACCCGGTGTGGACGGTGTGGTGCCGTAGGCCGTTCGCACGTGCAACAATTGCCGTCCCGAGCGCGTGATCAGCAGCGACGGCTCTTGTAGCCAGACGGAAGGTACCGCATCGGGGAGCACCGGGCGCTCCTCCCAGGTTTGTCCCATGTCATGGCTGAAGAACAGCGAGATCTGGGAGCGCAAGCAGTTGGCGATGTTGTTCAGGTTGAGCGCATTGCCTCCGTAGTTGGGCAGGATCCAATCATTGCCATGCTCCACCATCGGAGCCGAGGATGCGTGCACGACGACCAGTGCTCCATCGGCGTCCACCCAGCGTCCTTCAGCGTTGAGGCCAGCTCCGGTCGCCAGGTTCATCGTTCCGGGGGTCATCTGGACCGGATCACTCCAGGTCTCCCCCTCGTCTAGGCTTTCGGAGCGGAAGGTTTCGTGGAGATAGACGGTGTCGAGTCCCATCGACTGCCCGCGATACTGAAACCACGTCACTTGAAGGCGGCCATTGGACAGACGGGTGATGGAGGGATCCCGATCGTCGATGCCGGGCACGTCAAGCAGGACCTCCGGAGTGGACCAGATCGTTCCGTCGGTGGTTCCGAACTGCTTCATGAGGCGTCCGGTGGCGTCGACATGGGAATCGCCCTGGCGGTAGACCAGCAGGAGGCGTCCGTCAGCCAGCGGCGCGACATCGGGAAATGCCAGGTGTCCCAGATCCTGGGTGATGACGAACCGGTCCACTTCGGTCAGATCCAGTGAGACAGGATAGATAAAATTATTCAGATTATTCTGTTCAATGATATCAACATCTGCGTCTGAATCCGCGTCACCAAGGACGTCGTTGACCGGCTTCGTGCCTTGGTCGCAGCTGCCGAGCAGGATGAAAAAAGCCATGAACAGGGACATGATCAAAGGCATGGAACCTCTTTGCGTCGGTGTCCGGACCGGCCGCAGGGTTGCATATTAGCACAAAATACCCCCGATGGACGCTGCTTTTTCCGATTGCATTCAATGGTGATCTTGGTTACACCATTTTGATCGGAAGCTGTGATTTCAGACTTCCATTGTTTGACCTGTTTCCGATGGATGCCGGCAACGGGCGTTTTTCTGTTGTTTCCGGATTGAGGTGTCTTATTACAAATAATGTCTTTCCCGTCCGGTTCGGCGACTACCTGCTGCTGGAGCGCATCAGCACAGGGGGTATGGCCGAGGTGTGCCTGGCGAAATCCTTCGGCGTCGAGGGATTCCAGAAGACCGTCGCGATCAAGACGATTCTTCCGCACATCAGCGAGGACGAGAACTTCGTTACCATGTTCATTGACGAGGCGAAGATCGCCGCGCGCCTGCAGCACGCCAACATCTGCCAGGTCTTCGACTTCGGAAAGATCAGCGATGACTTCGGGGAACACCTGTACCAGGTCATGGAATACATCCCCGGCTTCTCGCTCAAGCACCTGGCCAAGACGTTCTGGGACAAGAAAAAACAGGTTCCCGCCGGTGCTGCCCTGCACATCATCGCGCGGGTCTGCGAGGGACTCGACTACGCCCACGCGTTGCCCGACCGCGACGGGCGTCCGCTGGGCATCGTCCACCGGGACGTGACGCCGGCGAACATCCTGGTTTCGATCGAAGGGGCCGTGAAGTTGATCGATTTCGGCATCGCCAAGGCTGCCCAGCGTGAGACGAAGACCCAGGCCGGCATCGTGAAGGGCAAATTCGGTTACATGACCCCGGAGCAACTGCAGGGGAAGATGCTTGACGGTCGTTCGGACATCTTCTCCCTGGGAGTGGGCCTGTGGGAGCTTCTCGCCGGTCGCATCCTGTTCTCCGAGCCCAACGAACTGGACAACCTGCGCAAGATCATGAACGGCGATTATCCGGACATCCGTGAAATCCGGGACGATCTGCCCGAGGAGATCTGCGATGTCGTGATGAAAGCGCTGGCCCACGACCGGGAGAACCGCTACCAGACGGCCGAGGAGTTCGCCCAGGACATCAACCAGGCCGCCTTCAAGACGCGCAACTTCTGGAACACCACCAGTCTGGAGAAATTCCTCAGGGAGAACTTCCCGGAGGAAGCCGAGGCCGAACAGGAGAAGCGCAGCAAGTATGCCGACATCAAGAAGGAAGACTTCCTGAAGTACCCTTCCGTGACCGATCTTGGCAAGAAGCGCCTCGAGGAGGCCGAGGAACTCGACGCCGGCGATCTTGTCATGGAGGACATCGAGGAGATCGAGGAGATCGACGACGAGGACGACGAGGAATCCCAGCAGGATCGCACCGTGGTCTCTCGCGTCCCGCTGAAGAAGTCCTCCGTTTCGCGTGGAGCCTCTTCGGGAGGTTCCGTCAAGACACCCCAGGTGCAGCACAAGGAAATCGCGGCCCCCGGTTTCTCCGGTTCCCTCGATCTCGATGCCCCGCGGCGGGAGGCGAACCGCCAGTCTGTCGAATATCCAACCTTCACGCAGGAAAACCAGTATCCCTACGAAGAACAACCGGCCGCTGGGGCGTTCAACCCGCGAGCGACAGGAGCGCCGTCCAACAACGGATACGCGGGCTCGGAGCAGCCGTTCGATCCGCGAGCGACGGGAATGCCCTCGGGCGGATATGCTTCTGTAGAACAGCCGGAATATCCCTCCTACGTGTCACCCTACGGTGAGTTGTCCGCCCAGAACAATTCGTTTATCCAGGAACCTTCCATTCCTCCGGAAGAGAGCTTTGTCGACGAGACGGCCGCCTACCGGCCCGGAAGCACTCCCTCCCAGCAGGTGCAGGGATATTATGGGGAGGATGGTCAGTGGTATCCATATCCACAGCAGCAGCAGGCGCAGGGCTACTACGGCGAGGATGGCCAATGGTATCCGTACGCCCAGCAGCAGCAGCCTCAGGGCTACTACGGCGAGGATGGTCAGTGGTATCCGTACGCCCAGCAGCAGCAGGCGCAGGGCTACTACGGCGAGGACGGACAGTGGTATCCGTACACGCAGCAGCAGCAGGCACAGGGCTACTACGGCGAGGATGGGCGATGGTATCCGTACGCCCAGCAGCAGCAGGCGCAGGGCTACTACGGCGAGGACGGCCAATGGTATCCGTACGACCAACAGCAGCAGCAGCCTCAGGGCTACTACGGCGACGATGGACAGTGGCACTCCTATCCGAATCCGTACTACCAGAGCACGAATTCCTATCCCGATTACAGTTATCCTGACCACAGCCGGCCGGATCTGCCGATCGTGGACCCCGGGATTCCTCCTAAGAAACGATAGCCGGTTCCCCCCATTTGTAGCAGGCGTGACCTGAACTGGTCGACCTTGGCCGTCTGCGGTGAAATCACATCGGGTCCGTGTTTCCCTGTTTGTCTAAATATCCAACAAAATCAATAATTTCCTAACTGGCATGCCGTTTGCGAATCCACCTCAGCAAAGGAGGAAAGATGGACGTTCTTCCGCTGATTACTGAAATGCTCATCAAGGTGGAGATTCGCAATCAGCATCATCCGATGCGGTTGTATGGGACACTTGCCCGCGGGGCGGTCTGGTCCTGCCTGAACCGCGTGTCATGGGCGATGCCGGACCTGGCCCGCGTTCTGCGATGGGGGGTAGGCCGGGGTCTGATCAACCGGTCCGAGGCGCGGCGGATGTGGACGCTCATGCGCCTGCTCGTCGGTCCCGAGGCATCCTCGGACGGGCCTCCCGGTCCAACGGCGCCCCCGTGGCAGCCGGATTTGGCGTGGCCCACGGTCCCCGCGGTGCCGGCAGCGGATCCCTCTGGGTCGGCCGAAGGCGGACCCGATCCGCAGTTGCGCACCCAACTACATGTTCTCCATGGACTGGCCAGGCCCTGGCAGGAATGGGCCACGGAAAAAATCAACCGAAATCAGGAGGAAAAGAGATGATTTCAATCCAGAAACTGTCGGAAAACCCTGTTCAGGAAAGGCTGCGTCGCGCCATAGGGGAGGTGGAGAAGCGAATCGGCGCAGGTGCATTGATGACCTTCGACGGACGTGGACGGGAGGCCGTCGAGGTGATTTCCACCGGTTCTTTCGCGCTGGACCGGGCGTTGGGTGTGGGCGGACTGCCGCGTGGCCGGGTCGTCGAGATCTACGGTCCGGAGAGCACGGGAAAGACCTCTCTGGCTCTGTCGGTCGTTGCCCAGGCCCAGAAGCGCGGAGGGCTGTGCGCGTTCATCGATGCTGAACACGCCCTGGACCTTGGATATGCCGAGAAACTGGGGGTGGACACTTCGAACCTGATGATCTCCCAGCCGGACTACGGGGAACAGGCGCTCGAGGTCGTGGACATCCTTGTTTCCGAGGGTGGCGCCGACCTGATCGTCGTGGACTCTGTTGCGGCACTGGTGCCCAAGGCCGAGATCGATGGAGAGATGACCGACATGCAGGTCGGCCTTCAGGCGCGCCTGATGAGCAAGGCGTTGAGGAAGATCACTGCGCACTGCTCGAGGAGCCGCACGACCGTGATCTTCATCAACCAGATCCGCATGAAGATCGGTGTGATGTTCGGTTCTCCTGAGACGACGCCGGGAGGACAGGCGCTGAAGTTCTTCAGTTCAGTACGCATGGACATCCGCAGGACCGGTCACGTGAAGGAAGGCGAGAACATTGTCGGGAACAAGATCAAAGTGAAGGTGGTCAAGAACAAGGTCGCACCGCCGTTCTCTGTGGCAGAGATCGAGTTGTGGTTCGATCGCGGTATCTCCCGCATGCATGAACTCTTCGATCTGGGTGTGGAGACGGGCCTGATCGCGAAATCGGGCTCCTGGTATTCGTTGGACGGGGATCGGCTCGGACAGGGACGGGAACGGTCGGTGGAGGCGCTGCGGACGTCTCCGGCGCTTGGTGAGCAACTCGAAGCCAGGCTCACTGACGTGATTCACCCGGGCTGTGTCGAGGTCGACGCCGGGGGCGGGACTTCCTAGATCGGCCCGAGCCAGGCTGCTGGCCTGTCGAGCCCGGCTGGGAGGAATTGGCCGCAGGTTGTGCGCCTTTCTGGGGATTCCGGGCCTGGTTTTGCGGCTGTTGCGGATTCCGGGAGTTTCTTTGGCCGTTTTTGGCCGGCTGTTGTGCCGGCTTATCGGCGACTCTCTGAGGAGCGGGCTTATCGGCCGGTTTCTCGGCGGTCTTCTGGGGAGCGGGCTTATCGGCCGGTTTCTCGGCGGTCTTCTGGGGAGCGGGCTTATCGGCCGGTTTCTCGGCGGTCTTCTGGGGAGCGGACTTATCGGCCGGTTTCTCGGCGGTCTTCTGGGGAGCGGGCTTATCGGCCGGTTTCTCGGCGGTCTTCTGGGGGACCGTTCGTTCGCCCTTTTTCCGTGAAGACTTCTGGGTGCCGGTTTTTTCGACCGATTTTCCAGTGGTCTTCTTATCGGCCGGTTTCTCGGTCGGTTTCTCGGTCTTCTCTTTGCGGATCTGGTGATTTTTTTCCTTCACCGGGTGGGCGTTTGGCTCGGGGATGCTCTCCACGTCCAGGTTCACGATCTCGGTGTAGCGGGCGTCGTCGGACAGTTCGAACATGTTGGCCGTGGAGAAGCCCACCACCGCCGAGATCGGATCGAAGTCAGGCAGAGCGCTCTTGCGACGGGAGGCCTTCGGAGCCGGCGTGTCCTCTTCCTTCTTGAGTTTTTTCTCAGCGACCGCGCGGGCAGCCTTCTCCCCGACGACGGGTTCGTAGCCCACCTTCACCATGGGCACACCCTTTTGTACGGCCTCCACCTCGAGCAGCGCCAGACGCTCAAGGTTGTCCTCGAGGTTCCGGGAGACAGAGACGATCTCCCGTGTGGCGGCGGCCTGCCCTTCGCGGGCCTCGGACAGCGCGTTGTCTCGTTCCTCGAGCATGAACAGCAGCCGGTTCTTCTCGTCCTCCCAGTGGGAATTCTGCATGATCAGGCGGCTGTTGAAATCCTTCTCGGAACGAGCCAGGGACGCGTGAATCAGATCAATTTCAGCCCGAACCTCTGCGTGACGAGCCTGCGCCTGGGCGAGCTCCTCATTTCGCTGGGCGAGCTCCAGTTCGGTCTTTTCGAGTTTCTTCCGCAGTTCCCGCAGTTCTTCTTCCAGTTTTTTCAGGGCCGCCTTGGTGGTGCCCGAGGCGAAGTTGGCTTCCAGGATCTCCTTCTCGGCGGCGCGGACCTTGTGGGTGAGCTTGACCACCTCTTCGCGCAGTTCGGAATTGCGGTTCTCGAGGTCCTGCACCTCATTCTTGCGCTGCTGATCGGCACCCTGCAGACGGCAGCGCACAAAGTCCAATTCCTTTTCCATGGTGGAGACCTTCTCCAGGTTCTCCTTCTGGCCCGGCAGCTCGCTTTCCACGGAGACTTTCTTGGTCAGATAGGTGACGACGCCGGAGAGCACATCCTCGTCCTGCAGCATCTCCTCGAGTGACACCTCGCGGGAGAGAAGCCACTGCAGCACTTTGACGGTCCAACGGGCCTGAAACGGGAGATGGTCTTTCATCGGGAGACTCCTTCTGGAACGGGTGGATGACACCACCCGGGCGGGTACATTCAAACGGAAATGACACGGTTGTCAATTAATCGGGTGCGGCCGAAGAAGACGGCCACCGCCAGCACGACAGGTGAATCGAGGACGTCGATGGCCTCCAGGGAGGCCGCGTCGCGACACGAGACATAGTCGATGCGTGCCTGCGGTTCGGCGGCGATGCGTTCGGACAGGAAAAGTTCGACCTCGGAGGCCCGAACCAGCCGGCCCGTGCTGATCCAGGTGGCCGCATCTTCGAGTGTACGGTGAAGGATCACCGCGGCGGCGCGCTGGTCCGGCGTCAGGAACACGTTGCGGGAGCTCCTTGCCAGTCCGTCGGTCTCGCGAACGATCTCGCAGCCGACGATCTCCACGGGCACGTCCAGATCCTTCACCATCGTCCGGATGACCTGGAACTGCTGGTAGTCCTTGAGTCCAAACACCGCGATGTCGGGCCTTAGAATGTTGAACAGTTTCAGCACGATCGTGGCCACACCAGTAAAATGGCCGGGGCGGGCCGCCCCACAAAGTGGGGCCGATACACGCTCGACATGAATGCTCGTCTGGAATCCGGCAGGATAGAGATCCGTGGCGGCCGGGCAGAACACAGCCTGCACCGGATAACCGGAAAGTTTCTGAAGATCCCCGTCGAGATCGCGAGGATACCGGTCGAGATCCTCATTGGGTCCGAACTGCATCGGATTCACAAAGATCGAGACGATGACACAGTCGGCCAGCTCCGAAGCTTTCTCCACCAGGGAAAGGTGACCTTCATGCAGGTATCCCATGGTCGGGACGAAGGCGATACGCCGGCCCTCGGCCCTGCGCGCGGCAACGAACCGCCGCATCCATTCCGGACTGGTGATGATCACGGATTCATGGATCGTCATGGTTTTTCCGGCTTCGGGGTCTCGGCGGGAGGTTTTCCGCCGCGTTCGTCGGCGGGAGGTTTTCCGCCGCGTTCGTCGGCGGGAGGGAATATGCCGGCGCGGACCTCGGAGGCATAGTCCCCCAGAGCTTGCTTGGCGATCTCGGCGAGCTGGGCATATTTCTTCACGAAACGCGGACAGTACGTCTCATTGAGGCCGAGCAGGTCATAGGACACCAGCACCTGCCCGTCGCAGTGCGGTCCCGCGCCGATGCCGATCGTCGGGATCGTAACCGCGTCGGTGATCTCCCGTGCCAGGGCATGGGGGATCGCCTCCAGGACGATGGAAAAAGCGCCCGCTTCCTGAAGCAGGCGGGCCCCATCGAGGAGCCTCGCCCCGGTTTCAGGGGTCTTGCCCTGAATGCGGAAGCCGCCCATCTGGTGGACGGACTGGGGAATCAGGCCCACGTGTCCCATGACCGGTATGCCGTGGGAGGACAGGTGCGAGACCAGTTGCAGCACATAGGGCGTGGCACCCTCGACCTTCACTGCCTGCGCGTTTCCTTCCGACAGGGCGCGCACGGCCGCGGCAGTTGCGCTATCCAGGGAGACAGGCACGCTGTGGAAAGGCAGATCCATGACCAGGAACGCCCGGCTCAGACCCCGGGAAACGATGCGCGTGTGGTACAACATCTGATCGAGTGTGACCGGAAGTGTGTTGGGATGGCCCTGGATCACCATCCCCAGGCTGTCGCCGACGAGCACGATGTCGACACCGGCGGCCTCACATAATTGTGCGAAGGTGGCGTCATAGGCTGTGACGGTGACGATCTTCCGTCCCGTCTTTTTCATCTCCGCGAATGAACGGATGGTCATTGCGTCTTTCATGAATCATTCCTGGACGGCCACCGCCCCAAAGGTAAACGGAGACACGAACTGTGCCTTGGAGAGCTTGCCCATGGGACGGAACTCGCCCTTGCCCGTGTGCAGGTTCATCAGGTGCAGTCCGCACTCCAGCGACATCTCCAGCGGCTCCTTGGAACTGTGGGGCACGCAGCGGATGGACAGCAGTTCCTTGCCGTGATGGGCTGGAGCCAGGGCGCCGGTGACGGCCGGATCCGACGAGAAGGACTTGAAATTCTGCTTGTGATCCAGCCGGGAAAGGAAACCGATCATTTTCAGCGAGTCGATCAGTTCAACGCCCATCTGAAGGCCCGAGGGCGTCGACAGGGGATTGTTCGACAGTGACATCAGTTCACCATGCACCAGTGAGATGTACAGGAAGTGCGTCCATTCCGTGCGCTGGGTGTCCTCGACCTCCGTGGCACCAAGCAGGGAGACTGCCATGTGCACGGGGGTCACCTTTTCCTGGGGCAGCGGCAGTTGGGCAATGATCTTCAGTTCTGGTTCCACCGTGCGGTCCCTCGCGGAGATTAACTCCGTGGAGAGGATGATTCCGGGGTGCCAGCCCACCACAAGGCTTTCGGGCGTGTCGCCGGCGGCCACGTACAGGGTCTGCGTCGAGCGGGTGCCATGGAACGCCATGGTCTTGACCAGGGGCGCCTTCTCTTCGGGCAGAAGGTTGATCTGGGGCCCTTCCTTGGGGACGTCAGGTACGGACACGTCAAACAGGGAGAGCCTGTTCTCCGTGCGCAGCAGCACTGCAGCAGTCTTGCCGTCGGGCGAGATCAGCGCCTGCAGCACGTCCTTGCCGGGGGTCTTCGTGGTCCAGGCGGCCTTCTGATGGACGATCGGGGTTCGGTACTCGAGGCTGACAACCTGCAGGCCGACCGAGGTGGCGACCAGGGCCCGGTCCTGGGTGCGCGCCAGCGAGAAGTTCAGGACGTATCCGGAGATCAACTTCTGCTTCTGCACCACAGGGAAATCCGGAAGGGTCAGGTCGACGGTCAGCAGGTGCGGCACACAGTCCGCGCCTGCGGGCTTTTCGCGGCACGACGCCGGGGTCTGGGTCACGATGTACAACATCGGTTTGGTGTGGGAGAACTCGATGGCGGCAGGATCCGCGCCGATGTCGATCGTCGAGATTTCCTTGAAGGCGGGTGCTTCCATCAGGGAGATCTTGGAGTTGCCGGGGCTTCCGGCCGCGGCGAACCGGCGGAACTCGAACGGAAACGAGGAGACACCCTTATGCGTGGAGACAACCACGTTCTGCCTGCCGGCGGGGACGCCCACAGGCACGCGGACCAGGAGGCCGCCGTTTTCGGTGCGGGCCAGCACCACCGCGGGAAGGCCGCCGACGGACACCGAGGGTCCGCGGCCGAATTCCTTGCCCTGCACGAACAGCAGTTCGCCAATCACGGCCTGGGAATTCATGCCCGTGCGGGTCACGTCGCCGGCCGTGGGCACCTCGGCGTTGCCCAGATCCAGGATCTTCGTGACGGTCGGTCCGGAGGAGGCCTCGGAAAGATCCATGGAATTCGTGATGCGGAAAGGATGACCCGAGGTACATCCGACCACGAGCAGGACGAACCAAAAACGGCGCAGGGAAAGCAGGGTGTTCATCATGACGGATACAATAACTCCTGAGTCGGTGTTTTCCAAGAACCAGCGAATAATGTCAAGTCACGTTTCATTATTCGTCAGGATGTCGGCCCGTACGGAACGGCAATTTCATGCGACCGGCAGTCGGAACGCGTCCGGACCGACCCTGCGGCCCCCCGGAAAGGTCCCCGGTGATTTGTTGGAGTTTCGCAATTACATCTGGCATTTTATTGACCTTTTCTGTACAGTAGGCGCCATGCGGAGGGACCTGTCCCTGTTTTTGTCGGATGCGAAACGGGATGGTCTGGGGCCGGTTCGTCGAGCCAATGACTGGTCCGACATTTATTTCTGGAATGGAAGATGTTTGGCAATACACGCAAGACTATTTTAATTATCGCCATCGGGCTTCTGGTGCTGGTTCCGTTTGTTTTTTTCTTGATTGTATATAGTCTGGACTTTTTCTGGTTCGGCACCAAACAAGGAAATCCCGGATTTTTTGAAATATTTTATAAAATGTCCGTAGACGACAGCCGCCAGATCCTCGGTGGTATGGGCGAAGTGATTACTGCAATCCTGGGCATCGTCATCACGGTGGCCTCCATCGTCGTGCAACTGGCCGCCACGCGCTACACGCCGCGGATCACCGAAATGTTCTTCAAGGACAAGACCAACCTCCTGATCCTGGCGTTCTTCATTGTCAGCGCAGTGTATTGCCTGTTCATGAACTTCGTCATCCGCGGGGGCTCCGAGCACGACTTCATCCCGGTGGCCGGGTCGATCGTGAACGTGCTGTTGCTGACGGTCTCGCTGATCCTGATTGCACCGTACTTCATGTACGTCTTCCATTTCCTGGAACCCGAGAACATCGTCAAGGGTATCGAGCGCCAGGCCACCTCCAACCTCGTGCGCCTTCGTCCGAACACCGACATCGACCAATTGCAGCAGCAGGTGGTGCGCAACGTCGAGCAGTTGGCGGACATCTCGATCAACGCCATTGAGCAGAAGGACAAGGGTATCGCCACCTCCGCGATCGACAGCCTGCGGGATCTGCTGCGGGAGTACCAGTCGTGCAAGGACCAGCTGCCGGAGAAGTGGTTCGCTGTGACGGGGCCCCTGCGCGCCAACACTGAATTCATTTCGATGCACCGCGAAGTGCTCAGCGAGATCACCGAGAAGCGCACCTGGCTGGAATACAAGACCCTGCGGCAGTACCAGATGATTTACAACGAGTCGCTCAATCGAATGCGCGACATCAATTACATCGTGGCCATCGACACGCGATACCTCGGTGAGGACGCGATCCGGAACCGGCAGCAGGAGACGCTGCGCCTGATCCTGAAGTTCTTCAACACTTATTTACGCGCGACCCTCAATGCCAAGGACGTGCGCACCGCCTACAACGTGCTGCACCAGTACCGGCTGCTCGCCGAGGCAGTGCTGCGGGCGGGCATGGACGACCAGTTGCTTGAGATCGCTGGCTATTTCCGATACTATGGACAAGTTGCATTTAATATGAACATCGCGTTCATCACTGAGACGGTGGCCTACGATCTGACGTCGCTGTGTGAACTCGCCTTCTCTGCAGGCGCCATCGTCGGCGACAAGCTCCTCGACATCCTGCTCGAGGTGGACAAGGAAGCCGAGGGCGAGGCCCAGGAGAAGGGGCTGCGCGGCGTGCGCAAGGCCCAGATCAAGATGGCCACCTATTTCCTGCTGCACGAGGATTCCGAGCGCGCTCACCGTATCTTCCTTGACATGAAGACCGAACCGATCGACCGGATTCGCTCGATCCGCTCCGAGTTGATCTCCGTGGAGAGCAAGGACTTCTGGGAGGTCATCGATCGCGGTGAGAACTTTGACTACCTTCATCCCGAGCGTCGGGCCATGCTGCACGATTTCTTCGCGAAATTCCCAGAGCTGGCAAGAGAATAATCCTTCAAGGCGTACCCATGCGCCCGATCAAGAAAAATCGGATCGTTCGGGGGACGGGAGACTTCAGGCCTTGAAGTCCCGAAATTGCTCCATCAGTTCTTTTGCCGACTTCAAGGAGTCGAGGACTTCCCGGAGTTGTCCGCAGAGCGGGTCGTCGGTTTCCATCAGCGACAGGACGTGCTCGGAACGCTGTCCGATGTCGTCCAGGAGGGCTTCGAAATCCGGGGCGATGGAGGTGGCCAGACGGCCCTTGATCTCCATCTGGTGTGCCCGCTTCCATTCGTCCTCGATCCTGCGGCGTTCCTGCTCGGACGCGCGTTGCCGCAGGGCGATGGTGGCTGCGTGACGGTAGGCCTGAAGCATGTCCATGGAGGGGTCGGGCTGCTCCTGGCGCATGGCCAGCAGCGAGGTGCCGTAAAGTCGACTGTCGTCGAGGAAGGTGATCCCGATGAAGCGGTCCAGGTGCAGGAACTTCTGCATGGCGGCGGCCACCGGTGACGGGATCGATCCAAAGGAGGCTTCGTGGAACGATTTCTCGATGGACCAGCCCTTGCGGGTGATCAACTCATAGTTCTCTTCGGACAGCGGTGTATGGATATCCTCCACCCGGGAGCCGAGGAAACTGATCACCTTGCCGGCGACGCCGGGGTCGATCTCCAGGTGACGGTGGGCCAGGCAGCGGTTCTGCGGGTTGTAATCCGAGATCGACACGAAGTAGGCGCCTGCGAACTCCTTCAGGCTGTGCGCGATGTACCTGTGGATTTCGTCGTCGGAGACCGTCGCGAGCCCCACCACGAACAACTGAAACATGGAGAGGTCGCGGGTGTGCCGCATCGACTGTTCCTGCAAGGCCCGCTTTTCGGAAAGGTCCCTTGCGATGCTCAGGAGCGCCGGCCGGCCCTCCCAGGTCACCTGCTTGACGGAGACCTCCAGCGGGAGGACGCTGTGGTCCTTCCGATAATGTTCGACCTCGAAGGTGGCCTGTCCATCCTGTTCGATCCGCCGGATACGATCCTGGAGCAACTCACCCGACTCCGGGACGTCGAGTTGGCTCAGGTTCAGGCTCAAAAACTCGGATCTGTCGTAGCCGTGCAGTTCGAAGGTCCGCTGGTTTGCGTACAGGAAGTTTCCTTGGGTGTCATGAACCGTGATCGAGCTGGGGGCACTGTTGAGCATCTCCAGGATCGTCTGACGCGAAGGTTCCTTCGCCCGGGCACCGGATGCCGGCTGGTCAACGGAGAGGGGAGGATTGATGAAATCCACGGGAATTTCCGACATCGGAAAGGCTCCTTCGAGGATGCTCTGGATTCAATCGTCAGTGGTTCAACTGCCGCTGATATTATACCAATCAGAACGAAATGAAAAGGGGGATCAGGACATGCCGAAGGTGGCGAGCGTCAGAATGGCCGCAGAGATCAGCACGCCGAAGATCACCAACCACACGGAGGGAAGGTCCAGTTCGGGTTCGGATGATTTTTCGTCATATGATCCCATCGGCTGGATCGGACTGGCCGCGGTCTTCGACGACGCGGCGGTTCGGCCGGGATTGAAGGCGGGCATGGCGCGGCTGTTGTAGTCCTTGGGGCGCATCGTGCGGCGCAGTGCGGTCACGATCTTTTCGTAGGTGGGCCGGGCGCCGGGCTTCTTGTTCATCATGTCATAGATTAATTTACGCAGCGCCCGCGGAATCTGCCGGTTGTCCAGCATGGGGACGGGCGCTTTGATATGGCGGCTGAGCACTTCCTGTCCGGTGATGTCCTCATGCAGGAAGCGGTACGGCGGATGGCCGGCCATGGCGTGGAACATCGAGCAGCCCAGTGCATACACGTCGGATTCCACGGTGGCCTTGACTCCGGAGATGACTTCCGGGGCCAGGTAGTCGGGCGTTCCGATGACCACGCCGTCGGCGGTGAGGTTGGCGTCCATTTCAAGCGCCCGTGCCAGGCCGAAGTCGCCGATCTTGGCGCGGTTCTCCGCGGCCAGGAAAATGTTGGCAGGCTTGACATCCCGGTGCACGATGCCCTCGGCATAGGCGTTCCAGAGGCCCTCGGTCACGTCGATGAAGATGGACACGACCGTGGGCCAGGAGAGGGCCCCCTGCTTTTCGATCGCCGTGAGCAGGTCGGTGGCCTGAAGGTATTCCATGACCATGTAGGGAAGCCCTTCCTCGTCGCCGACGGCGTGGACCGAGACCACGCCAGGATGCGACAGGCGGGCCATGTTGCGGGCCTCGCGCAGGAACCGGTTCCGCAGCTCCGAGTCGTACTTGAAATCCGTCTTGAGGATCTTGATCGCGACCTTGCGATCCAGGGAAGGATCCTCCGCAAGGAACACATGCCCGGTGGCGCCGGAGCCCAGCAGTCCGAGTATGCGGAAGGGGCCGATCCATTTGCGTTCAGGTTTGTTCGACATATTGGGCATCATCCGTCAGAAAATCAGGTGGTAGTGGCATGCCGTCTCCCCGTCGAGGCGGCATCCCTGCGAGAAATCATGAGACAGGCGGGCCGCAGGTGCCCAGTTCTTCATGATGCCCTGCAGGATGCCCCAGTCGTAGGGGCATGGATACGGGTTGGCGGCGATGATGTCCAGTTGCATTTCTCCGGAGGCACGCAGCCCGAACATGGCGCCGACCTGGTACCGGTGGGCGATCGTATAGCCCAGATCCATCGAGGAAATGGCCTCCTGGAAGGACGCCACGTTGGGCGGAAAGGCCGTGCCGGCGATCATCTGCAGTCCCATGTGGAACAGGATGTCCTCCCCGTCGGTCTTGAGCACGCTGGAAAAGAACTTCAGAAGCGTGGCCTGAGCATACCACCGTCCGGCCTCCACTTCCATCAGGCCCAGTTTCTGACGCAGGGGAAAGAAGCGCTCCGGATTCTCGACGGAGTTAAAGACGCGAAGCATGTATTGCCCCAGAACCTGGGGCTCGGTGAGCCACTTGTTCATCGCCCGAAGCATAACAGAATGGCTCGTTCATACAAGCTGAGAGATTGCGGACTTCCATTAAAACATAGCGTGATCGTTGCTTTTTCAATCGTTTCCAGTACATTGTGAACTGTACAGGGAGTGAATGGAATGAAGAAAATCTCCGGTTCGATAGTGGCTCTGATCACACCGTTTTCCGGCGGCGCTGTTGACTTCGACACGCTGGGGAAACTGATTGAATTGCACATTGCCAGCGGCACCGACGCCATCGTCACGGCCGGCACCACGGGCGAAACGGCGACCTGGACACAGGACGAGTACAGCCGGATCATCCGTTTCACGGTGGAGCAGGTCAAGGGCCGCATTCCAGTGGTCGCGGGCACCGGAACCCAGTCCACGGCCACCACCGTGGAGCGTACCAAACTGGCCCGCCAGCTCGGTGCCGATGCCGCCCTCGTGGTGACTCCCTACTACAACAAGCCCACCCAGGGCGGGCTGCTGGCCCACTTCTCGGCGGTGGCCCAGGCATGTGAGTTCCCGGTTATCCTGTATAACGTGCCCGGTCGCACGGGTGTGAACCTCCTGCCGGAGACCGTCCTCAGGCTGCAGGAGGTGCCCTGGGTGACGGGCATCAAGGAAGCGTCCGGCTCAATCTCCCAGGCCGAGTGGATCCTGCGCTCGGCCCGTCCGGAATTCTCCCTGTATTCAGGAGAGGACAAATTGAACTATCCGCTGTTCGTGCTGGGGGCGGTGGGCGCGATCTCGGTTGTGGCCAACGTGATCCCACGCCTCTTCGCGGAATCGGTGCACGCAGCGGCCGCCGGTGATCATGTCCGGGCCAGGGAGCTGGCCCATCGCCTGCTGCCGATCGCAGAGGGGCTTTTCCTGGAGACCAGCCCGGCGCCGGCCAAGGCCTGCATGCAAATGCTGGGGATGATTCCGTCTTCTGAGCTGCGCCTTCCCCTGGTCGGCGTGTCGACAGGCACTGGCGAGCACCTGGTGAAGATCCTCCGGGACCTCGACCTGGAAGTCATCGCCGGAAAGTGATCGAACCATGTCTTGTTTTCGCTGGATCCTGACATTGAGCGTGGTGTGGGCGGTTGTAGCCTGCACCGTGGGAGACGGCTGGCCGGGCCGGTCACAGGGAGAACCGTGTGACAGAATTCATCCGTGCTCCGGTGACTTGGTTTGTCGCAATGACCTCTGCGTGCCGTTGCACGATGCGGCCGTGGATGTCGAGGACGATCTGGATGACACGCAGGACGCGGTGACCGATGTGACTGACGTCGGGGACGTCACGGATGCGGATGCGGATGCGGACACCTGCCAGGCTCCCGACACATCCTGCGGAACAGACTGCTGCAGTCCGGCGGAGATCTGCATGGAGGAGCAGTGCGTCACCGGTGTTCCCTGCGAGAGTGATGGTCAGTGTGCCGGGGACACCTATTGCTGGAACAACCTCTGCGTTCCCTACGGCACCGGTCCGCGCGGGCACTTCAATCCCCAGTGCGGGGAGTATCCGCAGTCCGGCATCTTCTCGCCGTTTCTGCACTGCACGTGGTCGGCACCTCCGGCAGGCGACCCGTATCCGGCGCACGTCAACGTGCTCTCCACGCCGCTGGTGGCTGACTTCGACTTCGACGGCAACCCGGCGGTGGTCCAGCCCTCCATCGTGTTCCTGAGCTACTCCGGCACCGACGGCAGCTCGGGATACTACAACGGAAACTACGGCGTCATCCGCGTTCTCGACGGCAGGGATTGCACCCAGCTCTATACGGTCGGCACCCAGCTCAACGGCTGCAATACACCGGCCATCGCCGATCTCGACGGTGACGGACGTCCCGAAATCGTGGCCCATAACGGGCTCGGTGGCGTGGAGGCCTTCCGCTACGACGACCTGACGGACACCTGGGGCCAGTTGTGGCATGGACACAACGCCGGTGGCACCAACCTGACCTACGGCGTCCAGTCGACGGGCTGGTCCGGGGTCGCCGTCCACGATCTCAACGACGACGGGCTGCCCGAGATCCTCTCGTTCGGCCTGGTGTACGACCACACCGGCCTGCAGTTGACCGGCACGCTGGGCATGCCCGGGTACTTCTCCTATCCGGCGGCCGCCGATCTCGATCGCGATGGCCGGGTCGATCTGGCCGGCGGTTCCGTGCTGTACTCCTTCAACCCGTCCACGTCGGCCTGGGACCTGGTCTGGAACACCGGCCCGGCGGGCCTGTACGTGGCCTACGGCGATTTTGGCACGTTTCCCCAGGATCCCGGTGGTGACGACCGGCGCGTCCGCGATGGCATTGCCGAGATCGTCGTGGTGGGATCCGGACTCACCCAGGTGATCAACGTGTTTGGTCGCACCCTCTACGGTCCCTACAACTTCCCGGCCGGTACCGGCGGCGGGCCCCCCACGGCCGGTGATTTCGACGGCGACGGTCGCGTCGAGTTCTCGGCAGCCTCGTCGGACTCGATCTCTGTGTTCGATCCGGACTGCCTGGGCATCCCTGAAGTCGCCACCTGCGTGACCCTGCGCACCGACGGCATCCTGTGGCATCAGGTCAGTCAGGATCACAGTTCCAACCGCACCGGCTCTTCGCTGTTTGACTTCGAGGGCGACGGCCGAGTGGAAGTCGTCTACGCCGACGAGGTCTTCACACGGGTATACGACGGGCGCACCGGTGAGGTGCTCTTCTCCCAGTGGCACAGTTCCTGCACCTGGAACGAGAATCCGATCGTGGCCGACGTCGACGGCGACTACAACGCCGAACTGGTGGTGCCCTCGAACCTGAACTGCACGATCGCGCCGACGAACGCCGGCGGCATCGGCTATCCCCTCTCCCACAACGGGACACCCATGGATCCGATCTTCAAGGGTCTGCGATGCGAGACCCACCTGGACTGCGCCTCAGGCTCCTGTGACACAGGCTTCTGCCGCTGCGCCGACGACGCGCAATGTGGGGGAGGCGGCTCCGGCTACGTCTGCGACGTGCCTGTGGCCGGAACCCCCGGTACAGGAAACGTCTGCCGCTCGGACTGGCTGGGAGCCTACCCTGGCGTGCGTGTATACCGCGACTCGCTGGATCGCTGGGTGCCCTCCCGAACCATCTGGAACCAGCACACGTACAGCGTGAGCAACGTTTCCGAGTCCGGGATCGTGCCCCGCACCGCCCAGTGGGTGCAGAACTGGATGGACGCCACACTGAACAACTTCCGCCAGAACGTGCAGGGTTCCGTTGCCGTCGGCACGAGCCCTGATCTGACGGTGCGCGCGGCTTCCTTTTCCTGCCTGATCACGACCAATGCCGAACTGCAGGCGACGGTGTGCAACCGCGGCACCCAGCCGGTCCCCACGGGCCTTCCGGTCGGATTCTTCCACGGTCAGACGGGCGAGTGGCTGTGCGAGGCGACGCTGCAGTCGCCACTGGTGACGGGGCAGTGCGTGGACCTGACCTGTGAGTGGACCTCGCCGCCGCGCTCCCTGGCCACGTCGGTGACGGTCACCGTGCAGGCCGACGCGGACGCTTCGGGCAATTCGCAGTTGGGCGAATGCAACGAATTGAACAACACCGCCACGGTACCGGGTGTGTACTGTGAAGTCATTGGAAAACTGCGATGAAACGCCGTATTTTGTTTATAATATTATTAACAATTTCTACGGGTTTCATGGCCGGCTGCACGGGCGAGACAGGTTTTTATGACTGGGACGCAGCAGTGGATGCACAGCCGGATGTGCCCGACGACGTTTCTGACGCCGATGGGGATCTCATCGATGCGGCCCCCGACGTCGATGTCGTCCTTCCCCCCGAGTGTGGCAACGGCGCCCTCGAGGAGGGCGAGGTCTGCGACGACGGCAACACGAGGTCCGGAGATGGCTGCAACGCCTCCTGCACGCTCGCCGACGGTGTGGACTTCGTGGCCAACGATGCGCATGTGCGCGATCAGGAGGATCCGGTATTCGTGGGTTCGGCCCAGGCCTCGGGTGACTTTGTGCTGCTCTACACCGACTGGAGTGGTGCCGACGGAGGTGGTTCGGGCATCCGCATGGCCAGCTTCGCCGCCGACGGACGCAAGACCGGGGAGATCACCGTGAACAACGTGGTGGGTGGTGGCAACCAGCACTCGGCCGCGGGCGCCAACAGCGGCGATAACCTGCTTGTGGCGTGGATCAACGAGAAGAGCGGAGCCACTTTCGAGGCCGGCGTGCGCGCCAGGATTCTGTCGTTCTCGGGGGCCGGGATCGTCTCCGAGTTCCAGGTGGACTCATCGTTCACGGCGCCGGATCTGCACGTGGCTGCGGCGGCCAATCCGCTGGGGATCTTTTTGCTGGTCTGGGCCGACACCTCCGGAGAGGGCGGAGCCGACCTGCACGGTCGTTTCTTCGACGAGACCGGAGCTCCGCAGGTCAACGGCATCACCGGTGACAGCGGGGAGTTCACCCTCGCGATTCCGACCGCCGGGCTGCAGATCCGTCCTCGGGTGACGCCCATCTCCGGCAACCGCTGGCTCGTGGCCTACGAGGACACCTCCGGAACCTTTGATGCCGCCAGCGGCGGGGTCTCCGCCGTGGTCCTCGCGGCAGACGGCAGCACGGAGACGACGTTCGGACTGAACCTGCTGACAGCAGGTCGGCAGGCGACCCCCGTGATCCTGTCCCACGCCGGTGGACTGGTCGCCTGCTGGATCGACAACAGCGCGACCTACGATCTCTGGGAGTGGGGCGTGCATTGCCGTCGCTTCGATGGCTCCTTCGCGCCAGCCGCAGACGAGTTCCTCGCCAACGACACGATGCAGACCAGCCAGATCGAGCCCGCGCTGTGTCCTCTTTCGAGCGGCTTCCTGGTGGTCTGGGAGGACTGGAGCTCCCTCGACGGCTACGGTGCAGGCATCGTGGCTCGTCGCTTCGCCGTTGACGGAACGCCCGCCTCCGGAGAGTTTGCGATTCCCTTCACTTCCATGGGTCACCAGACGCGTCCGGTCTGCCTGTCCCGTGGAGACCTCTTCTGGTTCGGCTGGGAGGACACATCCCATGCCGACACGGACACCGACGGCCGTGCCATACGCATGCGCTCCTTCCAGGAAGAGAACATGGTGGGGGATTGAGTCCACGATCCTGTCCAGAACGCCTGATCCGACCCCTGAACGGCCGCCCTGCGAAACCTGGCCGCCCCGTCCTGTACTGGATGCAGCGCTCGCAGCGGGGCTGGAACAATCCCGCCCTCGCGCTGGCCATCGAACTGGCCAACGAACGGCGCTCGGGTCTGTGGGTACTCTGTGTGCTTGACGGACGGTATCCGGAAGCGAACGCTCGGCACTTCACATTCCTGCTCGAGGGTCTGTCCGAGGTGCGGGAGGTGCTGCGTGAACGCGCCATTCCACTGGTGGTGCGGATCGGACAGTTCCTGCCCGAAGTGCTGGAGGCGGCCGCCGGGGCCGGGATCCTGGTGTGCGACGAGCACCCTGAGCCGTTCGGACGGGCCCTTCGGGCGGCCGTCGGCGCCCGGGTGGACTGCGCAGCGCTGGCCGTCGAGGGCGACGCGGTCATTCCTCCGGCCTTGCTGGCCGATCACGCCCACATTGGCGCGCGCACCATCCGGCCGGCCGTGCATCGGATGCTGCCGGAATTCCTGCAGCCGCAGGTTGAACCCGGATTGAGCGGTCCAGCGGGCTCTCCGCCGCAAGAAGGCGTCGAGATCGAGGATGCCGGTTCCCTGATGCGGAGCCTGGGAGTTGACGACTTGGCGCCGGTACGTGTCATCCGCGGAGGACAGGCTGCGGCGCGGGCGAGATTGGGCATCTTCATCGAAAATCACTTGGAGAACTACGCCCAGAACCATCACCGCGCCGATCTGGATGTCTCGTCGGACCTGAGCGCCTGGCTCCACTTCGGACACATCGGACCGGTCGAGGTGGCGCTGGCCTGCATGCAGGCCGCCGGCGGACCCGGCGGTGAGTTCGAGCGTGGACCTGGCATCACAGCGTTCCTGGAGCAACTGATCGTGCGCCGGGAGCTGGCGATCAACGCGGCCCGCTTCCTTGCCGGCTACGGAACGCCGGCGATGGTGCCGGCCTGGGCTCAGAAGACGCTCGACGAGCACGCCATGCCGTATGGTGACGTCCTTTCGGAGGAGAGGATGGAGGCCTGCGACACACCCGATCCCGTCTGGAACGCTGCGATGACGGCCATGAAGATTCATGGAACCATGCATAATTACCTGCGGATGTACTGGGGCAAGCAGGTGCTGCTCTGGAGCGCCCACTGGCGCGAGGCCTTCACGACGCTGCTGCGGTGGAACAACCGGTACTTCCTCGACGGTCGCGACCCCAACGGCACCGTCGGGGTGGCCTGGGTGTTCGGACTGCATGATCGTCCCTTCGGTCGCCGCCCCGTGTTTGGTGCGGTCCGATCCATGACCCCGAGGGGGCTGGCTCGTAAATTGGACGTGGATGCCTACCTGCGCAAGGTCGAAGAATCCCTCCACCGGGATCACGAAGCACCGAACAAACGGTAAAAAGGCTTTTCAGCTTGCCGGAGTCACCTGGCTCTGTGGTAGTCTGGTCCGGCCGGCCGCATCCGCGCCCGGTACTTCACACCGGGAGGATGACATGGATGTGGAACTGACCTTTCTGGGAGCGGCCGGCAACGTCACTGGATCGTGCACGCTGCTGCGCCTGGGTGAACACCGGATCCTGATCGACTGCGGACTGTTTCAGGAACGCGCCCTGCAGTCGCGCAACTGGGAGCCTTTCTTCGTGGCCCCGGGCAGCGTGGACGCGGTCCTGCTCACGCATGCCCACCTGGATCACTGCGGCAGGCTGCCAAAACTGGTGAAGGACGGCTTCGGCGGGAAGGTGTTCTGCACGCCCGCGACGCTCGAGATCGCCCGCGTCCTGCTGTTCGACAGCGCCTACCTGCAGGAAGAGGACATGCGCAAGAAGAAGCGTCGTCACGAGAAGCAGGGCAAGATCAGTCCTTTCCCGTATGAACCACTGTATGCCAAGGAACACGTGGAGGACACGGTGCCGCTGTTCGTTCCGGCCCCCTATGCGACGCCGGTGAAGGTGGCTCCGGGCATTACGGCGCGTTTCCACGAGGCCGGGCACATCTTCGGCTCGGCCATGATCGAACTGACCCTCGAGCAGGGTGGTGAGATCCTCACGGTCGTGTTCTCCGGCGACGTCGGCCGGCTGAACCTGCCGATCATCAATGATCCCCACCAGTTCGAGCACGCCGACGTCCTGATCGTCGAGTCCACCTATGGCAACCGCACCCATGGGACCGTGGAAAGCATTCCCGACGAGCTGGCCCGCGTGATCATGGACACGCACCGGCGGGGCGGCAACATCGTGATTCCGGGCTTCGCCGTGGAGCGGACGCAGGAAATCCTGTACCACCTCACCGGTCTGCTGCGGGAGAAGCGCATTCCGCCGCTGCTTACGTTCGTCGACAGCCCGATGGCGGTGAAGGTGACGGAGATCTTCAGCAAGCACCCGGAGTTGTTCGACCCGGAGACCGTGGAGCTGCTGCGGAACGGGATCTCCCCATACGACTTCCCTGGTCTGACGCTGAGCCGGACTGTGGAGCAGTCCAAGGCGATCAATCAGATCCGCGGCGTGGCCATCATCATCGCTGGCTCGGGCATGTGCACGGGCGGTCGCGTCAAGCACCACCTCATCAACAACATCTCCCGGCACGAGAGCACCATCCTTTTCGTGGGCTACCAGTCTCCGGGGACGCTGGGGCGCCAGATCCTCGACGGCCCCGAGGAGGTGCGCATCTTCGGGGAGTTCCTCCCGGTGAAGGCAAAAATCGAGAAAATCTCCGGCTTCTCGGGTCATGCAGATCACGAAGAGTTGCAGCGCTGGATGTCCTCCATCAAGAACGTTCCGCGCCAGGTGTTCGTCAACCACGGGGACCCCGAGTCCGCAGCCGCCCTCGCGGCCGACCTCACCTCCTCCCGCGGCTGGTCCTGCACCGTTCCTGAATACCAGGTCCAATACAAACTGTGATACGGGCTGGGATTTGCCTCTGTAATTATTGAATTTTTTCTTTATTTACAAAAAGGAATACGGGGAGGGAAACGGGGAGGAAAGAACTATTTGGCGCCGCAGCCGCCGCCGGCGGGCATCTGCGTGTTCTTCGTCAGGGTGTTCTTGCACTCGGCAGCGTACACCTTGTCGTTGTACTTGCAGAACTCGGTCTTGACGGTCTCGGCGTCGATGCCGGAGAACTTGTTCTTGCCGTTGGCGATCCAGGTCGGGGAGCCGCCGACCTTGCTCATCTTGGCGACCAGCAGGCTGTCTTCGAGCAGCTTCTTGCCTTCTTCGCCGTTGAAGCAGGCTTCGATCACGGCCGGGTCGATGCCGTCCTTGGCGCAGCCCTTCCAGTCGGGGTTGTGGATCTGCGGGTTGCGGCACCAGATGTACTCCATGTATTTGAAGTCCTTGGCGTAGTTCTTCATCGCGCACAGTTCACGGATGTTCTCGTCCACTTCGGGCTGGCCGTGCAGGGCGTTGAAGCCGGTGCCGACCTTGTCGGCGATGAAGTAGACCTTGAAGTCGATCTTGTTGCCGAAGTTCTTGAGCACTTCCTTCATCGCGTCGAAAGCCTTCACGCCGTAGGGGCACTGGCTCATGACGAACAGTTCGAGGGTGTTGGGGACTTCCTTGCGGCAGGCGAAGTCAAAGGCGCAGTCGGGCTCGTCGCAGTCGATCTTGCCGTTCTTGTTGTCGTCGGTCTTGTTGTCGCAGATTTCCATGCAAGCGGCGTTGAAGCGGCAGGTGGGGTCGGCGCAATCAATCAGGTTGTCGCCGTTGTCGTCGGTGGTGTTGTCGCAGATCTCGCCCTTGGGGTCGAAGACCTGCGGGAAGGCCTTCAGCATCAGCCAGGAGCCGGCCGGGGTCGCGAAGCGGGCCAGACGAGGATAGGCTTCCTCGTCCTTCTTCAGGTTCTCGTCGGCCAGCAGGGCGGGCAGCATGGTGAGCTTGGCTTCGTCGTAGATCTTCTTGCCTTCTTCGGTCGTGTAGTCGACCTTCTTCACCACGGCGCCGGCGACCATGCGCTTGACCTGCTCAAGGCCGCGCTCGAACTTCGCGCATTCCTTGCAGCGGCTGTCGGTCACGAACACGATGTTGACCACCGGGGGCGGTTTGATGTCGGCGCAGGGGGCCGGCTTCGGGGCGGGCAACTGCTCGCAGAAGGCGCGCATGAAGCCGTTGGTGGAGCGGCCGCCGGCATAGGGCTTGCCGTTGACCACGATCGTCGGGCTGCCACCGGCCTTGGCGGCCTGGGCGCGCTCGCCGGAAGCCTTCAGCAGGTCCTTGCCTTCCTGGCCTTCCTTGCACGCCTGGAGCTTGGCAACGTCAAGGCCGTTCTGCTCGGCGCAGGCTTTCCAGTTGTTGTGCACGTCACGCATGTTTTTGTTCTGGCAGCCCAAAAACGCCCAGAACTTCTCGGGGGCGTACTTGTTGGCGCAGAGCTGGACGATGTTGCCGTCGACCTCGGGCTGGCCGTGCAGGCTCTTGAAGGAGCCGTCGGGCAGGGGGTTGACGATGTAGTCCAGTTTGAAGTCGATCAGGTTGCCGATCTTGTCGAGCACGGGCTTCACGGCGTTTTCGACTTCGACGCCGTAGGGGCACTGGCTCATGACGTAGAACTCGACCTTCAGGGCCTTCGGACCGGCAGCTTCCTTGGGCGCGGTTGTCTGGCCTTCGGCCGGAGCGGGGGCGCCTTTCTTCTCCTTGGGCATCCGCTCACAGGCGAAAGCCGCGACAAAAGTCAGACTCAGTAAAATAGATACAAACGATTTCATTGAACAGTTCCTTTCCACGTCGCAAATCCGTGTGTGAATTAAATAAACACGGTCCCGGGGACGTGCCAAGCCGGTGAAGTCAGGTCTCACTAACAGAATTCGAACCAGTCGTCAATATAATCTCTGCGGGGATTCATGTCTTGTCCGACACCGTACTCCGGTGGTAATGTGGCTCCCGGCGTTGCGGAAGGTCCTCACTATAACGCAGCGACCCGGGAGACTATTCCATGCCATCGCAATTTGACGAGGCCTGCAGGATTCTGCGTGATGCACGCCATCTGGTGGTGTTCACAGGCGCGGGGATTTCCGTGGAGAGCGGTATTCCGCCGTTTCGGGGTCCGGACGGACTCTGGAACAAGGTGGACCCTTCTTTTCTGGAACTTGAGGTGTTCTTCCGGGACCCGGTGGCGTCCTGGAAATTAATCAAGGAAATATTTTACGATTTTATGGGAGGCGCAGAGCCCAACGCCGCCCAT
This sequence comes from Myxococcota bacterium, assembly GCA_018817795.1. Classification (GTDB taxonomy): domain Bacteria; phylum Myxococcota_A; class Polyangia; order HGW-17; family HGW-17; genus HGW-17. The sequence goes on along the minus strand of JAHITJ010000199.1, from coordinate 32,350 downwards.
CTCGCCGTCGCCAGGCTGGAGGTGGCCGGTATTGTGAGGGCTGTGATTACACAGAACATTGATCACCTTCATCAGGAGGCCGGCTCAAAACACGTGATCGAGTACCACGGGTCCTCGCGTCGGATGGTGTGCCTGCAGTGCGGCAAGGTCTGGAAACTCTCCGATGTTGATCTTTCTGAACCGCCCCCGTTCTGCGTGCGTTGCGGCGGCCTGCTCAAGCCGGACTTCGTCTTCTTCGGCGAAGGCATCCCGCGGGAGGCGTCCCTGGCCGCATCCTTCCAGACCATGGAGGCCGACGCGTTTCTGGTCATCGGCACCACCGGCGAGGTCATGCCGGCCTGTGCCCTGCCCTGGGCGGCCAAGGAGAACGGCGCGCGCATCGTCGAGGTGAACCTGCATCCGAGCCACTACACGGCCACGCTCACGGACGTGTTCCTGCAGGGGCCGGCTTCGGAGGTGTGCGTACGGCTGGCCGATGCGGTGCTGGGGACGGGAACGTGACCCCTGCGCATCTTGGCCCGGAAATGTCCGCTGGAGGGTCTTTCCGAGCCGTCGGTGATTGCAACCGGCTGATTTTGTGGAAAGGTAATCTATGAAACGTTCTTTTTTCCTGAAATGTTTGATTGCTGCCTCGATGCTGTCGGGGCACGTGTCCGTCGCCATGGCCTTTACTCCCGGCGAGGACGATGAACCCGTGATGATGGACAATGACGGGGAGGCGGGGAACGAGCCCGCCGAGGGGGAGGCTACAGCAGATGCGACAGCGGTGGCGGTGCCCCAGCGGGTCGAGCAGGTCAGCGACGGCGGTGGCCTGATGCGGAGCAACGACGAGTATGATACGGATCGCTTTCTCGTCAAGTTCACCAAGACCACGCCGAAGTTCCAGATCGAGGGCGTGTTCGGACCGGGCATCGGCCTCGGAGATCTCGCCTCCCACGTCGGACCGCAGATCCAGGTGACCGGTCTCTACCGTCCGTGGCGATACTTCGCTTTTGGCGGCTCGTTCCTGGGATCGATGCTGTTCAACGGCGGGGTGGTGTTCTCCGGTTTTGCCCCGGCCGTGGATCTGCACGTGCTCATCCCCCTGCCGCGCAAGGACGAACTGACGCCGATGAAATCGTGGGAGATCGGCCTGTTCACCCGTGTCGGCTGGGTGAGCCAGGGCTTGATACTCGACAAACTCAAGCAGCGCGCCGAGGGTGTGTACCTGTCCGCCGGCGCCACGCTGTACTACTGGGTCTCCGACTCGATGCGCGTGTTCGGCCGGGTCGAGATCTCCTTTCCGCAGTGGACCGCCCTGTGCGAGGAGAGCTCGGCGATGCGCCGCTGCACGTCCAGCCCCGATTTTTCCGGCCAGGTGGTGATCCTGACCGGCGGGATCAGTTTCGTCGTCTGGTGACACCTGCCTTCTGATAGGAGTTGAAATGACACAGAAATCCGTGATTGTCTCCCTCGATGGAGAGCGCCGCTTCAACGTCCTCAACCCTTCGGGCGGCTCCTTTGTGCTCGACCCGGGCCACCCCGAACAGTCCTGCTCCCCGATGGAGGCCCTGCTTGGCGCGCTGGGCGCCTGCACCGGCTATGACGTCGTGTCGATCATGGAGAAGAAAAAGCAGCCGCTTGCCTCCTACCGCATCGAGGTCAACGGAGATCGCGCCACCGAACATCCCATGCGCTACGAGAAGATCATCCTCACCCACATCGGTTCGGGTCCCGACGTCAAGTTGGCCGCCCTGGAGCGGGCCGTGTACCTCAGCCACGAGAAATACTGCTCGGTCGCCTCTTCGCTCAATTGCACCATTGAAACCCGCGTTCTTGTCGAGTAGTCTCCCTTGAAAAGTACAAGATCTGCAGGTCTTCTTTGCCTTCGTCTGCAAAACGCTTGATCCGGATCAAGATTCGGACTCCGAATTCCGGTTATACCTCATTCCGAGGAACGGCAAAGTCGTTTCAATAACCCTTTCCGATGGAGGAATGAAAATGTTCTGTTATCAATGTGAACAAGCTGCCCAGGGAACCGGCTGCACCACCAACGGCGTGTGCGGCAAGACCAACGAGACGGCGATCATGCAGGACCTGCTGGTTCTGGCCACCAAGGGCCTGGCCCAGGTCGCCAGGCTCGCCCGCACCCACGGCCTCGAGGACGTTGAGGTGAACCGCTTCACGCTCGAGGCGCTGTTCACCACGGTCACCAACGTCAACTTCGATGTGGACAAGATCGATGCGCTGGTCGCCCACGCCGTGTCGTTGCGGGATCGACTGGCGGGCACGCTCAAGAGCCAAGGCGTTGATCTTTCGGGTCTGCCCTTGTCGGCCACGTTCTCGCTGCATCAGGACAAGGACGGCCGCCTGGTGCAGGCCCTGGATGCCTCGTTCCTGAAGCGTGAACAGGGCCAGAGCCCGATCAACGTCGGCCTCGAGGAGTTGATCCTCTACGGACTCAAGGGAGTGGCCGCCTATGCTGATCATGCCATGATCGTCGGGCAGGAGGATCCCGCCGTGTACGCGAAGATGCATGAGATCCTCGCGTTCCTGGAGACCACGCCGACCACCGACGAGCTGGTGGCCCAGGCGATGGCTGTGGGTGAACTGAACCTGACGGTCATGGGCCTCCTCGACGCCGGCAACACGGGTTCCTTCGGGCATCCGGTGCCCACAAAGGTCAACGTCAATCCGGTGGCGGGAAAGTGCATCCTGGTGTCGGGCCACGACCTGCGCGATCTCGAGGCATTGCTGAAGCAGACCGCAGGCAAGGGAATCAATATCTACACCCACGGTGAGATGCTGCCCGCGCACGGATATCCGGTCCTCAAGGCCTACCCGCACCTGGTGGGCAACTACGGCGGCGCCTGGCAGGACCAGAAAAAGGAGTTCGATGCCTTCCCGGGAGCGATCCTGATGACCACCAACTGCATCCAGAAGCCCGCTCAGACCTATATCGACCGCATCTTCACGACCGGACTGGTCGCGTTCCCGGGTGTGGCACATGTGCCCGACCGTGAGAACTTCGGACCCGTGATTGAGAAGGCCCTGGCGATGTCCGGCTTCGCGGCTGACGAGCCAGTGCACGAGATCCTCGTGGGTTTCGGCCACCAGGCGGTCATGAACGTCGCCGGCCCGGTCATCGAGGCCGTGAAGGCCGGCAAGATCCGCCACTTCTTCCTGGTCGGCGGCTGCGACGGCGCCAAACCGGGACGGAACTACTACACCGACTTCACGGTGCAGGCCCCGAAGGACACCGTGATCCTGACGCTCGCCTGTGGCAAGTACCGCTTCAACAAGCTCGACTTCGGCGACATCGGCGGCATCCCGCGGCTGCTCGACGTGGGACAGTGCAACGACGCCTACTCCGCGATCCAGATTGCCGTGGCGCTGGCCAACGCCTTCGGCACCGATGTGAACAGCCTGCCGCTGTCGCTGGTGCTGTCCTGGTATGAGCAGAAGGCCGTGTGCATCCTGCTGACGTTGCTGCACCTGGGTATCCGCAACATGCGCCTGGGACCCACGATCCCGGCCTTCCTGAAGCCCGATGTGGTGGCCTTCCTTCACGAGAATTTCAACCTCATGCCGATCACCACGCCCGAAGCCGACCTCAAGGCCATCCTCGGCTAGCACCCCACTACCCCGAACATTTGCGAAAAATATTAATAATTCCCATGCTTTCGATGAGAGCCCCGCTTGGGCGAGACCATCGGGCCGCCTGGCGACCTCCGGACAGTTGGTGCTAGTGCATCAGGTGAGTGAAGACATCGGGACCGGCGGCGGTCATGTCATCGAAGCCGACGAAGCGCACGCCCATGCCGGTGCAGGAGGCGGGATGTTCCCGCTCCCGGTACGTCATGTAATAATGACTCCTGACGATGCCGCGGGCGATGACGCCGTCGGCGTTCCCCAATTGGATCTCGACCTGCGTTCCCAGGGGTAGTGGGTCGAAGGTCTGGATGAAGATGCCCCCGGACGAAATGTTGATGCCCAGCGCCTGGGTTTCACCGTATTCGATGCTGCGCACCACGACCGGGCAGAAGACACGCCATCTCGGATTCTTGCGGTGTTCGGCGATTCCTGGCTGCATGAGTACCTCCTTGGGTATTTGTATACCATGGTGGTTTGATGAAGTCAAATGTAGGTGTGATTTTTTCTGGCAGGGAAGCGGCACATCCGGAGTTAGTACATGCACATCCGGGCAACTTGTGCTATTCCTGTGGGGTGTGAATGGCCAACCCCGGCCGGAAACCATGTATGAGACAGCTATGAAACAGATCCAACTCCTGTCTTTCCTGTTCACTCTGGTCCTGCTCGCGTCCAATCCCTTGACCGCTTCGGCACAGAAAGGCTCCGGCGGCAAAGGCCAGAAGGAAAACGCCACCGAAAAGGCCAAGGAACACTTCAAGGCCGGCCAGGCGATGTTCGGCGCCGGCCAGTTCGACAAGGCCGCCGAGTCCTTCCTCAAGGCCTATGAGTACAAGCCGCTGGCCGCGTTTCTGTTCAACATTGCGGTGTGCTATGAAAAGGTGGAGAAATTCACAGAGGCCAAGCAGTATTTTGTGGAGTATCTGGCGAAGGATCCACAGACCAAGGAGCTCGCGTCGATTCAGGCGCGCATCCGGTTGTTGGATCGGCTTATCGAATATAAGGAAAGCCAGAAAAAGCCCGTGGACAAGCCCGGCGACAAGCCCGTGGACAAGCCCGGCGACAAGCCCGTGGACAAGCCCGTGGACAAGCCCGGCGACAAGCCCAGCGACAAGCCCGGCGACAAGCCCGGCGACAAGCCTGGCGACAAGCCTGTGGACAAGCCCGGCGACAAGCCTGTGGACAAGCCCGTGGACAAGCCTGCACCACCGCTGGTGAAGCCCGAACTTCCGCCGATCGCCACACGAACACTGACAGCGGTGTCCACTGATCCACCCGGCGCGGTTCTGTACCTGAACCACAAGAAGGAAAAGCTGGGCACCACCCCGTTCGAAGGGGAGATTCCTCTCGGCAAACATGTCCTGATCGTGGAGATGAAGGGGTTTTCCGACATCAAACGTGAGATCAACGTGCAGGAAAACCGCATGCTTGACATCATGGTTTCCATGAAAAAGGACGTGAACATGGCCTGGGTCCAGATCACGAGCAACGTGCCCGGCGCCCAGGTGTTCGTGGACAACAAGGAGATCGGTCCCGTGGGACACACGCCGTTCAACGGCGTGCTGAAGCCGGGCAAGCACACCGTCTTCGTTGAGCAGGACGGCTTCCGTGAGGAGAAGCGCGAGCTCGACGTCTCCGCCGGAGAGAGCAACACGTTGCACGTGAAGCTCGAGCGGCAGCCCATCGGCTACCTCACGATCCTCGGGCGCAACGTCCGGGACGCCCGGGTGAAGCTTGGAAACAAGACGATCTGCGTGGCGCCCTGCTCGAAAGTGAAGATTCCCGTCGGTTCGCACCGGCTGCGCATCCTGAAGAAGGGCCGCAAGGCGGTGGAACAGCGCGTGGAAGTCGTCGCCGGAGAGCAGAAGACCTTCGAGGTCACCCTCAATCGCGCGCCGGACCGCACGGGTGCCATCTCCGGGTATGTCCTCGGTCTGGCGGCCCTGGGCGCAGGCATCTGGGCCGGCGGCAAGTCGGTGCAGTTCAAGGATGACTACCAGGCAGACCTGGACGCGGGCATTCCTGTGTTCAGCAATGACTCCCGGCTGCAGGACGGCAAGATCTACGCCATCGCGGCCAACGTGCTTTACGGCCTATCGGCGCTGTCGTTCACGGTGGCGCTGTACCGCACGTTCATCGACACGAGTCCGGACTCCAGGATTCGACTCCAGACCGTGCCCGATGGGGCGTCGGTCACCTGGGAACCCCTGATGCTGCCCGGCGGCGCCGGACTGGGACTGACGTTCCATTATTGAGGCAACCATGAAGACGTTTCCAGCTTTTCTCATGTTGTGCATGCTTTGGATGACCGCGGGTTGCGACTGGCGGGTGTTCGACGATCTGGAATCGCAGGCCACGGTGCAGGCGATCGAGCCGCCCAAGAACTTCTCGGGCACCAACTTCGGGCAGGTGGTCAGCCCGGTGCTCAATGATCTGGGGGTGGTCGTATCCGACGTCTACCTGGCCGGTGGCAACGGTGACTCCCCGCTGGCGGTGATCACCCTCGAGACCGACGGGACCGTCTCCCGGCAGGCCTTCTCCTTCGACGAGGGCGTCTCGGTGAGCATGATCGTCCCGCTCCCCGCCAAGGACGGTCGCTGGCGTGCGGTGCTCTCCGACGGCCGGTTTCAGAGCGTCACCGTGTTCTCGCTCAACCCTGCCGACGGCGTGTACGAGCTCACCCGGGAGGCCACCGTCTCCGGTGGCGCCGAATTCGGCAGCTCGATCGTTGCGGCCGACCTGGACCGCACCGGCGGCATGGAGATCGTCGTCGCCTCGGCCCAGGGCCTGACCGTATTTGACGAGCAGTTGAGTTCGGCGACCTCACGGTTTTTCCCTTATCCTGAAGGCTTCACCGTGCCCACGCTTCAGGAGTTGACCGAGAACGGAAACCAGTCGTTCCTGACCGTGCTGTGGATCGACCGGAACCCGGTGCTGGCCGTCGGTGGCCACACGCCCGGACCCCAGTCCGATCCGTTGTGGACAGTGCTGCTGGTGCCTTTTTCGGCCGCGTTCCCTGAGGCCGCCGTGCAGTGGATCACCGGATCCGACACCCTGCCAGGCACCAACGTGTGCACGCTCGTGGCCGGTCATCTCGATGGGGACACCGACACGGACCTGATTGTGGGCGCCTGCGAGGCCACCTATATTTTTCCCGCGGATCCGGCGGCTGCGAACTATTTTCCTGCCGCACCCCGCTGGATCCTGCGTGAGGAGAACAAGTCCGTGGGTCATGTCGCCGGTCTGATCGACCTTGATGCCGACGGGGTGCTGGAATTGTGCGTGGCCGAGCCGGATCGTCCCGCCGGTTCGGGCAGAAACGGTGAGGTTTACATCTACGAACTGGATCCGGCCTCTGGAGACGCGCCGGTTCCTGTGACTGTCCTGGGCGCTCCGGCCAACGAGAAACGCTTCGGCAGTTCCCTGCATGTGCTGACCACCGGCGCTTCACAGGAGTTGGTGGTCGGTGGGTCCAACGCCTCGTATCTCTTCTTCCTGACCGGCTTTCCCGGTGACATCGATCCGCGATAGGGGATCCACCCGCGGCGGTTTTTCCCGATGGGTCGACCGCACCCTCGACTCCCAAAGGTGATTGGTCATGTCGAATCTGTTTTTCCTGGTTCTGGTTTTCACGACGCCGCCGACTCCGGAGCCGAAGCCGACGGTGGCGCTGATCAACCTTGATCATCCCGGTGCGGGCGAGTTTGCGCGCGTCCAGACGATGCTGGCGCTGCAACCGGCCATCAGGCTTCTTTCGGAGACCGAGTTCAAACCCGAGCAGCAGGCCTCCCTCAAGTCGACCCTGCAGGCGGTGGCCGCTTACCCCGATCCGCTGGTGCGGGCCGTGCTGGAGAAACACCGTGTGCACCTGAAGATCGACCGCTGGGTGATCCTGACCGTTCGTGGTCTTTACGTGCAGGGACCCGGGGAAGGTTTCTCGGGTCCGTTCGCGGTGCCCGGGCCCAAGGGAAGGCTCAGTGAGGCGTTCCTGCTGCTGCTCCAGAAACCGCAGCCTCCGGTGCGGCGGTCGTCCACAGGTGATCTGGCTCCGTTTTATCGCAACTGGCTTTTCTGGACGGGAGTGGGCGTGATCGTGGGGGGACTGACCGCCATGAGCCTTCTCGCGCAGGAGCCCACCGACGTGGACGTGCATGTTTTTCGCAGGTAATGGTCGCGATCGCGGCTATTTGCTATTCGATGGAAGCGTAAAATAATTAAAAAAAAGATTAAACGCAATGAGTTGATTGGCCGATGTGTAGTGGCCCCATTAAAATCCCAAGAAAACATCTTGTTTGTACAGCCCATTTGAGTATATTGACGGAACCTTCGACACATATTGAATGATTTTTCGAAGGTGCACCTCGTGCCAGGATGGCGCCACGGCTGCAAGGAGTGCTGGCGATGTACCGGGTCTGCGAAAAATGCCGACTGCCCAACGTGCTTTCGTATCACGAATGCCCGGAATGCAACGGTGCCCTCACCCATCTGCCCCAGCGCGACGGCGCCAGTCTGCAGGGCGCGATCATCGAGAAGCGCTACCGCATGGAGGAGTTCGTCGGGGAAGGCGCGATGGCCTGGGTCTATCGCGGCGCCCACGTGGATCTCGGTTCCTCGGTGGCGATCAAGCTGCTCAAGCCTGCGTTTGCGCAGGACGCCCGCTTCCTGGCCCGTTTCAAGAAGGAAGCCACCGCCATCGGCGCTCTTTCGCATCCGAACATCCTGTCCGTGATCACCTCCGGGGACACGGTCACCGGCATCCCCTACATGGTCTGCGAGTTCATCAAGGGTGCCTCGCTGGGCGGTGTGCTGCACGCGGAGGGGCGACTGCCGTGGAAGCGGTCCCTGCAGATCTTTTCGCAGATCCTCTCCGCGCTCGATGAGGCCCATAGCCGCGAGGTGGTGCACCGCGATCTCAAGCCCGACAACATCATGGTCATGGCCATGCGCTCGGGCGAGGATTTCTGCAAGATCGTTGACTTCGGAATCGCGCTGCACCAGGTGCCCAACGAGCAGCGGCTCACCCAGCACGGCGAGATCTTTGGCACCCCCGAGTACATGGCACCGGAGACGATCAAGGGACAGGCTGCCACCGCCGCTTCGGACCTGTACTCGGCCGGCATCATCCTGTACGAGATGATCACGGGCCAGTTGCCCTTCACCGGTCCGGCCATCTTTGACGTGCTGCTGGCGCACATCGAGAAACGGCATGTTCCGCCCACCCAGCTTGTGCCCGAACTGCCGCCCGAGATTGACGCGGTCATGGATCGCGTGCTCACAAAAAATCCGGCCGAGCGTATCCAGTCGGCTGCGGAACTGAAAAAATTACTCCAGTTTTCTTCCGCGCCCGCGGTCGTCGTGTGCGGCTCCTGCAACCAGGAGATGCGCACCGATCACAAGTTCTGTCCGCACTGCGGTGCCACCAACCGGGATCGGGTTTCCACTAGCAAGATCGAATCCGTCTCGGTCATGGAGACCCTCGAACGCATCCTCATGAAGGAGAAGATCTTTTCGGCGCCGTTCTTTGGTCGCGATCGCGAGAAGATCGCCATCGCCGACTTCATGCGCAGTCGGAAGCTGTGCCTGGAGATCTCCGGAGAGCTGGGCATCGGGAAGACCTCCCTGGTGCGCTCGGCGCTGGCGGATCTGGGAGACATCCCCGTCGCGGTGTACCATGTCGACCCGGACCCGCTGGGGTGCCAGCGGTCATGGTGGCCCGTGCGCCAGTTGGCCCTGGCCCTGGCGGGCCTGCCGGAGTCGCCCGGTCTCGACGACCTGCTGGGCATCTGTATGGTGCTCGAACTGGACCCCGAGGACGTGCCCCACCTTTTGAACCTGTTCGAACTCGAGGGCGACCAGCCCACCCTGGAGTTCCAGGTCAGGCTGCGCGAGATGATCACCTCGGTGGCGCGGTTTCTCTGCGCGGCCACCAAAAACCGTCCGACGCTGCTCGTGTTTCATGACGTCGACGTCTACGATCTGCCCTCCTGTCGCGTGCTGGAGCAGTTGTACTTCATGATCCAGGGGCTGCCGATCAAGGTGATCAACACCGGGGAACATCCGCTCTTCGTCGCCGACAGCATGCCGAGTGAATTGTATGAACACCTGATCCTGAACCGGCTCGAAGACGAGGTGGCGCGGGATCTGGGCTTCGTGGTCATGTCCGAGAACAGTTGTTCCTGGCACGGGCACCTGTCGGCGCTGATCTCGGCCGCCGGTGGACTTCCCCTGCACCTGCTCGAGGGCATGCGTCTGTTGACCGAGGGCGGGTCCGAGGTGAACCTGCCATTGGTGGATCTGGTGCAATTGCGCGTGCGGCGTCTTCCCAAAAAGGCCCAGCACCTGCTGCAGTGGATTTCCATCTACGGCAATGTCGTGCCCGAGGCTGTGGCCGAGCTGGCACTGGGCATCGGGACCTCGGCCTCCCAGGCGGTGGATATCTGCGAGAGACGCGGCTTCCTGCGGCGCACCGGTGACGGCAACCTCCAGTTGGCTCATCCGTTGGTGGCCCGCCTCATCCTTGAGGAGATGCCCGCGACGCTGCGCTCGGAGATTCATGAGGAGCTGCTCGACTCCGACTATGCGGCCCATCTCGATCCGCATGTTCTGGCGTTCCATGCCCTGTACGCCCACCGGCTTCCGGATGCCTCCATGTACTTCGAGCAGGCCGCAGCCCACTGCGAGTTCCGGCTCGACGATCAGGGGGCCATTTTCTATTACAGGAAAGCCCACGAGCTGGCCAAGATGGAGGCGCTGACGGGCAAAGACGAGTTGAGATACGCCCAGATCAGCGCCCGGTACGGGGATCTCCTGCGGTTCACCGGTCAGATTCATGCGGCCGAGACCGTGCTGCGGGAGGCGCTGACGTTCTGCATGGACTGTGCATCCTGCGAGGCGGTCATCCTGGCTTCCCTGGCCCGCTGCTGTGCAGACTCGCCCGATGATCGCGCCGAAGATCTGATCACGCGGGCGACCCGGATGGCACAGAAAGCCCGGGACCCGCAGGTGCTCTACCGTGTCTTCCATGATCTGGGACAGATCGAGATGCAGAAGGGGCGCTTTGATCTGGGCATCACCCAGTTGCGGACCTGTCTGGCGATGCTCGAGGGCACCCCACGCATGCCCATCTCGGCCTGGCGGCTGTACCTGCAGTGCGCACAGTTCGAGTTCCTGCGCGGCAAGTCCGATCAGGCCATCGAGACCTGCATGACCGCGCTGGAGAAGCCGTTCGTGACGCGCTCCTATCTGGCCTGCAGCCGCCTGCACGAGGCGCTTGCGCAGATGTTCATCGAACTGAAGCGCCGGCCCGAAGCCGTGGTGCACCTGAAAAAGGCGGTACACTTCATGCTGCAGACCGGCGATCGCGTCAGCCTGATCCAGAACACGCTGCACCTGGGCGAGCTCGACGAAGAGTTGCGGATCGAGTGGGCCGAGAATGCCCTTCAACTTTCCTCCCGCATCGGCTTTTTCAAGGGTATGGAGCAGGCCGGCGCCATGCTCGCGATTAACGCATCATAAAAATATTGACAATATGGTTTAGGGGAAATTAAACAGAGATCGTGACGTGTCCGAATCCTGCGGGCGGGCAGCACCACCTACAGATCACCCCTGTTCAGTTTATTCAGGTGTTTTGATTGGTTGTGTGAAGCCGAAGGCTTCGGGATTACATGCGCTTGGAGTAGTACTCGACCACTGCCTGCAGGTCCACTTCGAACGGAATGCTGTCCGGAGTGGGCAGGGCGCGGACGCGGGCCACTCTGCGAGTGGAGTCGATTTCCATCCAGTCGGGCACGGAAAGCTGCGGCTGCCCGATGGAGGCTTCGATCACCTTCAGTTCGCGGGAGCGCTCGCGCAGGGAGATCTCGTCGCCGACCTTCACGCGGAAGGAGGGGATGTTGACCTTCTTGCCGTTGACGATGAAGTGGGAGTGGTTGACCAGCTGGCGTGCGGCCGGAATCGTGGGCGCGAAGCCCGCGCGGAACAACACGTTGTCCAGGCGGCGTTCAATCAGTTCAGCCAGCTTGTCGCCGGTGGCAGCCTTGGAGCGACGGGCTTCCTTCATCAGGCGGCGCAGTTGCCGTTCACCAAGACCGTAGTTGTAGCGCAGCTTCTGCTTTTCGATCAACTGGGTACCGTAGTCGGACCGGCGACCGCGACGACGCTGACCGTGCTGTCCGGGGGGGAACGGGCGCTTCTGCATGGTTTTACGGGAAAGGCCGGGGAGATCCAGGCCAAGGGCACGCATCTTCTTTACACGGGGACCAATATAACGACTCATGGATACAACCTTTTTAAAATTCGGAGATGAAACAACCAACTCCGCAAAGCTGAACTATTAGTATTGGATTTTTTCGGAGTGTCAAGAGCAAATCGACCCCCCTGAGGGGAAAAATGGGGGGTTCCGGGGGGACACAGGCGATCTCGGCGCCGGCAGCGGGTGTCCAGGGACCCACGGAACGTGCGGGGCGGGGCAGCGTCGTTTGCCGTTGGCCCGTCAGGGAACGCAAGGGAGCACGCACGGAGAAACCGTCAGGTCCGGAATGACCGTATCCACCAGAAAATTCAGATCCCGGTCCGGAATGAGCAGGGAGCCCTCCACCCGACAGTCCGGCCCGGTGTCGAAGGTGGCGGGATTGGAGAGCCGGAGTCCCAGCAACTCGAAGGCCCGCGACCAGGTGGTCTCCGGCAGGGAGATCCCCAGCACCCCCGCAAAACGCTCCTGAAGTGTTTCAGGCCAGGCATCGACCAGGGCCCCTTCGAGCAGGATCGCGGCGAACTCGGAGCCTTCCGGCGGAATTCCGGCAGGGTCCAGCCAACTTTCCCGCAGGTGACGCACCAGCAGGTTTTCCCAGTCCAGCGACAGCATGAAGGGCTCTAGAAGACAGCTCTGGGAGGTACCCGGGCAGGAGAAGGAGTGGAATGTTCCTGTGGAGACGGTGACCGGATGCCAGAGGTCGTCATGAAGCCACTGTATGGAACTGACCTCGAGCCGCATGGCTGCGTCCTCCGGCAGGAGGCGACCCATGACACGCACCTGGGCCAGATCGTCGGAATTCAGGATCGTGTCGAGCTGGGCGAGGGGACCCTGGTAGGTCTCCCAGGTGAGCAGGGCATGCAGATGAGACTCAAGGCTCTGGCGGTCCAACTCGTCCAACCCGTTGCGGCACCCCTGCGCGTCGAGCCGACCCCGGTGCTCGAGGATCCACTCCGATTCAGCCGTGGGGACGCCTGGCGCGCACAAGGAAAGATCTCCGGACTCGAGCAGCGAGACCAGGCAGTTGAGATACAATTGCGCCAGGCCGTAGGTGCAGCTCCCGGGCGACTGCCAGCTGGCGAAGAGATCCCGGGCTCTCTGAGGGATGGCGTCTCCGACGACGGGAGTCTCGAAGGTCCATGGACCTGGCAGTTGACGTGAATAATCTTCAAGTTGCATCTCCACGTCCACCGTGGCGTCCGGGATCAGGGACCGGATCTCCGGGGTGAGGCAACCATGGATGCGGGGCTCCGAAGGTCCGGCCATGCCGCGGGTGACGATGGAAAAGGGGAGATCGACGGGCAGTTCTGGATATTCCACGATGGTGAGCCATGAGGGCAGGGTGCGCTGGCGGTCCATCACCGCGGTGTAGGGAGAGATCCTGTCGCAGGCGCTTCCGAAGACGATGCCAGTCTGCAGGCCCTCGATGTCACCGGGCAGGAGTTCTCCGGCGTAGTTGAAGGCCACGCGGAAGCGGACCAAGCCCGTGGAGGACACCGTCACGTCGAGTTGGAGAGGCACCGCCCGCGTGTTTTCGATGTGCACCTGGAAATGGGCGGCGCTGGCCCCCGCGATCAGGTTCAATGAGGCCAGTCCGGTGGAGTCGGCGACGGTGCTCGAAGACGCCAGCGTGGTACCGCCGGCGACGCCGACCATGCGGAAGTCCAGGCGCGCACCGGAAACCGGCAGCCCGGTGGCATCATGCACACGGATGTCCACACGGGAGCGCTGGCCGGCCATGAGGGCCACTTCTCCGGTGGCGGGAATCACGAACTGAAGGGTCAGGTTGCCGGTCTGGTTGTTCTGGTTGTTCGTCACCGGGTTGAACTTGGCGTTCTCGCAGTGCACGCACAGGAACAGCAGCAGCAAACAGGCAGAAAAATGACGCATTCGAAGTTCACCCCGACAGATCTCTTTGTAGCATTGGTTCGACCGGCTTTCCATGTGGAAAACCAAGCCAACGGCCGATTACAGGACTTTTTCGGGGTTGAGCAGGCCAGCAGGGTCCCAGGCGTGTTTCACGGCGGCGAACATGTCCAGGACGGCCGGAGCATGCTCGGCAGGCAGGAACCGTCTCTTGAGCGTGCCGATGCCGTGCTCGCCCGAGAGCGTTCCACCCAGCAGCAGCGTGAGACGGAAGAGCCGCTCCACGGCCGTTCCGAAGGCTGATCCATCGCTGTCGGTGAGGAAGTTCACATGCAGGTTTCCGTCTCCGGCGTGGCCATAGCAGGCCGAATCGAGGCCCAACTCCGAGGCGATCTCGCGGACCCCCAGGACCAACTCGGGCAGCAGCGCCCGCGGCACGGCCACGTCCTCGCTGATCTTGCGGGCGTGGAGTGCCTTGAGCCGGCTGCTGACGTCCCGTCGCGCGTCCCAGGCAGCGCCGGCGGCGTCGGGGTCGGTGGTCAGTTCGTAGCCCGAGGGTGCGGCACCGGCACCGGCAAGGGCGTCGAGGACCGCCTGCGCAAGGTGAGGCGAGGCGGCGAGACCCTCGAGCTCGCAGAACAGCGCTCCGCCGGCCGAGGACGAAGGGGAGAAGGTCTCCGTGCGGGCCGCGTCCAGGCTGGGCCGGTCGAGCAGCTCCAGGGCCATCGGAAACAGCCGGTTCTGCACCAGGATCGTGACTGCGCGGACCGCCTCATGCACGGAGGGGAAATAGAGGATCAGCAGGCCGGGCGCTTCCGGCTGCGGGATCAATTTGAAGATCAACTTCGTGAAGACCGCCAAAGTCCCTTCTGAACCGGTGAGGAGGGCGGCAAGGTCGTAGCCGGAGACACCCTTGACGGGGCGGTGGCCGACGTCGAACCGATGACCGCCAATGCGCACGGCCTCCATGCCCAGCACGTATTCACGCGTGACGCCGTAGCGGAAGGCCCGCGGCCCCCCGGCGTTCTCGGCCACATTTCCGCCGAGACTGCAGGTGGCCAGGCTCGCCGGATCGGGCGGATAGAACAGGCCGGCGGCCCAGGCTGCCTGTTGCAGACTCTCGCAGGTCGCACCGGGCTCGACCACGGCGAGCAGGTTCTCCGGATCGATCTCGAGGATGTGGTTCATCCGGTGCAATGACAGGGAGACGCCGCCGCACACGGGCACAGAGCCGCCGGACTTGCCCGTGCCGGCGCCGCGCGGGGTGACAAAGAAGCGGTGCTCCCCGGCCAGCCGCAGCAGGATCTCCACCTGCAACGGGTCCACGGGAGTCACGGCCACATCGGGGGTGACCGCTTCCTGTTCGCTCTCGTCGTGGGAGCAGTCACGCAGCAGGTCTGGGTCCATGGACACGATGCCGGGACCGAGCTCGCGCAGGAGGAGTTCGTCCAGTTGCGTCATTTGAGTTTCGCCAGTCGTTCGCAGGCCTGGTCCAGCCGCTCGTCGGAGACCGTGAGCGATGCGCGGAAGAAGCCCTCGCCATCAGCGCCGAACAGCACACCGGGGGTCACGAACACTCCGGCGCGGTCGAGCAGGTGCTCGGTATAAGAAGTGGAGTTGAATCCGTCGGGCACACGGCCCCACAGGAAGAACGTTCCGTCGGACAACTCCGCGTGGGCACCGGTGTGCACGAGGGCCGCCGAGAGGGCGGACATGCGCCGTCGGTAGGTCTCCCGCTGGTGGACGCCGAACTCGTCGACCAGGTCTGACAGGGCCCACGCGGCGGCCAGTTGCAGTGGCTTGAACTGCCCGGAGTCTGTGTTGGTCTTCATGATCTTCAGCGGGGCCAGATTCCTGGCCGATCCAGCCACGAACGCGAGCCTCCAGCCGGTGATGTTGAACATCTTGGAAAGGCTGTGGAATTCCACGACGTGCTCGAGGGCACCCTCGAACTCGAGGAAACTGTGTGGTCGTTCTTTAAAATATATTTCCTCGTAGGCGCAGTCGTGCACGATGAGGAGGTCATGCCGGCGGGCCAGATTCAAGGCCTTTTCTAAATATTCCTTGGGAGCGCCAACGCCCGTCGGGTTGTTTGGATAGTTCAGGTATAGAAGCCTGGATTTTTCCAGAATCTCTGAAGGAATCTGTTCCAGGTCAGGCAGGAATCCATTCCCGGCGTTCACCGGCATCGAGTAGACCTCCCCCTCGGCGATGCGGGTCATCGTCGCCGGGATGGGATAGGCCAGGGACGGCACCAGATTCAGGGAACCGGCACGGGTGTAAGCCATGAAGAGGTTGGCGATGCCCTCCTTGGAGCCGATCAGGCCCACCGCCTGGGTCTCGGGATCGAGGGCGACGCCGTAGCGGCGGCTCAGGTAATTACAGCCAGCGGCGCGGAACTCGGCGGTGCCTTCATAGGGGCTGTAGTTGTGCAGGTCAGGGTGCTGCACCAGCGTCGCGAGCCGGTCCAGCAGCGGTTGTGGCGGCGGAGACACCGGATCCCCCACGCCGAACGAGATCACGTCGATGCCCGCGGCGCGCAACCCCTTGAGTTTTTGGTCGATCCGGGCAAACAGGTATTCCGAGACACAATCCGTGCGAAGCATGCGCGCACCTCCGGCGGGAGGATATACCTCGGCCAAGATTTTACGCAACTGGATTTCGAGAAGGCATCCGGTTCCCAAAGTGTGCAGGGCAGTCGAGTTCTAACTCAATTTATAGCTGAAGGGTCCACTCCCCCCGAAATCGAAATCGAAATCGAAATCGGTCCAGAAATCCGAAGGCTTCTTCGTCACGAAAGAATGGACGCTTGCCAACCAGCTGTCGAGTCTATTGGCTGGATTCATTAGAACCGATGACATCGAAAAACTGTTGATTTACGAGGAAATTGATTCGATTTCGATTTCGATTTCGACTTGGCACTTTGCCCCCCGAAGTTTCCAGGTGGATACGACGTGGATCCTCTTGTCCAGAAAAATGAGAACTCGATCGCCCTGCCAAAGTGTGGCACACAGCTGGCATTGTGAGTGGCTTCGTGGTAACAACAGGCGCCGGGTACGGCCAACTGTCACCGATTTGAAGGAGTGCGTCATGAGGAATGTTTATTTATTTATTATCATTTCCCTTTCGCTGTTCACGCTTTCGTGCGCCACCGCGCAGGTGCATCGCTCGGCATACGTTCCCCTGCCGCAGCCGTCGATGCGCTCGGGCGCACCCTCCCAGGGACGGAGCATGCTCACCGCCGGCGCGATGACGCTGGCCAAGCAGCAGCCCGTCGAGGAAATGACGGACATCGTGGTGAACACCGAGACCATCAGCCTTTCCACCGGCGCGGCCAACTGGGTGCCCCGCTCCCAGATGAACCTGAACTGGCGTTACCGCTTCACCAAGAACTTCGACATGGGCATTGGCGGAGAATGGGGCCTGGCCGCCGGCAAGCAGAAGACCTACACCGACGACCTGAATCTCACACCGAAGGGCAATGTGATTGGCATCGGCCTCTCCTTCGGCTACAACTTCGAGATCGACACCCAGTGGGCCGTTGCCATATCGGGCGAGTACCTGTCGTTCAGTGTTCCTTATGCAAAGCAGTTTGTGGACACCGATCTCATCTCCCCGATCGGGGAGGTCGAGTACGGCAATGAGACCGTCGGTGTTTATTCGTTCTCGATTATCCCGCGCATGATGATGGGCAACGCCACGGTGTTCGGTGGCGTGACCTTCCGCAACCACCCCACCGCTCCCAAACTTGAGATCTACTCCAACGGGATCAACGTGCTGGCCGACAACAACGTCGAAAGCGGCTCGACTTACACGATTATTACGATTGGAGCCGAGTTCAAACTCAACCCTGTGCTGCGGCTGCTGGTCATGGCCTTCCAGCCGGTCACCACGTCCCCGGTGAAGTATTTTCCCATGTTCGGTCTCGGCCTGGCCTGGGATATGGGCGCCGCGCCGCGCTACCAGACCCCGGTGACCCCAGCCGACGGCATGCCCCCGGCCCATGGCGCTCCGACGCCGGCCAACGAACCTCCGCCCACCATCTAATAACCTGTTGTCAAATCGGCCGCTGTTGTTGTAAAGTGCGGCCCATGACTTTGCCACACCACATCCAGGAAAGCGTCGAATTCATCGCCAACAAGATTCCGCAGCGCCCGACCGTCGGGCTGATCCTCGGCTCGGGGCTGGGGGCGTTCGCGGACACCCTCGAGGACCGGGTCGTCCTCCCGTACGGAGAAATCCCGCACTTCCCGGTGTCCCACGTGGCCGGACATGCCGGCAACCTGGTCATCGGAAGGTTGGGGTCCCACACCGTCGCCGCCATGCAGGGACGTGTCCACTATTATGAAGGTCACACCATGGAGACGGTGGTGTTCCCTGCCCGCGTCCTGGTGAAACTGGGCTGCACACGGCTGGTGATCACCAACGCTGCCGGTGGACTGGGCCCGGATCTGAATCCCGGAGATCTCGCCCTGATCTCGGACCATCTGAACATGCTGGGTACGAACCCGCTGCGCGGTCCCAACTTCGAGGAGCTTGGTCCGCGGTTCCCGGACATGACCAATCTGTACGACCCGGGGATGCGTGCGCACGCGAAGGCCGCCGCCGGCCGTCTGGGTGTCACGCTCAAGGAAGGCGTGTACGCAGCCATGCTCGGCCCGAGCTACGAGACGCCGGCCGAGATCCGCATGATGGGCGTGCTGGGCGCCACGATGGTGGGCATGTCCACCGTGCCCGAGGCCATCGCCGCCCATCACATGGGTGCCAAAATCCTCGGCATCTCCTGTGTATCCAACTTTGCGGCCGGGATCTCCCCCCAGCCGCTCTCCCACGCCGAAGTCCAGGAAACGGCCGACGCGATCTCGGCGACCTTCAAGTCGCTGGTACACGAGATTGTCAGCACGCTTCCGATCTGAACCGAACCCCCGCTGTCCGCTGGTTCCCCTGAAGCGGAATCCAAGGAGTCTGTATGAAGACCGTATATAAATTTTCAGTCGTTCCCTCGTTACCGCCACAGTTGGCCCGCCTGCAGGAGTTGGCTTACAACATGTGGTGGTGCTGGAATTTCGACGCGATCGAACTGTTCTACCGCCTGGACCGTGACTTGTGGGAAGAGTGCGGGCATAACCCGGTGGCGATGCTCGGCCGCGTCTCCCAGGCCCGCCTGGAGAAGCTCGCCCATGACGATGCCTACCTGCACAGCCTCAAGCGCGTGCTGGGGCGCTTCGACAACGCGATGCAGTCCGGACGCCCGTTCAAGCTGCCCCCGGAGTCCCAGGACCTGCTGGTGGCATACTTCTCCCTGGAGTTCGGCCTGCATGAGTCCGTGCCCATCTACTCCGGCGGCCTGGGTGTGCTCGCCGGCGACCACCTGAAGTCCGCCTCGGACATCGGCCTGCCGCTGGTGGGCGTGTCGCTGCTGTATCGCGAGGGCTATTTCCGGCAGTACCTGAATCCCGACGGCTGGCAGCAGGAGACCTACCCCGACAACGACTTCCTGAACATGCCGGTGATCCCGCTGTTCGACGAGAAACACCAGCCGCTCATGATCGAGGTGGAGATGCCTTCGCGCATGGTACAGGCGCGCCTGTGGAAGGTGCAGGTCGGCCGCACCCCGCTGATCCTGATGGACACCAACGTGGAGTCCAACAGCATCGAGGACCGGGAGATCACGGCCCAGCTCTATGGTGGCGATCTGGAGATGCGCCTCAAGCAGGAGCTCGTGCTCGGCATCGGTGGCGTCATGGCCCTGGAGCGCCTGGGCTACTTCCCGACCGTGTTCCACATGAACGAGGGCCACAGCGCGTTTCTGGGGCTCAAGCGCATCCAGAACCTCATCGAGCGGCAGAAACTGAGCTTCAACGAGGCCCTGGAAGCCTGTTCATCCGGTTCGGTGTTCACGACGCACACCCCGGTGCCCGCCGGCATCGACAAGTTCCCGCCGGCGCTGATGGACAAATACTTCTGGAAATACCGTGACGCGGTGGGGATCTCCCGCGAGGAGTTCCTGGGCCTGGGCCGGGAGCACATCTCCAACGTCGAGGAGCCGTTCTCGGTCGCCGTGCTGGCGCTGCGCCTGTCGGACCGCTACAACGGCGTGTCGATGCTGCACGGGGAGGTGTCCCGTCGCATGTGGAAGACCGTATGGCCGGAGCTGCCCGAGAAAGAGATTCCCATCGGGCACGTCACCAACGGCATCCACAACAAGACCTGGACGTCCCACGAGCTGGCCAGCCTGTTCGAGCGTTATCTGGGACCGCGATGGGCGGAGTTTAGTGAAGATCCCGAGGTCTGGCGCTACATGGATCAGATCCCGGACTCCGAGTTGTGGCGCACCCACGAGCGCCGCCGTGAACGCCTCGTCGCCTTTGTCCGCCGGCGCATGCGCGCCCAGTTGGTCAAGCGCGGCGCTCAGGAACACGAGCTCCTGGCCGCCGACGAGACCCTCGATCCGGATATCCTGACCATCGGCTTCGCGCGCCGGTTTGCCACCTACAAGCGTGCGACCCTGATCTTTCACGACGTCGACCGGCTGATCCGGCTGGTCTCCGACCTGGATCGCCCGGTGCAGTTCATCTTCGCCGGCAAGGCGCATCCCCGCGACAACGAGGGCAAGGAGTTCATCCGTCGCATCGTGCACCACGTGCGCCGTGACGAGTTCATGCGCCGGGTCGTCTTCCTCGAGGACTACGACATGAACGTCGCGCGCTACATGCTGCAGGGCGTGGACGTATGGCTGAACAACCCGCGCCGTCCCCTGGAGGCCTCGGGCACGTCGGGCATGAAGGCCGCCGCCAACGGCGCCCAGAACCTGTCGATCCTGGACGGCTGGTGGGTCGAGGGCTACTCTCCGGACACCGGCTGGGCCATCGGTCGCGGCGAGGAGTACACCGATCTGAAATACCAGGACGAGGTCGAGAGCCGCACGATCTACGACATCCTCGAGAAGGATCTCGTGCCGCTGTTCTACCAGCGCGGCCGCGACGGTCTTCCCCGCGGCTGGCTGGCCAAAATGAAGGCAACGTTTAAAAAATTAGCGCCCGTGTACAACACCAACCGCATGGTCGACGAATACGCCCAGAAGTTCTACATCCCCGCCACCGACCGCTGGCGCCGCATGAGCCAGTCCAACTTCAACGGGGCCAAGGAACTGACCCAGTGGAAGAAACGCGTCGAGACCGGCTGGAAGGAAGTCCACGTGCTGGCCGCCGACACCGACTTCACCGAGGAGGTGAAGGTTGGCCAGAGCGTGCACATCTCGGTGCCCGTCCATCTGGGTCCGTTGACGCCCGGCGATGTCCGCGTGCAGGTGCTCTTCGGCAAGGTCAACGCCGATGGTGACCTCGAGGCACCCGAGATCCTCGATCTGAAGGATCACACCGTGAGCCCCGAAGGGCGCGTGGTCTACACCGGCAACCTCGAATGCCGCGCCTCGGGCCTTCAGGGCTTCGCCGTCCGTGTGCTCCCCTGCCACGGCTCCCTCTCCTACCTCCACGAGACCGGCCTGATTCGCTGGGGCTGATCGGCCCCCGGACGCCAGCAAGAAACTTGGTTCTGATTGATAAGGGTTTTTGCCCGCGCCGGGACGCCTACCACATCGGCGAGGTAGGCAGCATCGCGTCGATCTCGAAATACAGGGTCTCGGTGGCCATCAGGATCATGCCCGCCGGGTCGATGGCACTGTACTGATCCTGCAGGTCGCGCAGCTGTGCGGCGTTCTGCACCAGCGGCCGGGTCCAGGAGGAATCCGCGGCGTAGGCCCAGTACCAGGCCGTGCGGTTCGGAAAGAAGGCGCTCGTCCAGTTGTCGAAGTACCACAGTTGCTGCGTCAGGCCGGTAAACGACTGGCCGTCGTAGCCGTAGGAGAGGGCGTCGTCACGCCAGGTTCCAAAGGCGCTGGTGACCCAGTTGATCAGATGCAGCTCCATTCCGGCCTTGTAGTTCTGAAGTTCGGCGTTCCAGGTCGGCAGTTTGGAGATCTTGTTGGCGTCGCCAGTGACCCACTCCCAGTCCGGCGAGAAGCCCTTGACGCAGGAGTAGCCGCCAAAGGCGGTCATGGCCACGTGCATCACGTTGGACACCAGCGCGTTCATGGGCTCCACGTCGAGGATCACCTCGATGGTGCCGTCGGCTTCGATGGCGTTGAGGATCGGCGTCACCCGGTCGTTGCTGTAGGTGACGTTGGCGTAACTGGGAACGCCCGCGGGTTGGGGAAAGAAGCAACGGGTGGTCGTCGTCGTGGCCGCGCCGCAGATCGCGAGCACCACGACGGGGCGGCTGGGAACGGAGCTGGCGTAACTGAGCCCCTTGATCGCGGCCACGTACTGCGCCGGCGTGCGGTCTGCCAGCCTCCACGGAGACAGCCACATCCCGATGCGCAACTCCGGAGGCGGATCCACACAGCCGCCGGCTTCACAGAGCTGGTTTCCGCAGGCGAGGCAGGTGTTGCCCCCGCTGCCGCAGGCGTTGGTCGCCTCGCCGCCGAGGCAGGTGCCGCTGCCGTCGCAGCACCCGGCGCAGTTGCCGGGTCCGCAGGTCTGCACGGCCACGCAGGTGTTCCCCTCGCAGGTGCCGTCGAGGCAGTCTTCACAGGCCTCCCCGGCGGAACCGCAGAACGCCGGTTCCGTGCCCGGCCGGCAGCCGCCGCTGGCGTTGCAGCAGCCGTCGCAGTTGTCGGGTCCGCAGATGGTCTCGTTTACGCAGGTGTTGGCAACACAGGTGCCATCGAGGCAGTCTTCACAGGCCTCACCGGCGGAACCGCAGAGCGCCGGTTCCGTGCCCGTCAGACAGTCGCCGCTGGCGTCACAGCAGCCGTCGCAGTTGTCGGGTCCGCAGGGATTGCCGTATACGCATTCATGGGCTTCGCACCGGCCGCCGATGCAGATCGAACAGGCTTCCCCGGCGATGCCGCAGAACGCGCGCTCCGAGCCGGGCCTGCAGCCCCCGTCGCCGTCGCAGCAGCCGTCGCAGTTGTCGGGCCCGCAGGCGACGACGTTCGATTTCGGGTCGTCGCAGCCGACGGTGGCCAGCGAGATCAGGAAAATCAGTAATAATATAAATTTTCCTTTATCATTCATGGAGCGCTCCCGGGATGTCTTCCCAACGCTCTACCATGCACTGGTGTGCGAAAAAAAACAAACCGTAAAATGACGTTCTTGACCCGGAACGACAGGCCGGGTAAAAATTCAGTCGTGCGGGAGCGGAAAGGAACCTTTTTAGGATGGAAAAAGAACTGGGTCTCCTGATTTTCATTTTCCTGGCGGGGATTTTTTCGTATATATTTTATTTAACAATGGTCGCCGACAAAGCGCGCATCAGAAATTATCTCGCCAAGTCGGGCGCCAGGCTCCTTTCGTGCTCCTGGGCGCCGTTCGCCATCATCGTGGAGTTCCACAAGACGCGCATCTACGACGTCAAATACGTCAACGCCGGGGGACGGGAGTTCAAGGCGCGCGTTCGGACCTCGGTCATCGTCGGGGTCGAAGAGCTTGATGATTAACAGGTAAGTGAGAAAACGCCATGCATCCTCTGGTCTTCATTCTGCTGACCATCATCGGAGTGCTCTTTGTCTTCGGTGTGGTGCGGGCCTCGATCTCGGCCGATCGGGAGCGCATCGAGAACGAACTCTGGAAACAGGGAATCCGGATGGAGTCTTGCCGCTATGCGCCTTTCGGTCCCGGGATGTGGTCGGTGTGGTCCGGGCGCAAGTACGCGGTGGTCTTTGTTGATGCCGACCATCGACGATGGCAGGGAACCATTGCGACCTCCCTGTGGAATCCGGCCCAGGTGATCATCGCCAAGAAAACTCCGCCGTCCCCGTAGATCAGACGATAAACCGGGGAGTGTGTCTCTCGTGAAGGTTCGATACACAATTTTTGCAATGATATGGATGATGGCCTGCTCACGATCTGGAGGATCCGGCCGGGGCCAATGGTCCCCAAGTGAAGAACCGGGTGAGGCTTTCGGACCGCGGATCGCAGAGCGCCGGTGGATCCTGTTTACCGGAACCATCGAGTGTCTCCTGATTCAGGAAAGGCCCAACTCACTGGCGATCAATTACAGGCTCGAGACCTGTCTGCGTGGCGTCTTCCTCGAAACACTGGAAGAGGAATATTTACCTCCAGCCATGGATGGTCGTTCCGGGCAAGACGCGCCCCGGGTCGGAATCCATGCCAGGCGTCGCCGCCGGATCCTGGACTGGCAGAGGAGCGCACCCCGTGTGCACATTGATCCCAAGACCCTGCACAACTACGGTTCCCTGGGATGGACTTATGGAGAATCTCCTTGGAAGTCGCGGTTGGCGCTTTCAGAACGAACCTGCGTGCTTGATCGAGATGCCTTGCCGGAGGTGGAGCCACAGGCTTTCATCGTCTTTGAGAAGGAGTGTGAACTTATGGTTAAGCGTCTGCGGGACCTCCTCGATCTGGAGTCAACCGGGCAGGATCTCGCACGGGCCTGCATCGAGTCGCCACCGTTCCCGTTGGACGAAGTCCGGCTGCGGGAATTGCGCTGGAATCTGGAGATGGAGTCCTACCCCCTTCGAGGTGGCGGCCTGCCCGATGCCCTGGGCGCCCCGCTGTATGATGATGATGTCGAGGTGGATCCTTTTCCGAACACCATCGTGGCCAAGACCGTTCCGGTCCCGCCTGACCTGATGGACCTGCGCATCGACAATGTGAAGATCCGGAAGGGATCCGTCAGAGAGGAGGACGTGAGGAAAACTCTTCGGACGCAGCGCCGTCAATTGATGCACCGTTACCAGCAGAAATATCCCTGGGCCTTTCCGGCCGCCGGGCAAAGGAAGGCCGATCGGACGGGGCCGGAGGGATGGATACAATTTTTATTGACCATTGATTCCGAGGGTCGTGCCACGTCGTGCCGGAGCCGGGAACCGGAGGACCTGCTGGGTCTGGGCGACCGAGCATGTTCGGTCATGGTGAACTGGCGGTTTCCAGCGCCAAAGCGTGGCCACGCGGATCTCCGCTTCGAGATCGGCTTTTTCAAGGACCGTAGGACGTGCATTCCGGAGTGACGCGATGCCTGGGAAAATGGGTCTCCTTTTTCTTCTGTATTTCATGCCGTTTTCGGCCTGCTACCGTACTGACGACGACGAGTGCGCCGCATGGTACCTGTTTGAGTGGGATGATTTCCACCTGAACCCGTGCCAGAGGGATTGGACGATGTCGGGTCCCGTATTGCTGCGCTCGGCTGCGGGCTGTGAAGCTCCCGAGCTCGAACGCCGCGGCGTTCGCCAAAACCCCGATTCGGAGCCGGAAGTTGAACGCGGCGGCGGGCTCCCCGAAGCTCTCAGCGGGCTCCGGCAGGGCATTGAACCGTTTTCCTGGGCAACCACAGCCAAGGACAAGGCGAAGAATGTGGATTTATTGGGAGATGACTCATGGTATATGGAACCCCGGGTGGAAAAAGTAAAGGACCGGATGGAGAGAATTCCGAAATTGGAGTTGGAAAGGTTCCTCTGGTTCAGACGAAAACGGTTCGAGCAACACTATCAGCAGAAGTTCCCCTGGGTGATGCCACGGGCCAACAAGGCTTTCACCGACCGGCCGGGTCCGGAGGGTGGGATCTATTTTTATTTAAATATCAACACTGATCGGCGTGTCATCCGTTGCAAATTCCTGACCCAGGAGACGCTGCGGGGCCTCGGTGACCAGATCTGTTCGGAGATGGAGACCTGGAGGTTTCCGCATGCAACTCAGGGCGCCGAAGGGCTGGCGCAGGTGGAGTTCGAGGTGATTTTCCGGTCGCCGACGGTCAGGTGTGTAGAAGACGCTTCAGGTTTTCTGAAAATAGAGTGGGAATGATGCCCACTGGGATGCACCTCTTTTCCCCTATGGGAAGTTCCCCTTGACCCGTGAAATTTCAGCGGTAACATCAGGACGGGCGGATGGTCCGCCCTATATGTCCAAGGAGAAGCATGATGCAGAGAAATCCCGTCGGATGGTTTGAAATTTTCGTTCAGGACATGCCGCGCGCTCGCGCGTTCTACGAGAACGTCTTTGAGGTGAAGTTGACGGATCTGGCCATGCCCGACATGGAGGAATGGATGTTCCCGGGCGTCGAAGGCGGCAAGGGCACCAACGGCGCCCTCGTGAAGATGGAGGGTCGTCCCTCCGGAGGCAACTCCACGCTGGTGTACTTCACCTGTGTGGACTGCGCGGCGGAAGCCGCCCGGGCCGTCTCGGCCGGGGGTGCACTGGTGCGCGAGAAATTCTCCATTGGCCCCTACGGCTTCGTGGCGTTGGTGACCGACACCGAAGGCAACGTCATCGGCCTGCACTCCCAGAATTAGGGGGTTTCCATGGATCCGGAAAAACGCAAACTGCTCAAAGATCTGTTTCTCGCGATTCACCATCGGAATCCAGCCGAGACCCTGCGGATTCTCAACGGGCTGCTGGCTGATCCGGAGCATCCGGACGAGCTCCCGCTGGCGCGGTCCCGGCGGGCCGACCGGCACCGGCAGTGGGTGGCCTCCCTGGGCTTCAGTTCGATCTCCGGTCTGCGGCTGTCGAAGAGTCCGCGGATGGCGCCCCTTCGGATGCCCCTGGGGCTCTCCCTAGAATATTTATTCAAGGATTGGGGCATTCACCTGATGCTCTTCCCCATGGACTTCGCCCCGGATGGGCCGGCGCCGAGCCAGGACACGATGCTACCTTCTTCGCAATCCGCTATCGCCCTCGGAGCCCAGTTGGGGATTCTTAGGCGCTCCGGGGACACCCCGCTGACCTTCGGGCTTGATGTACGCTTCCGGCCCCTTCCCCGGGAAGAGGCTCCGGAGCCCCCTAAAAAGCGCTTCCGGCTGCAGGGCACCTGGCAGTTGAGCGGTTTTTCGGGCTACCACTTCCCGCTGCTGGATTTCAATTAGGTGCGCTCCATGACGGGTCTTTCGCGCAGAGCTCCCCTTCCGGTCTGGCTCACCGTTGCCGGGGTCCTTTTCTCCTGCCAGAGAGGGGTTACCCGCTCCGAACCCCCGCCGCCCGCTGCGACGGCCCCGGCGCCCGCGAAAGTGGACTGCGCCCGGCTCCCTGGCGCCTGTCCGGCCCGACCCTGGCCACCGGCCCAGGCCCGCGCGGCGGACTTTCCGGGAGAACGGAACTCCGACGGGACGCTCAAGCGTCTTTCACCGGCGCCCCCCAACGATCCCGGCCACACCGTGGTTCTCTGCTACGACGACTTCGGTCCGCCGTCGCTCCAGGAGGGCCTGGTCGGCCCGGAGTGGTGGTCCTGGGAGGCCGGCGGCAGCTTCGAGCCGGGCGATTCGTTCGACGTGCGGATCGTCGTTTTTTCCGGACGGACAGAACAGGAAGTGCAAGAGTTGTACCCGACCGTCAAGGGAATCAGCGACTATCGTCGGCTCTCCCGGGACGCCGCGCTGCGCTACCTCGACGAGAAGATCGCCGAACTGGGTTCGCTACCACCGGACCCCGATGAATATGACTTCGGTCCACTGAAGCGCCGGCTTGAAGCGACGCGTGGCGTCATCCGCGAATGCTTACCGCAGTAGGCAAGGAGAACCTCATGAAAAAGTTATTGTTAATTTTCCTGTTTTTCCTGACTTCGGCGGCGGTAGGCTGCGGCAATCTGCAGCCCGGCGCCGTGCAGTCCGCCCGGGATACCCCGATCGTGACCATCACCGCCGGCAAAGTCTTCATCCCCGGCCCCGGATATCTCCTGGCCGCCTACCTCATCGACACCCAGACGCGCTCCTGCTGGATCCGGATCGGCGAGCAACTCGGCGCCCTGGACTGCGGGAACCTGATGGGAGTCCCCGGGGCGGCGAAGTATCTGACCTGGTTTGCGGCGCCGCCGTCGTCGGGGGCCCCTGCCGAGAAGTCGGTCCCACCCACCCAGCAGGGGGGCGCCGCGGCAGTGGAAAATATATAAATATTTTCATTGACAAACAACGCTCGTGGGTCGGGTCATCCGCCGAGCCCCAGCCAGCCGGCGAAACGGGTGAGTTGGACCAGCGGGATCATGAGCCTGGGGGCGGTGTGGCGGGCAGGTCGGCGGCGGATGCAGCACTCGAGGTGATCCACGGCGCGCTCCACCGGGAGCATCAGCGGCCGGACGGTGCCCTTGGCCATCTTCGTGTCCACGAACCCGAAGCGCACACAGGTGACGGCGACGCCGGTCTTGCGCGTCGCGCGCCCGAGCCCCGCCAGATAGTTTGAGAATCCGGCTTTGGAGGCGCAGTAGGCCGTCGCGTCGGGGAGCGCCAGCACATCGGCCAGGCTCGACAGCCCGATGAAGTGGCCGCTGCCCCGGGTGACCATGGGTGGGATCACGGCCGCGGCGGTGCGCACCATGCCCAGCAGGTTGACCTCGAAGGTGCGGGACTCCAGGTGCATGTCCGCAAGATTCAATTCCTCGCCGATGCCTGCGCAGTAGACGACCAGGTCGGGCAGGTGGCGCTCCAAAAGGCGCTGCAGGGTGAGAGGGAAGTCCTGTTCGGTCACGTCCGCGACGTGATGTTCATATCGGGAATCGGAGAGCTCGGATTCCGAACGGGAGATTCCGGTGACCCCCCAGCCACGGGTGAGCAGCCTGCGTGTGAGCGCGCGACCGATGCCGTCGGTGTTGCCGATGATCCAGGCGAAGCCGGACATGATGACCTCCGGGGACCTGCGGTGTGTGCAGGGGCCCGAACCACCTGTATCAGTTGGCGCCGGGACCTGTCCAGCGGAAAAAGATCGATGACACAGCGGGATCGAACGTGTATGCTGGCGGGATCGGGCCAGGGCCCACGAACATGATCGAACGAACCATCCGGCGAGGTAGCACATGCAGTACAGGCTGAGAAAAGCCCGAATCATCCAGATCTTCGGCATTCAGGACAACATGATCGTCGAGTTGGCCGACGAAAAGGAGGATCGGTGGGTCCTGGAGTTGCGCGGAGTCGTGGGCTTCAGTTACCAGCGCAACGTCGAAGGGCTGGTGGCGGTGCAGGTCAGCGACCTGGACTCCCCGCCCGGGGCGTATGCGATCAACCTGGCGGCCAAGCTCCAGTCTTCGGTGATCCGCAACTATCCGGCAGTGTATCTGATGAGGGAGCCGGTGTGCAATGAGGTGGTGTTCTCCGCCGTGGCACAGTTCACCGACTGGAAGCGAGCGTGAACTGGAGGGAAGGCCCGCGATGAATGAACTACAAATAAGGAATGCGGTTCTGGAAGATGTGCCCAGCATCGTGGAAATCTGGAAGGAGTTCTTCGACTTTCACGGCGCGCGTGATCCGCACTACACACGCACCGAAAACGGGCACGAGTTGTTCGGGGGATTCATCAGATCGCAAATGGGCCAGGAGGAATCGGACGTCTGGGTGGCGGTGCAGGACGGGATCGTGGTCGGGTACTGTCTAGCAAAGATTGAAAAAACACCGCCTGTGTTCGTCAGGCCGACCTACGGGTCGATCTGGGATCTGGCGGTGGCGGCCGGCGCCAGGCGTCAGGGTGTGGGTGAGTCACTGGTACGGGCCGTCGAGGCGTGGTTCTCCGAAAACGGTCAGACGCGGTTCGAGACGCGCCTGAGCACGACCAACGAGGTGTCCACCGCGTTCTGGGCGAAGATGGGATACCGCGGATATGCCTTGCAAGTGTGCAAGGAAGTTGGAGAGCAGGGCAGTGAGTCCGGCGTGAAGAAGATCCGGCTGCCCTGAGCCGGCCGGCTCAGGGCAGCCGGCCGGCTCACCGTCATTCAGGCGGCCATCGAACGAAGGAAAACGAAGCCGAAGATCAGGATATAAAACGCCACCACCAGGGTCACGATGATCAGCACCGCCGCGATCAGGGTCGAGAGCAGCGCCTTCCAGGCGGAGAAGCCATGGGCCTCACCGATGGCCTTCATGTTGATGACGATCGTCCATACACCCACGACGAACTGAACTGCGACGAGCAGACCGTAGGCCAGGGAAAGAACTCCGCTGCCTTCGATGGTCGGCTTGGCCTCCTCGAACCACTCGCGGCCGAACAGGAGCAGGGTCAGGGGAGCCAGCGGGGAGATCCAGATCTGGGGCACCATGGACCAGGCCAGGGCCTGCCGCAGTTGGGAGGAGGTGGCCGTGCCGCCGAGCCAGCGGCCGGTGATCCGCCCGATCCAGGAGGACAGATACAGTCCGGCCACGCCCGCGGTGGCGCTGGCCAGCCCCAGGATTCCGATGGTCAGGGGCCAGTCGAGCTCCTCGGCGAGCTCGTACAAGTGCTTTTCCGGGAGGAAGACGACCGCCAGGCTGGCGATGACCGGGAGCATCCAGATCCCTCGAGGATCGTCCACGTCGAGGATGTAACGGATCGTGGCCCGGGGCCGAAACCAGATCGAAAACCAGGGATGGGGAGGGGGGCCGGAGTCGGCGACCTTTTCGCCAGGCGCATCTTCGGGGAGGTCGGGGACATTATCGTCATACATGGGAGTTTCCTTTGTATCCGGTGGCCAATTGCATCCTGTGACATGTTTACACGTTGGACTGAAAATGGAGAAGTGATATTTTTGAAAAAGTCTTTTTATAAATATATTGGATTTGAAAGCAGTTGATGGAGAATTACCCTAGGCAGCACGGAAAAATCGTCGTCCAGGCGTTGCAAATCCATGAAAACCGGTTCATACTGCCATCCAAGAGAGGCCATCGTCATGAAACAGACACTTTTTCTTTTGTCCATACTTGGGATTCTGGGCTCGTCGTCGTGTGATGACGGTTCAAAGAATACAAATAATACGAACAATATTAACAATGTAAATAATATTAATAACTTAAATAATCTTACAGCCTGTCAAGCGCTGTGCACTCCGCTGATGGCCTGCGAGACCATCACCGACAAGGAGCTCGTGTTCGGCACGACCGTGCAGACCTGCGAGACGAAGTGCGAAGGCACGCTGGAGCCCTATGTCAAGGACTGCCTGATCTCGGCCACGGACTGTGCGGGCTTCGAGGAATGCATGGCCTGCCAGACCTTTGACGACATCGCCTACTGCGACGGCGCCTGCGACCTGCTCGTCACCGACTGTGACGGCGGGGACCTGAGCCAGTGCAGCATCGACTGCGAGATGTACACCTCGGGCGCAGCCGGCTGTTTCAGGGGCGCCGGGCGCATCTGCTGGCAGGCCGCCATCGATACCGGCCTGTGCGCTGACTTCGCCGGTTGTCCCACGATTCACTGAGAAGACGAAACGATCCAAGGGGGTCCCGATGCGACGCGGTTGGATGCTTGTTCTGGCTTTGTGGCTGGCACTTTTCGGATGCGACGAAGAGAAGAAACAGACCAACAACCTGGGGCCGGGTGTTGGCGAGCTCGGCGGGTCATGTCACCCCGATGACACCTGCAACACTGAAGCGCTCGTCTGCGTCGCCGGCATCTGTGAGGCGGTCGTGGATCCCTGCGCCGGCGTGGACTGCGGAGAGGCCGGGCAGTGCCGCCCGTCGCCGTTTGCCGAGGGGGAAGTCGAGTGCGTGTGCGCCGAGGGTGCGTTTGTGGCCCTCGACTTGGCGTGCACGTTCGGGGACCCGCTGACGACGCGGGAGTTTTTCGGTCAGGAACTCGTGGTGGAGCTGGAGACTCGATTTTATTATATGTATGTCCCCTCCAGCTACGATCATGCAACAGCCTCCCCGCTGCTGATGGATCTGCACGGCACCGCCGGAGAGCTCCCTGAGCTGGCCTACGGTCTGGACGCAGCCAAAGCGGCCGCCGAGGAATACGGATTCGTGCTGGTGCGGCCCCGCTCGCGCAGCTCGCAGGAGGGCGACTGGATCGTTTATCGCTGGGACCAGAATCAGGGGGACACGGAGCGCAACCATGCGTTCATCACGGCGTTGGTGACCGCCGTGTCCAGGCGCGTGAACCTGGCACCAGAGCGCCTGTATCTCATGGGCTTCTCCTCGGGCACGAACCAGACCGCCCGCGCTCTGGCCGACGGGGCCACGCCCTTCGCGGGCTTCGGGTTTGTCGGAGGAGGACTATGGATCGCCAACCAGCTCCAGGATCTGGGCCGGGTGTATCTGGCCACCGGTTTCCGGGACTACATGCGCACCTACCACTACAATCTGACGGGACGGCTCGACGCCATCGGCTTTGCGCCGGAGCGGCGCTTCGTCCGGGAGTTCGACGGCGGACACGAATTATACGGATTCTTCTATCCGGAGATGTTTGCGTTCTTCGATGGTGGTGAGCGTCCGGTGGCCGGAACACCGGCCTCGCCCTGGGAGCGCGAGACCTTCGTCGACACCGCTTCCCTGGTGACGGTGCTGACGGCACCTGACGGAACGGTGTTCGCCGCCGGGACCGGCAACGGACTTTTCAGGCGGCAGGCACAGGATTCATGGGAACGCGTGACCATCGCGGGGACCTCGGCCTTTCCGGGCCGCACGCTCACGGATCTGTGTTTCACCGAAGACGGCACGGGACTCGGAATCGGCGAGGGTCAGTTGGTCCGCAGCATGGATGCTGGCGCCACATGGATCCACGGACCCAGGGTCGGAGAGGTCGACAGTCCCTACTTCGGCTACCAGTTTCTCAACGGGGCAGCCTGCGCCGACGGCGCCGTCGTGGCCACCGGCTACTGGCAGGGCGCGCGCAGCGACGACGGTGGCGTGACCTG
>JAHITJ010000198.1 GCA_018817795.1 Myxococcota bacterium | reverse complement strand
TTCTGGACCGATTTCGATTTCGATTTCGATTTCGGGGGGAGTGGACCCTTCAGCTATAAATTGAGTTAGAACTCGACTGCCCTGCTCTTGCCCTGGCTTTGGCCGCCAGGGTGACCGCAAGAAGTTCGTCTTGACATCTCAGTTCGCGACCGATGAAAAGATCCCCGAAATCGAAATCGAAATCGAAATCGAAATCGAGAAACAAATGTTCAACCTCTCATGGAAAACTTCTTGCGATTGCCCTGCTACCCGGGAGTCCGATGCGGCGTTTGCATTGATCCTCCGGACATGGCATGTTCTGGCCCGGAGGCGGAATGCGGGAATTCTACTTCATCCGACACGCGAACACCGAATGGAACCTTCAGAAGCGGATGCAGGGAAGTCTTGATTCGGACCTGACCCCGGAGGGGCGCGAGGCGACGCGCCGGCTGGCGGTCAGCCTCCGGGCGATGGCCTTCGACGTCTGCTATTCGAGTCCCATGGGCCGGGCGCGGGCGACGGCCGATCTGCTCTTTGTCGGCCGGGGTGTCCCAGTCGTGCACCTCGAGGAGCTGGCCGAGATGGGCTTCGGCGGCATGGAGGGCTTGCAACTTGGGGAATTTCGCCGACGATTTCCGGTGGAGTTCCACAACCTCTGGCACGATGCGACCGCATACGATCCCTCCAGTTTTCATGGTGAGAGTTTCGCTGTTGCGGGCGCGCGTGCCCGGAAGGCGCTGGCGTTGATTCTTGACCAGGGCCATAAGCGTATCGCAGTGGTCTCCCATGGCATAATGTTGAAACTGGTGTTCGGAGCCCTGCGCGGGCGCGGCCTGGAATCGTTCTGGGAGAACCCGGTCCCGGAGAACGGGGTCGTCACCCGGGTGCTGATGGACGAAGGCGGACGGGCGACGGATTTCTCCATCCTATAAAGAACTTCTGCGATCGACCTCCCGACTATTTCTCCGCCCTGCGCACACCCATCTCCGTGAGGAGGTCGAACGCCTGGGCGAAGCGGTCGAGCGTCCACAGGATCGCGCGGATGTCGATCATGATGTTGCGCGAGCGCAGCGGGTTGTAGCCGAAGTCGCCAGCGATGTTCTCGTAGACGCGGTCGAAGTTGAGCCCGATCAACCGGCCCTTCCCGTCGAGCACCGGGCTGCCCGAGTTGCCGCCGGTGGTGTCGGCGTTGGACAGGAAGTTGATCGGCACGTCCTCGAGGAGGGGGTCCATCCAGGGGACCTGGTTCTCCTGCTGGGCCGCCTCGAGGAACGCCGAAGGCAGGGAGAACGGCGGCCTGGAGCGGTGTTTGGCGAGCATGCCGCGCAGGGTGGAGAAGGGGACGTTCCAGGTGCCGTCCTCGGGGGAGTAACCGGTCACGGTGGCGAAGCTCACGCGGGGCGAGGTGTTGGCGTCGGGATAGAACAGGCGGCCGCGGAAGGCGACGGTGGCCTGCATCCACGGCCGGCGCAGACGCAGCAGCGCGCCCTCGGTGACGAGCTGGCGCTTCTCCAGGTCCTGCAACTGCGGGAACCAGGCCAGCACGAACTGGATCATCGGATCGGGCGACTGCGCCAGCATCTCGGAGGTGGCGGAGAACAACGGCTCGCGGGCGGCGGGGCTCATCACCGTCGTGGTCCTGAACATCAGGTCCAGCTGGTCCTCCCTCTTTTTCCTGTCCTCGTCGGTGACCGGGGGCACGTGGAAGGCAGGGCGCTGCTCGGGCGCGAGCCTGTCGAACTCGTCAAGGAACATCGAGAGCACCATGCGGTCCGAGGCGGCGTGGTAGCTCAGGTCTGCGGCGTTGAGCCGCGAGAGCAGTCCCGCACGGTCGCGCTCCTGCCAGCCGGGGGTGCGCTGCGGATCAGGCAGCCCGCGTTCATGGGCCCACTTGACGAGCAGGTAGGCCGCCGAGAAGGCCGAGACGCCGTTCTGCATCTGGGAGAGCAGGAAGTCCAGCTCCTTGTTCGGGACGCCGTCGAGGAACGCGTTGAGTTCATCGAGGGCCGTCTCCGGCACCGGATGATGGGTGCTCCGGATCCAGGTCCGCAGCGTCTCCTCCTCCGACAGTCGGCGCGCGATGACCCGGTTCTTCTGGATTCCTTCGATCATGCCGCGGGCGTTGATCAAGCCGTTGCTCAGGCGACGCAGGGCTGTGGCGTTGGGAATCCGGGCCTCCGGGAACTGTTCGTTGGCCTTCTCCAGCACCGAGATCCAGCGGGAGAACAACGTCTCGCGATGCGGGTAGAACCACTCATGGGCCTCCCGGACCTCCTGTGCGGTGCGGTATCGCGAGGTGCGGTACGGCGTGCCCGCGACCATGATGAAATCGCCCACGGCAGGCCCCGTCGTGGAAACGGTCAGGTGCCGCGGCGGCGTGAAGGGAATGTTGTTGGCATCATGGGGAGCGGGCTTGCCGTCCGGGCCGACCCAGGCGCGCAGCAGCGCGAAGTCCAGGGAATGGCGCGGCCACCGCCAGTTGTCGACCTCGCCGCCGAAGGAACCAAGGCTCTCCGGGGGCGCGAATACCAGCCGTACGTCGGTGATCTCGGTGCTCACCATCAGGTGGAACCGGAGGCCGTCGTTCTCCCGGGAGATTGAGCAGCGCACCGAGGGCGTCTTCTCACACTCGGTGACGATCTCCTTCTCGCGTTTGCGCAGGTACAACGCCGTGTCCAGATCCGCCGCACCGGCGGGCAGATCCCTGAAGATCTCTTCGGTGACGTCCCGCTGCGAATTGAACACCCAGATCGCCACCCCGGGAGCGGGAAGTTCCGCGGAGCGGCTGCGCGCGACGAAGCCGTTCTCGAGCAGGTTCTGATCGGGCCGCGACAGTTTCTGGATGGCCCCCAGCGCACAGTGGTGGTTCGTGATCAGCAGGCCCTGGTCCGAGACGAAGGCGCCGGTGCAGCCACGCAGCCCGATCACCGCCTGGGCCAGCCCGCCGGCCCCGGGCGTCCAGAGCTCGGCCAACGGCAGCTCCAACCCGCGGGCCTTGAGCGCGACCTCGTCGAGCCGCGCCAGGTCCTGCCAGGGCCACATGCCTTCGCCGCTCTGCTGCACGGAGAGCAGTTCGGGGCGGCAGGGCTCGACGAACTCGGGCGGAACCAGGTTCAACCCCGTGGAATCCACCCGGGCGCAGGGTTGTTGCGGACAGCGTTCCTTGCAGGAAAACGTCGACAGAACCGAAAAAAGGAAGAGGACGGTAAATAAAATCGTTCTTTTCATCGTTATTGTCTGCCGTTTCCGGTTTCTCCGGTCGGGCGGCCGGAATGCCAGTGCATTTTTTCTTACCCATTTTTGGCGTTGAACGCAATGTTCACGACGAAAAACTTGGGTTGAATCGACTCCTGTTTCCGACTATACAGGTTCTGCCATGGGTTTGCGCGCTTTATCTACACTCGGCCTCTTTTTGCTATTTATACTAGGACTCCCAGCTGCGGTCTCTGCCGCCAAGCCACAGCCCGACAAGCGCTGTCTCAGTGAACTGCGCACCGCCGGTGTAAACTTCAAGATCGGTCCCGCCGCCACCGGGATCCAGACGCCGGTGACCATCGTCGACGGCAAGATCGGCAAGCTCCAGTTCATGAACGGCAACCTGGTGGCCAAGCCTCACCTGGACTGCAGGATGGCGCTTGCGCTGTACCGGTCGTACCCGATCTTCTCCGCCAACGGGTCCATTTCCAAGGTCATCGCCGGGCTGTTCTACTCCTATCGCCTCGTGAAGAACACCAACCGCCTGTCATTGCACGCCTCGGGCCTGGCGA
The DNA here is from genome assembly GCA_018817795.1 of Myxococcota bacterium. Classification (GTDB taxonomy): domain Bacteria; phylum Myxococcota_A; class Polyangia; order HGW-17; family HGW-17; genus HGW-17. The sequence continues at coordinate 2,428 of JAHITJ010000198.1, read as the reverse complement.
TGGACATCTACGGGGTCAAGCTCGAGGACGGATCCTACTATTCGGTTGACTCGGACTACGAAAAGGGGCTGGGCAGCGGCTCCACCTGCGAAGGATCCCCCAAGACCCGGGCCGGCCGCATCCTGCGCCAGCTCGCCTGCGACCTCGACGAGAGCCATTTTTTCAGCGCCATCCTCACGCCGGACTCGGACCGCGAGCACCAGGATCATTTTCATGTCTCGGTCTACGGCACCGGGGAGAAGGCCTCGCGTCCCCACCGGACCGTCCTCGTCGAGAGCCAGCACGCCGCCTCCCGATGGGTGAAGAACCATCCCACGAGCGGGAGTCCGTCGATCAACCGCGTATGGAAGGTCGTGACCGCCCGCCGGAGGGACAATGTGAAAATAGCCCGCTCCAAGCGCACGCGCGGTCGTTAGTAATATCCAGAAAATCGGCTTCCCGCCTTGAACTGCAGAGGGCTTCCGGGTACACTACCAGAGTTCACCGGTCGGGAGGTAGCCATGAAACGTTTTTTCCATTTGTCAGCGGCCCTTTGCCTGTTTTACTTGTTTGTTGCCTGCAGCGGTGAGGCTGGCGTCTACCAGAAACCCCAGCCTGACGTCCAGGGGGACGGCGACACCGACGTCCCGGTGCCCGTCTGCGTGGGAGGCACCGACCTCGACGAAGACGGATACGGCCCCGGGTGTCCCGCAGGCCCCGACTGCAACGACGACAACCCGAACGTGCATCCCGGACGGCCCGAGGTGTGCAACAACGTCGACGACAACTGCAACGACCAGACCGACGAGGGCGTGATCAACGCCTGCGGCAACTGCTCGACCCTTTGCGGGACGGTCGAATTCGGCACGGACCCGCTGCCCCTCGACGGTGAGGATCCGAACGTGAACACCGAGGGCGTCGGCCGCGATCCCAACGGCGACATCGTCATCACGCAGTCCAGCGACAGTTTCTATTATTTATGGATCGCCAACACCAACGACCTGAGCGTCGGCACGGTCTCCAAGGTTGACACCCGTACCATGCGCGAGGTCGCGCGCTACTTCTCCGTCACCTGCTTCTCGCGTCCGCTGGCCTACTATCAGAGCGGCTCCTGCCTCGACACCTACGGCACCGCCGTGCAGTTGATCGCCAACAGCCCTTCGCGCACGGCCGTGGACTTCAACTTCGACGTGTGGGTGGCCAACCGCGCCTTCGGCGGCCAGGGTTCCACGACCAAGATCTCCAACAACGTCGGCAACTGCATCGACCGCAACGGTGACGGCATCATCCAGACCTCGGCCGATCGCGACAACAACGGCATCATCACCACCGACTGCGACGCCAACGGCTCCCCCGACAACTTCGGCACCATCTGCACCAACGGCCTGTCCGAGCCCGAGTTCTACGGACTCGACGACGAGTGCGTGATGCTGACGACCAACTACGGCATGAACAACCAGCTGGGACGCTGCGTGTGTCTGGACAAGGGCTCCTCGGACGTGGGCGCCTCCAACGTGTGGGTGGCCACCTACCAGATCCACGGCAGCAACCCGCAGTCGGGCACGCAGAACGTGTTCTACCAGATCAACGGCATGACCGGCGAGTTCATGGGCTTCACGCTGGTCCCGTCCAACATCAACTGCTACGGCTGCACCGTCGACGGCGACGGCATCCTGTGGGTCAGTTCCTGGGGCCTGACGACCTACATCGACACGGTCAACCCCTCCCATCCGGTGGGCCGCACCATCGCGACCTCCGAGGCGTTCGGCGGCACCCACGCGATGTACGGCCTCACCACCGACAGCGAGAACAACATCTGGTACGGCGGCTGGAACTCCAACCGCGTCTACCGCTATCATCCGCACCGCCTGGACCGCTCCGATCCCACGTACTTCACCGAGCTGGGCGCCGGCACCTGGACGATGATCGAGTACGGCGCCTACACCGGCGGCATCTCGGCAGACCTGCGCGGCTTCATCTGGGTCGCCAACAACAACGGCTTCATCGCGCGAATCCCGCAGAGCATCGCCGACGGCGCCCATGACGCCTCGGTCACCACCCAGATGAACCCGACCTCGTTTGGCGGCAACATGCGCGGCTCTGGCATCGACTTCGACGGGCATGTCTGGGGCGTCAGCCACGACACGTCCACGGCCAACCGCATCGAGCTCGACGCGGCCGGCAACGCCACGGGCAACATCACCACCGTCCCGGTGGGCACCAACCCGTACACCTACTCCGACTTCACCGGCTACGGCCTGCGCAACTTCACTCGGCCCCAGGGAACGTTCTCGTACACGTTCACCTCGTGCCCTGACAGCGAGCTGCCGCCGACCTGGTACGAGGTCCGCTGGAACGGCACCACCCCGCCGGGTACCTCCATCTCTGCCTTCGTGCAGACCTCCAACGACGTGGCCAGCATCCGGTACGCCGAGATCTACGGCCCCTG